>CAZVYM010000080.1:0-18702 GCA_964630935.1 uncultured Gemmatimonadaceae bacterium | reverse complement strand
AGTGACGCGCATCCTACCAGGTCCGGGAGAGGTGTATACCTGCGGTGAAGTCGACGGAGGGGCGAGTGGGGGGCGTGTCTTCCTGGAAGCTCACGTCCCAGCGCCACTCCCTGCCCGCTCGACCCGCGAAGCCCAGGACGAGGTTGATCGGCCAGCCGTCCACCTGCTGATCCCCGAATCCCCTCATGCGCGGCGTCGCGGCGGTGACCTCGGCCACCGCGGACAGCCACGTGTCCAGCGACCGCTCCGCCCCGATCATGGCGAACCACGCCGACGAGCGGACCAGCCCCCGGAGCTCGGGCGACACCCGCACGGTCGAAGCGCTCACCATGGCGTGCAGGTGATAGCGTGTCCAGGACATGCGCCCCAAAGCCATGAGGGCCAGGTTGGCCCGCTTTCCCCCGATGGGGTTCCGGTCGGCGGGCACCTCCCCGACCGCCTTCACGCTCAGCAGGCGGCGGCCGTCGGTAGAGCGGTAGGCCTGCCACTTGGCGAACAGGCGCGCATTGTCCACGCCCATCTCACGGCTGGCCTCCTGTAGCCGGATCCGTCCGGAGCCGTCCTCCAGCTGGACCTTGAACTCGTTGAACGGATAGGCCGCGCGGTCGGCGTCACTGAGTCCGAGCGCATGATGGAACCGGCTCAGAAAGCTGTCGAGAATCCCACCGCCGCTGCTCTCGAAGGTCAGACGGCCGCCGACCTCCCACGAGTCGCTCAGGCCGTACCGGAGCGTAGTCGTCGTGAGCAGCTGCTCCATGTCCAGGAAGAGCCGGTGCGTCGAGGTGGAGTCGTGCTCGAAGATGTTGGAGTAGCCGACTGCGATTCCGGATCGGATCTGTCCGCGCGGGATCAGATCCGCCCCCTCGATCATCGGAGTGAACGAGACCCGCTGCAGAGGACTCTGCTCCTCGAAGACGAGCGGGCCGAACGACCGGCTCTGGCCAGAGGCAGGCTCGGCCCCGGCCAGGACGAGGGCGCAAGCGACGCCGACGAGGGGTCCGACGGTCACACGTCCACCGTTCATGTTCGGCGAGGGAGCTCCATGTGAGGGGCTGCGGTGAGCCACGAAGCATAGGCCTTCGCGCGTCGAACACCAGGGGTGGGGTCGCGAAGCGATGGCGGGCAGCGTAATCTCCCGTCCATGAGCCCCTTCTTGATCCTCACGGGCCTCCTCGTCATCGCGGCGGGGCTCGTGTCCCTGCGCACGAGCTCTCGCACGCACGTGAGCGTGCCGATCGCCGCGCTGGTCCAGGTCCTGACGGGCGCGGTCGTGTGCTTCCTGGGCTTTTCGTCAGGTATTACCGGCGACGCCGGTCTCGTGGTGGTCGCCGCCTCGATCCTCATGGTCCTCGCCTCGGCAATCTGGCAAGGTCTGCGCCTCCGGGCCGCGAGGCGAAAGAGAGAGGCGTCCGAAGGGGCCCGTCTCGCCACCTACGTCAAGTACCTCTCCCGCGACATCACGCCCCGAAACACGCCGCGCGACTGAATCGTTTTCGGCGGCCGGAAGGCCGGGGTCCGGAGCCCACGAGGCATTCTGCAAGACCTCTGGCGATTTTCCTTGCATCGCGCGCCGAGGCGTTTCTAGCTTTGAGATAAGGGTGGGTGTCGGCCGCTCCGGCGCCCTCCGACCCCTGTTCACAGGGTGAGCCGGCCCGACCGACGGCAGCGTCGGGGTTGCGTAGGGAAGGGCGTCTTCCTGGCCGGCAACCGACCTGAGCGGTCCTCTCCGGCATCTGTCGGGAACGGCCCGCCGGCGCCTCGAGGTGTCGGCGTACGCGTCTCCTCTCGGCAACGCGGGGAGACGTCAGATTCGGAGAGGAAGCGGCGCTGACCATGATGGCACGGTTTCGGATTCGGGTTGCGGGAGGTGGCGAGTTCGCGCTCGACACCCTCGACGCCTTCGTGCAGAAGGTGCAGGCCGGCGACATCACGCCGGACGACCTGGTATTCGACGGGCTCACTGGAGAGTGGGCACCGGCGCGGAACCATCCTGCCTACCAGTTGAGCGAGGATCCGCTGGTTGCGAAGGACGGAGAGGAGGCGACAGAGGGGTCGAGGGCAGAGGCGACGAAGGCCGAGGTGCCAGGGGCGGGGGCGGGCGAGGGCCTGATCGGCTGGGCCGATGGCGACGAGCCCATGATCCAGCTGGTCGACATCGAGGAAGCCTCGCCCGAGGAGGAGGCCAAAGCCTTCATCGCTCGCATGGAGCAGGAACGGCGGGCCGAGCAGGACGACGGGCTGGACCTCGTGAGCAACCTGACTCTGGTCGGACCGGAGTCGGGAACGCTCAGCGGTGTCATGCCGCGACCGGCGTCACCGCCCGCCACCACGCGGGAGCGCTCGCGTCATTCCGCCACCACCACGCAGCCGTTCACCACCTCCACGGCTCCGCTCCGCGTGAAGCGGCCGGACCGCACCCGCTCGTCCGCCCGGCGTCGTTGGGGTCGTTGGGCCTGGTGGGCCGGCGTCTCGGCCGTGCTCTGCGTGGGATTGGCCGCGACGGCCACGGTCGCATGGTCGGCCTTGCGGACCGGGGGCGCGTTCTCCGCGAGGAGCGTGGACCCCGCGACACCGGAGACGCGTCCTTCGGCCGCCACGGAGGCGTCGGTCAGGGAAGCGGCGTTCGATGGCTTCGTGAAGTCGATCGACGAGCTCCGCATCGGTCTGGGTGTCGGGCGGGTGCCGACCATTTGGCTCCAGGGAAAATACCTGGCCGATGCGTCGGACTACCCGCAGGTGAAGGACTACTGGGAGCGCTACCTGAAGTTCGTGGAATCGGCCCACGGGAGTGAGGTCGATCTGTACCGCAACGCCTATCTGAACGCGGCGGCGCGGGCCGGGATCGGAGGCCCGATGCGCAGCCTCCGGACCGCGGGAGCCGCCAGCGACTTCGAAGCCGATCGGGCCGATCGAGACGCCCTCTATGCGAGGGTCTGGAAGCTCGCGGCGGCGTCGTTGTCCCTGCACGAGACGCTCGTCTCGCTCGAGGGTCGCGTCAGCTACGAGCCCTTGAGGGGGCAGCGCGTCTCGGCCGATCCGGTCATCGAGGCGGCGGGCACCGACCCGGAAGCCCAGGTGCAGCTCGAGCAGGCGCTCGACCGCGTGCTCGCTGCGATCGCGCCGCTCCAGAACGGAGAGATGTCGCGCGAGGGGGCCCGCGCCCGGGCGCCGACCTGGCTCGTCGACGGCATGAGGCACCTGGAGACACCCTGAGGCCCGACAGACCCTAGAACCTTTGCCGCGGGGACGTCTATCGACGTCCCCGCCGCGCGTGTAGGTTCCGGGATGGCACCCGTCCGGACGGCTCCCGAGCACCGATTCTCGGTGCGCGATGTGGTCGCGGGGTTGAGCGTCGCCATCATCCTCATTCCACAGTCGATGGCCCAGGCCGAGGTGGCGGGCATGCCCAGCCACTACGGCCTCTACGCGGCGGCGCTCCCATGCATCGTCGCGGCGCTCTTCGCCTCGTCGCCGTATCTGCAGACCGGCCCCGTCTCGACCACGTCGCTGCTCACGTTCGGGGCACTCGTGCCGCTGGCCGCGTCCGGCTCGGTCTCGTATGTGAAGCTGGCGGCTCTCTTGGCCATCGTGGTGGGCGTCGCCCGGGTGGCCGTGGGGCTCCTCCACGGTGGATGGCTCTCGTACCTCATGTCCCGCCCCCTCCTGACGGGATTCATGTCCGCGGCGGCCATCTTGATCGTCGCCCTCCAGCTGCCGGCCGCGCTGGGAAGCACCGCCCCGGCCGGCGGCCTCCTCGAGCGCGCGGGCTGGGCTCTCGGGCATCCCGGGTCGTGGAACCGCGCGGCGGTGGGGTTGTCGGTCGTCACGGTTCTCGTGATCGCGGGTGGGCAGAAGATCCATCCGCTCTTTCCCGGGGTTCTCCTTGCCGCCGTGGGCGGTACGGTCTATTCCGCGCTGACCGCGTACCGGGGTGCGACGGTCGGGTCGATTCCGCCCGGCCTGCCCCCGATCTCCCTCTCGCTGCCCTGGAGCCGGCTGCCCTCCCTGGTGCTGCCGGGCATCGTGATCGCGCTCATCGGGTTCTCGGAGGCGGCATCGATCTCGCGGGTGTTCGCGTCGGAGGACCGGGAGCGCTGGAATCCGGATCGCGAGTTCCTGAGCCAGGGCGTGGCGAACATCGCCGCGGGGCTCTCCGGGGCGTTCCCCGTGGGGGGCTCGTTCGCGCGCAGCGGCCTGGCCCGTCTGTCGGGGGCGAAGAGCCGCTGGGCGGGAATGGTGGCCGGCGCGGCCGTCCTGGTCTTCCTGCCCTTCTCGAGCATTCTCGCGCCGCTGCCTCAGGCCGTTCTCGCCGGCATCGTCATCGCCGCCATCTGGAAGATCTTCCGCCCCAGGGAGCTGATGGGGCTCTGGTCTCTCTCGAGGGGGCAAGCCCTGGTGGGCTGGACGACCTTCGGGCTCACGCTCGCGCTCTCGCCGCACCTCGATCATGCGGTCCTGCTGGGCATCCTCACGGCCGGTGCGGTGCACCTGCTTCGGGAAGTCCAGCTGGACGTGGCCATCCGCCGCGACGGCGACACGCTGCGCCTGACGCCGGAAGGCGTGCTCTGGTTCGGCTCGGCTCCGGCGCTCGAGGACGAGATCCTCTCGAGCCTCGCCGTGGAGAAGGACGTCACGAGGTTGGTGATCGACTGCTCCGGCCTCGGCCGGATCGACCTGACCGGCGCATCGACGCTCGCGGACATGCTCGACGACGTGCGCCGCGCCGGCATTCGCGTCGACGTCACGGGGGTCCCGGAGCACGCGCGACGGGTCCTCCACGCCGTCGGTGAAGAACGTTGGAACGGGAGCGAAGTTGGATGAACCTGTCTTTCTTCGGCGCTGCCGGAACGGTGACCGGATCGCGCCATCTGCTCACCTCGGGCACCAAGCGGGTGCTCGTCGATTGTGGACTCTTCCAGGGCTTGAAGGCGCTGCGGCTACGCAACCGTGAGGCGCTCCCGTTCGATCCCTTGTCGCTCGACGCCGTGGTGCTGACGCACGCGCACCTCGATCACTCCGGCTTCTTGCCTGTGCTGGTGAAGCAGGGCTACACGGGCCCCATCTACTGTACGGAGCCGACCGAAGAGCTGACGCGGATTCTCCTGGCCGATTCCGGACATCTCCAGGAGGAGGACGCGCGCTACGCGAACAGGAAGGGGCATACGCGCCACAAGCCCGCCTTGCCGCTCTACACGCAGGAAGAAGCCAAGCTGGTAGGGCCTCAGATTCGCCCGGTGCCGCTCGACCGCTCCGTGGAGGTGGACGGCATCACCTTCAGGTTCACCACGGCCGGCCACATCCTCGGCGCCGCCTCCGTCCGCGTCGAGACATCGGGTGGGTCGGTGTTGTTCAGCGGAGACCTCGGACGTCCGGACGATCTCCTGATTCCCGCTCCGGAGCCGCCACCTCCCGCCGATTTCGTGGTCATGGAGTCGACGTACGGCGGGCGTGAGCATCCGACCATCCATCCCCTGGCGGCGCTCTCCCTCGTGCTGCGCCGCACGATGCGCCGGGGCGGGATCCTCATGGTTCCCGCGTTCGCGGTGGGGCGGGCGCAGCTCATCCTGTACGCCCTCTCGAAGATCTTTGCGTCCGGCGAGGTGCCCCGAGTGCCCGTCTACCTGAACAGTCCCATGGCGATCGACGTGAAGGACCTGTACCTGCGGTTTCCGTCCTTCCATCGCCTGACGAAGGAAGCCGTGGCGGAGGCCTTCACCGTCGCGCGCTACACCAGGACCGTCGAGGAGTCCAAGGCGCTCAACAGCAGGGTGGGGCCGATGGTCCTGATCGCCGGGGCGGGAATGCTGTCCGGGGGGCGCATCATCCACCACTTGAAGGCCTACGGCCCCGATCGCCGCAACACGCTCCTTCTGACCGGGCACCAGGCGGAAGGGACCCGTGGTGCGGCTCTGCTCGGGGGCGCGAAGCACGTGAAGATCCACGGTCGCGAGGTGCCGATTCGTGCCGAGCTGACGACGATGGACGGGTTGTCGGGCCACGCCGATCAGAGCGAGCTGCTCGACTGGCTCGGCTCGATGCCGGAGGCGCCGCGAAAAGTCTGGCTGGTACATGGCGAGCCCGGGGAGGCGGATGCCTTGCGCAAGGTCACCGAGCGCAGGCTGGGTCTCGACGTGCGGGTCGCCGAGGACCGCCGGACGGTCGTCCTGGAGTAGGAAAGAAAGACCCCGCCCGGGGACGCGCCCCGGGCGGGGTTCACCCGCGCCGGCCCCGGAGTGGGCCGGCCCGAGTGGGTCCTTCTCCGGATCAGGTCACTGACCGACCATCAGGTTGACGATCCGGGTCGTTCCGTCGGAGTCCTCGATCTTGAGGGAGGCCACCGAGTTGCCCTTGATCTTGGACAGCTCCTCCTTGAAATCGGAGGCATGGGCGATCTTGTGGCCGTTGAGCCCGACGATCTTCTCTCCAGGCTGGACGCCGCGCCGTCCGGCGGGCCCCCAGGGCCTCACCTGGGTGACCACCGCTCCACCCGGCGAGTCGAAGCCGTAGTGGTCGGCCATCTGGGCGTCCATCTCCTGGACGTCGATCCCGAGCCGCTCGGCCGACATGGCCGGCGCGCTGCTCGAAGCCTTGTTGCCCGAGGGCAGCTGGGCCTTGCCGAGCTTCACCTTGACGTCCTGCAGCTTCTTGTTGCGGTAGATCTGGAGGTCCACCACGTCGCCCGGCTCGTGCTCGGCGATGAGCTGCTGGAGCTCGCCGCTGCGCTCGATGTGCTGGCCGTTGACGGACCAGATGACGTCCTGCTGCTCGAGGCCGGCCTTGGACGCCGGGCCACCATCGGTCACTTCCTGCACCAGGGCCCCGGACACCGACGGGAGTCCGTAGACCTGGGCGTCCGCGGGGGCCACGCTCTGGATCCTCACGCCCAGAAGCGGTCGGTCGACGTGGCCGTGTGCGATCAGGTCGTCCGCCACGTGCTTGACGAGATTCGACGGGATCGCGAAGCCGTAGCCCTCGTAGTAGCCATTCGAGCTCTCGATGGCGGAGTTCATCCCGACCACGTGACCGGCCATGTCCACCATCGGGCCACCGGAGTTGCCCGGATTGATGACCGCGTCGGTCTGGATGAAGTTGTCGATCGCGTACCCGGCCAGCTTGTCACCGTAGTTCGGGTTGTGCTCGAGCGACTGCTGGGTGATCTGCAGCGGGCGCCCCTTCGCGCTCACGATGCCGGCGGTCACGGTGTAGTCGAGCTGATCGCCGCCTCCGATGCCGGGGTTGCCGACGGCCATGATCCACTCGCCCACCTGCAGGTTGGAGGAATTTCCGAACGACAGCGTGGGAAGTCCGGTGGCGTCGATGTCGATCACCGCGATGTCGGTCGTGGGATCGATTCCCATGATCTTGGCGGGGAACTGGCGGCCGTCCTTGAGCGTCACGGTGACCTTGTCGGCGTTGTCGACGACGTGGGCGTTCGTGACGATGTGGCCGTCCGGGCTCACGATGAAGCCGCTACCCCCCGCGAACTCGGGTGCCTGCTGCCCCGGCTGCGCGTGGGGATTCTGGAAAAACTGCCGGAACGGCTCGGGGATCTGCTGGATGTCCGGGGAGCTCTCCGCGTCCGCCTTCTTCTCGACCTCGATATTGACGACCGCCGGGGTCACCTCCTTCGCCAGCTCGGCGAAAGACATGCTCACCGTCTCGGGGCCGCCCGTCGCAGGCACGGCAGCCGGCTGCGTGCTCGGCGTGGTCGCGGCGACGGCGGGCAGCGTGCTCGTCACGGCCCGCTGCGCGTGCGTCTGGCTCGCCCAGGCCCAACCCGCACCCACGGTCACGAGCAAGGCCACGAGCCCTCCCTGCGCGATTCGCTTGTTCTTCAGCTTGTTCCACATGGATCTTCCTCCTCGTCTCGTACCGCGTCTATCGTCCACGAGCGCCCAATGCGCCCTCGAGGACCGTGGAGTCCTTTTCGAGCGCGCCCAAGGCGGCCCTCGCTCCCTTCACTGCATCTCCCGACGCGTCCGTCGCCAGCCGCTCGGCTGCGGCGCGCGCGCCCACCAGCGTCGATTCGGTCTGCTTCGTGAGCTCCAGGTTGGAGCGCTTGTACGCGTCCTCGAGCTCTTCCGCGCTCGTCTCCAGGTATTTGCTCGCGGGAACGGGCCGGCCGTTTTCGACGGCTTCGGCCGCCCAGGCCCTGTGGTCCTCGGCGAGCGCCAAATAGGCTCGGGTCATCACGTCGTCGATCTGCTGCACGGGAGCCGTTCCCTGGCGTTGGATGCTCCGGCCCAGCTCCCGCAGCTCGATCCCCGCTCCGTCGAGTCTCAAGCTCAGCTCCCGGTTCCGCGCATGTGCGGATTCCAGACGGACCAGGGCGCCCGCGGCCTCGAAGTCCTTCGCCGCGTCGTCCCTCTGATGCACCATGAAGAGCTCCCTGGCCCGCATGAGATGGGTGCGAGGTAGCCCGGCCAGCGCGACCCAGACGTCTTCGCTGATCTTCGGTGCGGTGGCCTCCGGCGCGTCCGCCGTGCCGGCGTCGCCTTGCGGGGCGTCCTGCACGTCTTTCCGAGCCCACGAGCCGCAGCCGGTCAGCGTCGCGACGATCGCGACGACCCCCAACCGGCGTAGCGTGTGACCCGTGCGTGCCCTCGACATCGTATCGTTCTCCGTCTTCGATTTTCGGCCCGCGGCCACTCCGATCGAGTGCCTCGGGCGACGGTCGACCTACCCCCATGCAGGGCACGTGCCATTCCTTAAGTGTATTGCTGGCAATGCATTACAGTAGGTGGCGTGGTGGTCGTTTTGAGCCGATGTTGGTGCATCCGGTGCGGTTTGGTTGATATGAGCCACTCTCGAAGAGGTCGATCCGACCGCATCGTTCCAGGTTGACGGTGTACTCTCGAGAGAGTCTCATTGATGCTCCGTCGAATTCACGATCGGTTCAGGCCATGAATCAGCGAACCTCCGAGGGCACGGCGCGCCGGCCATTCCGGCTCTGGCTGCTCGCGCAGGCACGCTGGGTCGTGCCCCTGAGCGCCACCCTTCTCATCGGGGGCGTCGGGGTCGTTCTCTTCTCGAGCGTGCGACGCAACCAGGAGCGAACCGAGCTCATCCGCCAGCGGCTGGCCGAGACCGCGAAGCTCCAGTCGTTGCGCATCCAGGTGCAGCAGACCTTGCTCGACCAGGTCGGAGGGCTGGTTTCCACCCGCGGGTACCTCGTCGACGACGTGCGGCTGGAGCTGGCGGATGCCCAGAACCTGAACCTCGACGCCGAGACGCACGAGCGTCTGAACGAGCTCCAGGTGCTCCTGGGTACGTCGGGCGTGGTCCCTGGCTCCACGCTGCTGGCGGCCGTGAGCCTGCTCAGCGAGATCCACGATGCCGAGGTCAGAGCCCAATCGAACCTCCTCGATCAGATCCGGCGCGACGGACGGCGCGAAGAGACGGCGGTGCTCGGGGCGCTGGGGGGGCTCCTTCTCCTCGCGCTCATCGGCGCGTGGACGGCGCGCACGAGAGTCCTGAAGCCCATGGAGGAGCTCCGGGAGCTGCTGTCCCGGCTGGGAGAGCGGGACTTCGCGCGGATCGAGGTCGACGGCGTCGACCCGCTCCTCGCTCCCCTGTTCAACAACTACAACGAGCTGGTCACGCGGCTCACCGCACTGGAGCAGGAGCACCATGATCGGGCGCGCACGCTGGAACGGAAGGTGTACACCGCCACCCGCACGCTCCTGGAGCAGCATCGCAGCCTGGCGACGGCGGAGCGCCTGGCCGCGGCGGGCGTCACGGCGTCGGCGGTGGCCCACGAGCTGCGCAACCCGCTGGCCGGTGTGATGATGGCGCTCGAGAACCTGCGGAAGGACAGCGCGGATCCCGTGGTGGAGGAGCGGATCACGCCGGTGATCGGCGAAGTCCAGCGCGTGAGCCGGGAGCTCAACCGGTACCTGGCCGAGACCCGCCACGAGCCCGAGCCCCCGGTGGCCACGGATTTGGGCGAGCTCATCGGTGACCTTCTGGGCCTGCTGCGGCACCAGGTGTCGGAGAGCGTCGAGCTCGTCGCCGACGTTCCGGAGAGGCTCGTGTGCGAGCTACCTCGCGACAGGATTCGACAGATGCTGCTCAACCTCGTCCTCAACTCCATCGAGGCGCTCGACGTGCGTCAAGGCCACGTGTGGGTCCGGGCCGTGGCGAAGGACTCGGGCACGGAGATCGTGGTCTCGGACGACGGTCCGGGCTTCTCCGCGGAGATGCTCGCCCGAGGTCCTCAGCCGTTCGTGACCGGCAAGCCGGTGGGCACCGGACTGGGGCTGGCGATGGTGGAGCGCACGGTCACGGATCTCGGCGGCAAGGTGTCGCTCGAGAACGGGCCCGAAGGAGGAGCGGTCGTGCGCGTCTCGCTCCCATGCCGGTCATGAGCGGGCGCCTGCTGGTCATCGAGGACGAGGAGCTCCTCGGCCGAGAGCTGGTCCGACACTACGTGGCCCAGGGCTGGGAGGCCGAGCGCGCCTCGACGCTCGCGGAGGCACGAACCCGACTGTCGGAGCTCGATCCGGTGGTGGTGATCTCGGACATGAACCTCCCGGACGGCAACGCCCTCGACCTGTTGGAGGAGCGTCGGACGCACGGGCCGACTTCGATCTCCGAGTGGGTGTTCCTCACCGGCTTCGGAACCGTGCCGGACTCCGTGCGCGCCATTCGGCTGGGCGCGTACGACTTCCTCGAGAAGCCGTGCAGCCAGGACCGGCTCGACGTCGTGGTCGCGGGCGCGCGCCGGAGCGCCGAGGCACAGCGCGCGATCGACGACCAGGCCGCGCGCGGCAACCGCCGCTACCCGCTGGAGGCGTTCGTCGGAGAGAGCGCGCCCGCCAGATCGGTGCGTCAGATGCTCGCCCGTCTGATGGGCGCGGCTCTCGGCTCACTCGTGATCTCGGGAGAGACCGGCACGGGCAAGGGGCTCGTCGCCCGGATCCTCCATCACGGCGGCGTACGCGCCAAGGGCCCGCTCGTCGAGGTCAACTGCGCGGCGATCCCCGGCGATCTCCTGGAGTCGGAGCTGTTCGGACACGAGGCCGGCGCCTTCACCGGAGCCACCGCGCGGCATCGGGGCCTGTTCGAGCAGGCGCATCGCGGCACGCTCCTCCTCGACGAGATCTCGGACATGGACGCCACCCTGCAGGCCAAGCTCTTGAAGGCCCTGGAGGACGGCCGTGTGCGACGCGTGGGCGGCGAACGGGAGATCGACGTGGACGTGGCCGTGTTCGCGGCGAGCAACCGTGATCTTCCCTCGCTCGTGCGCGCGGGCGATTTCCGCCAGGATCTCTACCACCGGCTCGCGGTCGTGACCGTGGAGCTCCCTCCGCTCCGCGAACGGCTGGAGGACCTGGAGACGCTCACGTGGAGGTTCGTCTCCGAGTTCAACGCCCGCTCGGGCAAGAGGGTCACGCGCGTGCCGGATTCGGTGTGGACACGCATGCGGGCCTACTCCTGGCCGGGCAACGTCCGCGAGCTGCGCAACGTGGTCGAGCGCTGTGTGCTGCTGGCGGACTCGGAGGTCTTTCCGGAGCAGTGGCTCCGCCTCACGGAAGGGCCTGAGTCGGCCGGGGCTTGGCAGTCGCCGGGGACCGGCGCCGCCACCGTCTCGGGGCTCGAGCGACCGGTCGAGACCGCCGCGTCCGTGGCGCTCGACGGCTCGGCCGGACTCGAGGAGGTCGAGGAGGGCCTGATACGGAAAGCGCTCGCGCGCCGGGACTGGAACGTGACCGCCGCGGCCCGGGATCTGGGGATCACACGCCAGACGCTCCGGTATCGAATGTCGAAGTACGGCATCGAGCGCGCCGACCCTTCCGGAACAGAGTGACGTCGAGGTTCGTAGGGATGGTCAGGTGCAGGATGCTTCGTCCCCCGGGAGAGAGCCATGTTCATCACCGCTGGAATCGCCGCCGCAGTCGCCGGAATCGGCGGTGTGGTCGGCCACATCAAGTCAAGGCAGTTCGTGGGCAGGAAACTCCGGTACACCAAGCTGGTGGAGAAGCCCATGCTCGGCCTGTGGGCCGGGGTGGCCACGTCGGTGATCGCGGCGCCGCTCGTCGCGGTCATCCCGATCATCGGGGCCGGCACGGCCATCGCGCTCGGAGCGGGGGTCGGGACCGGGGTGGCGCTCGGCGTGAAGGACACGAAAGGACCTCCACTCCTGGAGGACTGAGGCCCCTCGGGGTCGTCGGGGTGAGCGCCTGCCGGGTTCCTCGAACAGGCTCCTGGCCGAGAGGGGCGTCAGTCCGAGGCCGCCCGAGCCGGGGTCAGTCCGAGGCCGCCCGAGCCGGGGTCAGTCCGAGGCCGCCCGGCTCGCCTTCTCCAATGCCGCCGTCGCCGCGTCGAAGTGTGCCGCCAGGTCGGCGATCTCGCTCGCGGTTCGCGCCGCGTCCCCGGCCCTGATCGCTTCCTTGACCGACGGGAAGACCATGGTGGCGTATCCGTTGTCCTCGTCGGCGGCGTAGATCAGGTCGCGGAACCAGGCGCGGCCCTCCAGCCCCTGGGGACGGGTCAGCGAGCGCTCCACCTGCCGTAGCGCCGCGTTCACCTCGGCGAGCTTCTGCTTCGACGGGCGCGTGCCGGACAGGAGTGCGTCGCGCACCGAGTCGAAGGCGGCCGCGGCGTTGCCGAAGCGATAGAGGGCCTCGGCGACGGGGGCCGTCGTGGTCGCCCAATGCTCGGCCGCGAGCTGACGGTCGATGTCGGGCAGGTAGCGCTTCATGGTCTCGGCGTACTCGACGTAGTCGTACGGGAGCACGTCGGCGTTGGCGAGGCGCAGGACCATCGCCGCCCCGATGCGCGCGGCGGTCGCGTGGTACTCGAAGCCCGGATCTCCGAACTTCGACATCCAGCTGAAGTCGTCGTACTGCGAGTGGTACACGCCGCCCGGCCCTCCGAACCCCCATTCGGCGATGGGGATGCCCAGGTGGTTGTAGAAGCCGGCGAAGTCGGAGCCGCCGCCCGGGTCGCCCATGCGGGGCTCCTCCGAGCCGGTGACCCCGGCCGCGTCACGCCAGACCTGATAGACGGTCCCCCGACCGTTCGGGTCCTGGACCTCTCGGGCGACATCGCGCAGCGTCGATCTCAAGGAAGGTGACCCCCCGCCTCCGAACCGCACGCCCTGGGCCGCCACGTCCTGGTTCAGATAGGCCGCCGCTCCCTGCAAGAGTCGGAGCGAGTCGTCCTCGACGTATTCGGTGGAGCCGATCAGGCCCCACTCCTCCGCGTCCCAGGTCGCGAACACGATCGTGCGCTTGGGACGGTGGCCCTGCTTCACCTCGGCCGCGATCGCGCGGGCGGCCTCCAGCACGCTCACCGTGCCGCTCACGTTGTCCGCCGTTCCCGGGCCCCACGCGTCGCGGTGCCCGCCGATGATGACCATCTCGTCCGGAAACTCCGTGCCGCGCACGATCCCGAACGTGTCCCAGATCTTCTTGTAGCCGGCGCTGTCCCGGTCGTCCCGGACCTGGATGCGCGCCTGGACCGGCCCCGGGCCGACGTGGTACCGGAAGGGCAGGCCCCCCTGCCAAGACTGGTCCGGAATGTCGGCCCCGTGAAGGTCGCGCAGGAGCTCGATGGCGTTGCCGTAGCCGATCGGGATGACGGGGATGTGCGGCAGGTCCATCTGGTCCAGCGTGAGCCGCTTCGCACCGTCGGTGCTCGGCCATCCCGGCGTAGAGGGATCGCCGTCGACGTTCAGCACGCTGCCGCGTTGGACGCCTGCCGGAGGCCGCATCCGGCCCTCGGGGTACACGTCGCCGCGCACGTATCCATCGTCCTGCGGGTCACTGTACATGATCAGCGCCGCCGCGCCGTGCTTTTCGGCCTCCCGCGCCTTGATGCCGCGGAAGCTCCGGCCATAGCGCACGACGACGATCTTGCCCCTTACCGACACGCCGGCCGAGTCGAGACGGGCGTAGTCCTCGATGAGGCCGTAGTTGGCGTAGACCACCTGGCCCGTGACGTCTCCCACCCCGCTGTACCCGTTCACCGTGGGGTACTGCGGAAGCGACGAGGTCGGATCTCCTTCGACCGGCGGCTCGGACAGCGGCAGCTCCTTCGCTCGACCGTCGACGCGCCACAGGTGGACGGCCGTGGGAATCGGCATCCATACCTCGTAGGTGCGTACCTCCGTATCCAGGCCCCACTTCTTCATCTGGTCGATGACGTAGTCGCGCGTCCGAGCCTGGGCCGGCGTCCCCGCCACGTGGATCTCCTTCGAGAGCGCCTTGGAGTGGGCTTCGGCGCTGGCGGGCGCGGGCGTGGCGATGGCGCTCTGCTCGAGCGTGCGCTCGGCGGCGGTGTTGGACGATGTGTAGCCCGGAAGCTGCTGAGCGGCGGCGGGCGACGCGACGAGCAAGGCGAGCAGGACGGTGCGTCGAGTGGTCACGGGAGGCTCGGGATGAGGGTTCGATGGGCCCGTACGAAAGAGGGGCACGGTAGGGCCGACGGGACGCGCGGGCAATCCTGGTGGGGTACGGAGGCCGGGTGTGCTCGGCGAGGAGGGGGAGCCGGCCGCCCCGCCCGGAGAGCGGTTGCCGAAGGGGAAGCCGGTCGCCGAAGGAGGGTTACCGCTCGCCGGAGGAAGGGAACGTCCCGGGCCGGGAACCGCGAAGGCTCCCGACCCTCGGCGGGGCGTCCCCCCGGTGACTCAGCTCGTCGCGGCGACCTGGTACTGCTCCAGCTTTCCGTCCGGCATCTGGAAGGTCCACACGCGCAGCGTGCGGCTCGCGAACGTGACCTGGAAGACACGCAGCAGCATGCCGCCGCGGTACGACTCCCTGGTTTGTACGAACGACTTCGGCTGGCCGAGCGGGGCGAGGCTGGCCGCGAAGTCGGCCAGCGCCTGGTCGCTGAAGTAGGCGTTGCAGTCGTCCGTGAAGAGCGCGCGGTCGATGGTGCCCATCTGCAGTCCCTTGAAGATCTCGAGCGCCTGCTGCGTCCGCGCCGCGGTGTTCTCGTCCTGCGTGGTGAAGAGCAGCGAGCTGATCCCCTGCGCGATGCCGCTGGCCGCGCTGGCCGCGTCCTGGTTCGTGAGCACGACCACCGCCGCGGAATCGTCCGGGAAGACGAGGTTGGCCGCCGTGAACCCGGAGACCTCGCCGGTATGGGAGATGATCCGGTGGCCTCCCTGCATGCCGACGTCGACGCCGAGCCCGTATCCCGTGCCCACGCCGTTCTTCAAGAGCACCTCGGTCTCGAGCGCGCGGTACGACGCGGGCTTCAGCAGGCTCTCGTCGATCATGGCGATGTCCCACTTGGCCAGGTCCGTCGGGGTCATCGCCAGCTCACCCGCCGCGAACATCCATCCGGTGCCCTCGGCCGGCGCCGGCCGCAGCGGCCCGAGGGCGTAGCGCAAGTAGCCGACGGGGTCGGACTTCGTGAGCCCCGAGCGATCGAAGTCGATGGCACTCTGCATCTTCAGCGGCGAGAGAATGTGATCCTCGATGAACCGGAAGAACGGGACGCCGCTCACCTTCTCGACGATCATTCCCGCGATCACGTAGTTCGTGTTGCTGTACTGCCACTTCGTGCCCGGATCGAAGTCCAGCGGCTTCTTCGCCCACTGGTCCAGGATCTTCTGCGGCGTCGTGGGCTTCAGCATCGCCGGGGGGACGTAGTCCTGGGGCCAGAAATCCTGGTAGCCCGAGGTATGCGACAGCAGCTCCCGGATCGTGACCTCGTCGGCCCGGGTCAGATCCGGCAGGAAGCGTGACACCGGATCGTCGAGCGAGAGCTTGCCCTGCTCCTGGAGCAGGAGGATCGAGGCGGCCGCGAACTGCTTGCTGATCGAGCCGATGCTGTAGCGCATGTCGGGGCTCGCCGGCCGCTTCGGGTCGAGCTGCGCTTCTCCGTAGGCCTGGGCGTACACGAGCCTGCCGTTCCGGACGACGGCGACCGAGGCGCTCGGCACGCCCGTGCGCTCCAGGATCCGATGGGCGACCGTGTCGACCTGGGCGTCGAACGATTGCTGAGCCTGCGCCGGGAGGGCCCGGAGCGCGAGTAGGACGATTCCCGCGAATGCTATCTTCCGCATGATCGACTTCCCACGACGTTGAGAGCGAACCGACAGCCCGATGCGCGAGGCGGTCCTCCCGGGGGCGGACCGCCGAGACCGCGGGTCGGGCTGCGAAGGATCCCGGGTCTCGGGACCCGACGGAGATTGACGGAATGAGCGACGAGCAGCAACAGGCCCCGTTCTGGGAGAGCCCGGACGTGGTACAGCGATTCGCCGAGCGGGATCCGGACCACCGGCTGAGCGCGTTGGCCCCGACGCTCGACCCGGCGAACGATCGCGTGCTGGACGTCGGATGCGCCGGAGGTCGCAATACGGTCTTCCTGGCGCAGCGAGGCGTCCACGTGGAGGCCCTGGACTCTTCGGCGGCCATGGTCGAGGAGACCCGGCGGCGTCTGGCGCCCATCCTCGGCGAAGAGGAGGCCCGCCGGCGCGTGCGACATGGGCGTATGGACGATCTGTCCACGTGGGGCTCGGGCGTCTTCGACCTGGTCGTCGCGCTCGGTATCCACCAGAACGCGGAGAGCCTGGACGAGTGGGACCGCGCCATCGCGGAGGCCGCTCGGGTGCTTCGGCCGGGCGGCCGGATGCTGGTGGCGCACTTCACCCCGGACCTGGATCTGACCGGAGACGGGGTGACGCCCGTAAACGGCGAGCCCCACGTCTATACGGGTCTTCGCGTGGGCGTCCGGGCCGTGCTCCTCTACGCCGACGAGCTCGAGGAGGCCATGGCGCGCCACGGCTTCGCGCCGCAGGTCCCGAGCGAGACCGTCGTCGTCGAGCTCGAGCGGGGGCGCCGAGCCACGGTGAACGCGATCTTCGAGCGGTTGGGGAGGGACGGAGAATGACGGTCGACCGCTGAGCGGGGGCCGCCGAAGGGAAGGTGTCGGGAGCTGGAATGCCTGGAAGGCCTCCGCCGGCCCCTTCGCAGGGCCAGGCTCCCTGGCTCCGGGTTGCGCCGGCCGGGCTCACGTCAGACGTTGGCGGGCGGAGCCCTCCACGGCACGCGTTGATGTCGAAGGAATCCGCCGAGGTATTCCTGAGACCCCACGCCGGGCCCGGGAGGGGAGCGAGGATCACAGAGCCGGGGCCCTCCTCGGCGACCCGTTGAAGGCCCATGAGCGCAATCGTTCTGCTCGTCGTCGGTCTGGCGGCATTCCTCACCGGCTACCGGATCTACTCCCGTTACATCTCGGGGCGCATCTACCGCCTCGACCCCGACTTCGTCACGCCGGCGCACCAGTTCGAGGACGGCACCGACTACGTGCCCACGAACAAGCACGTGCTGTTCGGCCACCACTTCACGTCCGTGGCGGGTGCCGCACCGATCGTCGGCCCGGCCATCGCGGTCATCTGGGGCTGGCTGCCCGCGTTCCTCTGGGTCGTGCTCGGTACGATCTTCGCGGGCGCGGTGCACGACTTCGGCGCGCTCTGGCTGTCGGTGCGCCACCGGGGCCAGTCGATCGGAACCGTGACCCAGGAGGTCCTGGGCTCGCGGGCTCGCGTGCTCTTCCTGTTCGTGATCTTCTTCCTGCTCCTGATGGTCAACGCGGTGTTCGCCGTGGTGATCGCGAACCTGTTCATCGCGAACCCGGGCGCGATCTTCCCGATCTGGATGGCGCTTCCGACGGCGGTCGTGGTGGGGCTGCTGGTCTATCGCACCCGCGCCGGCATCCTGGTGCCGAGCATCGTCGCCCTGATCCTGCTCTACGTCTACATCTGGCTCGGACAGTACATCCACCCGCAGCTGCCGGACTTCTTCCACTTCGCACCCACGGCGGCGCAGCTGCAGGCGGCCGGCGGAAACGTGGCCGCTGCCCAGGCGGCGGCGGTGACGGACGGGATTCGGGCCGGATGGGTCATCGTCATGCTGATCTACGGGGCGCTGGCCTCCACGCTGCCCGTCTGGCTCCTGCTCCAGCCGCGGGACTACATCAACAGCCACCAGCTCTTCGTGGCGCTGGCCGTCATCTTCGCCGGGATCGTGGTCGTCCATCCCGTGGTGGTGGCGCCCGCCATCAACCACCACCTCCCCGCGGACAGTCCGAGCTGGTTCCCGCTCCTGTTCATCACGATCGCGTGCGGCGCCATCTCGGGCTTCCACGGGCTCGTCGCCTCGGGCACGACGTCCAAGCAGCTCGACAAGGAGACGGACGCACGCTACGTGGGCTACGGCGGGATGGTCGGCGAGGGCACGCTGGCGCTCACCTCCATCCTGGCCACGACCGCGGGCTTCGCGCTGTACGCCGGCGCCGACGGCTGGCGCGAGCACTACGCCTCGTTCGCGTCCGCTTCCTCGGGCGGCGTCCTCGCCTTCGTCGACGGCGTGGGCTCGCTCTGCGAGGGACTCGGGATTCCCCACGACGTGGCCGCGATCTTCGCCGCGGTGGTGGTGATCTCGTTCGCGGTCACGACGATGGACACCGGCGTGCGCCTGCAGCGCTACATCCTCGAGGAGCTCGGATCGCAGTACCGGATCAGGCCGCTCAAGAACGGGATCGTCGCGACGCTCGTGGCCGTGGCGACCATCGGCGTGTTGGCGCTGGGCGTCGACCGCGGCGCGGGAGGAATGCGTATCTGGCCTCTGTTCGGAACCACGAACCAGCTCACCGGAGCCCTCACGCTCCTGGTCGTGAGCGCCTTCCTCTGGCGGCTGAAGCGCAACGTGGTGGTCACCGCCGTGCCCATGGTCTTCCTCTTCGTGA
>CAZVYM010000079.1:0-18709 GCA_964630935.1 uncultured Gemmatimonadaceae bacterium | reverse complement strand
TGGGCGGCGAGCTCCACGCCGACGCCGAGGAGCTTCTCCTGGACGACGGCAGCCGACAGGAAGACCT
This sequence comes from uncultured Gemmatimonadaceae bacterium, assembly GCA_964630935.1. Lineage (GTDB taxonomy): Bacteria > Gemmatimonadota > Gemmatimonadetes > Longimicrobiales > Gaopeijiaceae > SZUA-318. The sequence goes on along the minus strand of CAZVYM010000079.1, from coordinate 18,642 downwards.
GTGGGGCGCCAACTACTATCCGGGGCGCGAGCCGGACGGATGCATCGAGTACACGTCCCTCATCAACATCCGTCCGTCCCAGGGGAACCTCAGCATGGAGATCGGCGACCCGGAGATCCGGGAGCGGGTGAAGGCGCTCACCTTCGAGCTCGTGGGCGAGGGGGAGCCGCTGTCGTGACCCAGCACGCGTCGCTGACCCCCGAGCGCTGGGCCCGGTTCGACCTCGACCGTCAGGTCCTCATGATCGGCAACGAGATGAACCGGGCCGCCCGCTTCGTCGCGCCCGGGGACGCCCCGTCGCTGCGCGCATGCTACGAGCGCGTCCTGCGCCTCACGGACCTCACCGTGCAAGTGAACCCGAGGCGCGCGCTCCGGCGCGAGCTGCTTCGCTGGCGCGACCTGGTGGCGGCGTTGTACATCGAGGCCGCGGGCGGCTCGGCCCTCGACGCCGAAGCTCACCGCGCCGCGTTCCGTGCCCTGCTCCAGCTCCGGCCGGTGGCCGCCAAGCAGATTCCGTTGCTGTTGGCGTGACGGGGGCCCGTACGCCGGCGCCTTCAACTCACCGCACCTCCAGCACCCTCTGCCCGATCGCGGCCCGTCCCGACGTCTCGTCGAGCACCGTGACGATCAGCCGGTAGAGCCCCGAGCCCACGGGGAGCTCGCCGAGGTCCACGAGGATCGGTACGCGTTCGGACGCTTCCGCCTCCTGCGTCCACACCAGCGCCGACGACTCCTCGCCCCCTCCCTCCCCTTCGCCACCCGGAGCTCCACCCGGTAGTGCACCTTCCCGTCGGTGCCCGCCTGCAGCCCCGAAGCCTCCAGGTACAGGCTCAGCGGCGGGTCCCGGTCGAGCAGCAGCGACCCGAACGGACGGAACGTCGGATCCGAGCGCGCCGGCCGCTCCGCTCTCCTCGCCACCAGCACCGGGTCCGAGATCTCCAGGTCTCCGCTCGGAGCCGGCGGAAGCTCGTGTCGGGCCCGCGCCGCCTGCCCCGTCACCGTCTCGCGCGCCTCTACGCTGTAGGCCCAGGCCCCTTCGGGCAGCGTCGTTTCGACCCATCCTCGGGCGAGCTTGCCGAGCGCGCGGACCGTGTCGCGCGCCTCGGTCATGATCTGGAGCGTCGAGTCGAGCACGAACAGGCCGAGCTCGACGGGCGCGTCGGCCGGCGCCGTATCGTCCAGGGCGAGCTCCACGTCGGCACGCAGCAGCGTTGAGTCACCCTCGGGGATTCGCCAGAGCTGGTGCTCCAAGGGCCGCATGTCGCGAAGCGTGCGCGGGTGGAAGCCGTTCTCCTTCGCCACCGGTCCATAGAACCACTCCGTGGTGCCGGGGTCGGCCTCGGGCGGGAGCATCTCGTGGCTGAACGACGGGGGGACGTAGGTGAGCTGATACGGATCGTAGAAGCCTGTAACCGGCTCGAGTCTGCCCTCACAAGTGTCAAAGCCCGTCTGGGTCGTGATCCACGCTCGATCAGCATCCGTGGGCTTCCGGCCGAGTCGAACATCGAAAGCGCACACACGTTCCCCAGTTCCGGCCGGAACGCCGAACCGCCGCGTCAGCTTCTCGAGATCTGGCCCCCACCGGGGCATGGCGCCCACGGGCGGAGCATGTTCCAAGAGGCGGGAATACACGTACCGCGCGAAATGCTCCACCCGGGTCTCGTTGCCGGCGGTGAGGTAGAGCGGATCGGCCGCACGCCAGAGCTCGGCCACGTACCGAACGCGTGCCTCCGGCTCGAGGCGATCGATGGTCTTGCGCTCGTCCGGACCGACCAGCGCGCGGACATCGAGCATGCGAGCGCGTTCTCCTGGTCTCATCCGCGGAAGAGCCTCCTCGAACGCCCGCTCCGCCTCCGCGATCCGATCCTCCGCGGTGAGGGCGAAGCCCAGCAGCAGATAGGACCACGCATCGGTCGTGTCAGCGACCGCAAACGCCATCGCGGCCTGCATGGCCGCCCTGGTATCCCCCGCCTCGACGATCACCCGAACGAGGGGCGGTGACACCAAGGTGTCGTGCGGCAGCACTGCAAGCGCCGAGCGCAGCTGAGCCACGTATTGGCGGCGGGCCTCGGTGAGGCCGACCGGGGGAGTGTGGAGCGGAGCGTCCCTGCCGAACCCGTAGCGCAGGCAGAACCGCCCGACGATCTCGTCGCACGGGAACGCCGACTTGGCGAGGTAGGGCGTGTACCAACGCCATTCCTGCTCGTACCGACCGGCGAGCTCTCTGAGGCGGATATGGATGCCGGCGACGTCCTGCGCACCGAGTGAGCCGGGACCCAGCGTAGCGCACAGCCAGGCCGCAATTTATCCGCATGTCCTCGCGCGTCGACCTCGGACCATGCTGACAACATAGGATGCGATCGACGTCAGCGCAGCAAGCCGAATCCCGCGATCTCGAAATAGTGATCGAAGGCGAACGCCTCGGTGACCCTCGACTGTCGCATTACCTCGAAGCTCACCGCGTCCACAAGCGAGAACGCCTGGTCATCGAACCGCAGGAGCCAATTGCTGGTCGCGGCGCGCACGAGGTCGGCATCGACCTGAACCCATTCGTGCAGGGGATCTTCCAGGAGTCGCGAGAGCGCCGTGCGGGCGACCGCAGCGTCACGCAGATAGAGCAGGTGGGCGTGAAACTCCGAGAGGATCGAGGTTGTGCCCACGAACGTGCCGCCGGAGCCGCGGTGGGTATCCGCGATGGCCACCGCGCGCTCGTGGTACTGATCTCTCCCGTTGCTCAGCGCGAGAAGCGCGCTCGTGTCAATCAGGGCCCTCATCGCCCTTCTTCGCGGACTCCCCGTAGCCCCCGCCGTAGAGGTAGTGGTCGTGCCGCTCGGCCAGGTCCTCGGGTGCGGCCGTCTTCTCGGCGATCGACTCGAGGTAGTCGAGAGAGGAGCCCGGCCCCCGCTCGGCCAGCAGCTCGTCGGCGAGACGACGGAGCCCCCGGCGAAAGATCTCCGTGCGGGGCAGACCCGTCTCCTCGGCGAGTCGCTCCAGCAGCTCGCGGTCGCGCGCACCGAGGTACACCACGGCCTGCTCGCGGACCCGCGGGGGCTTCTTCGGCATGAGGGTTCTCGGATTCGGGTGACTGCATTTGTATGCTAGTACTATGATGCTAGCATGTGGATGACGTCAAGGTTCGGCCGGGTCTTTCCGAGGGAACCTGGACCGAAAGGCGACGGTATCCACGGCTCCCGCTCGCTGCAAGCCACGGTCTCGGGGAAGACGGATTTTCCTGGTGCGCGCGGGAGCCAGGGACAATACTTCTCGCTCTCCGAGTGACCCGGACCCTTCCGACAAGGAGAACCCGATGGCGTTCACGCTGGAAACCCCGGCCGAGGCCTACGCAGCCGTCACCCTGCTGGTCGTGGGCGCCGACGGCGTCGGAACGATGGAAGAGCGCGACTTCCTCTTCGGGGAGCTCGGCTCGTTGGACGTTTTCGCCGGTCACGGCGCCGAGAGCTTCGGTGCGATGCTGGGCGCGATGACGGGACGCATCGTCTCCGGCCTCTCCAACGACGGCACCGCCCTCGACACGGATGCGGTACAGCATCTCTGCACGAGCGCACGGGCCGTGCTCGACGCGAGCCAGTGCCACGAGCTGTTCTCGTCGGCGGTCAAGCTCGCCTACAGTGACGGCCTGGCGAACGCGGAGCGGGCGGTGCTCGGTCAGATCGCCGAGGGACTCGGAATCGATGCCACCACGGCCCAGGATCTGATTTCCCGCTCCGGTCGAGCGTAGTGTTCCATCCCGGGAGTCCGTTGGCATTCGTGAGCCGCTGCATCCACAGCTGATCAGGTCGTAGCTTCCTACGGGGAGGCCCCTCCCAACGCTTGGACTGGACCGCCCGGAACGGGTCGGGAATCTAGGGGCTGCCCCGGTGAATCACGTCCATCAAGATGTCGTGGACGATTCCCGTGGCGATCTCCACCAGCACGACGTCCGGTCCGACCTCCTGGAGGCGGTACCCCTTCGGCACGGCCACCCTTTCCATCAGGGCGGAGGGTGCCACCTGCTTGGCGATCCCCGGCGGCAGGGGCTTCCCCTTCGCCAGCCTCTTCCGCATCCCCGGCGGCAGCGCCTTCAGGCCCGCTCGAGGATGATCGGCATAGTAGCTCCGGATGCTCTCGCGTTGGGTCACGGAGAAGGTGATCCCGGCCGTGACCTCCACGCGTGTCCGATTCGGGTGGCGCTGCGCTTCGGCCTTTCCCGGAACGGCGACCAGCATCGGGAACGCCAGCGCCGCGACGGCGAGATGGCGGCGGATTGCAGTACGCATCGGTGGGCCTCCTGTGGAAACTCCTCTGTTTCCACGCTACAACCGACAGGGTTTTCTCCGCCACGGTGAGACTCAGCCCTCCCGAGTGAAACCTTTTCGATCGTCGGCGCGTCTATTAATTCGGTTTTGTAGAACATTTCTTTGGGCCGGGAAACAGAGGCCGCGAAGCCCACTCGAACCGAGATCGGACCGTACATGGGAAAGGGCGACTTCCTGGGGGAGTTCGAGCAGGTCGTGCTCCTGGCCGTGGCGCGCCTGCGTGGGGAAGGTTATGGCGTCAGCGTGCGCCGTGAAATCCAGCGACGCACCGGCCGCGATGTGTCCGTGGGCGCGGTCTACGCGACCCTTGCCCGGCTGGAAGACAAAGGGCTCGTCGCATCGCGGGAGGGCGAGCCGTCACCGCGCCGCGGCGGACGCGCGCGCCGTCATTTTCGCCTGACGACCGCAGGCGCCCGAGCCCTCGAGGCGACCCGCGGGATGCTCGAACGCATGTGGGACGGCGTTCACCTCCCCGCCGATGGCGCCTCGTCCTGAAGCCTCGCATGACGACCCACCGCCGCCGACCTCCCCTTCTTCCCCTTCTCCTCGTGGGCTTGAGCGCGCACCGCGACCAACGGGAAGAGCAGCTCGGCGACCTCGAGGAGGAGTTCCATGAGCGCGCGGCGGGAGACGAACGTGCGGCGGCACGCTGGTACTGGAAGCAGGCCCTGGCCTCGGTGAAACCGAACCTCGGCCACCGAGTGCGACACCTGAGGAAGACGATGACGGGAGGGGACCCCATGATCTGGACGCTTCTTCGTGACTTGCGCCTGGCTCTCCGCGGCGCCCGCAGGAATCCGGCCTTCAGCGGGATTCTCGTGCTCACCCTCGCGTTGGGGATCGGCGCGACCACGACCGTCTTCAGCGCCGTCTACGGGCTCGTATTGAACCCGTTCCCCTTCCCAGAGCCCGGCCGCATCGTCGGCGTCGGCACCGAGTATCCGAAGCTGGGAGGGGAGCTGGCCTTCTGGGAGAATCTCTCCCCCGCCGAATATCTCGACGTGAAGGAGCAGAGCCGCACGCTCGAGGACGTCGTCGCGTGGGACATGGGGAACCGCCAGATCGCCGGCGAGGGCCCGCCCCAGAACGTGTTCACCGCATTCTGGTGGGGTGATGCCCTCCGCACGCTGGGGATGAAGGCCTACCTGGGTCGAGGCTTCAGCGACGACGAGGTGGCCCGCGGTGACCCGGTCGCCCTCCTCAGCTACCGCATCTGGCGCGACCGGTTCGGTGCGGACTCCATGATGGTGGGACGCAAGATCCTGGTGAACGGAAATCCCCACACACTGGTGGGCATCCTCCCTCCCGGCGTGGAGATCTACGGGACGGATCTCTGGACCATCATGCCCATCCAACCCGACCGCTATCCTCGCAACCGGCGCCAGTTCCAGCTCATGGCGCGCATCCGCTCCGGGTCGACGCTGCACGAGGTGAACACCGAGCTCGCAGGCCTGGCCCGGCGTACGGAGCAGGCGTACGGAGCCGAGTTCGAGGAGTACGCCGGCTGGTCCATGCGGGCCATGACGTGGAGTCACGTCGCCTCGCGACCCTTCCGCTCGGCGGCGTTCATCCTCTTCGGGGCAGTGGGCTTCGTGCTGCTCCTCGTGTGCGCCAACACCGCGAATCTCCTTCTGGCACGCGGTCACGTTCGCCGTCACGAGATGGCGGTGCGCACGGCGCTGGGCGCGGGTCGGAGCCGCCTGGTCATCCAGCTCCTCGTGGAGAGCCTGACGCTCGCGCTCCTCGGGGGCGTGGGAGGCCTCGGGTTCGCCTACCTCGGGAGCGCTGGAATCCGAGCCCTGCTGGCGACGCTCGCGCTTCCCGTTGCAGGCACGGTGGGCCTCAACGGGCCGGTCCTCGCGTTCACCGCAGCCGTCTCGTTGGGAGCCGGCGTCCTCTTCGGGCTGATGCCCGCGTTCCAGGGCTCGCGTGCGGGAATCGCCGGCGTGCTCCAGGCGGAAGGGAGACGCACCACCGCCGGGGTGAGCCGGCAGCGTCTGCAACGCACCCTGGTCGCCGCGGAGGTGACGCTGGCGTTCGTCCTCCTCGCCGGAAGTGGCCTCCTGATCAACAGCTTCGTCAGGCTCTCCAGGGTGGATCCCGGCTTCGCCCCCCAGAATGTCCTCACCATGCGCCTCACCCTGCCGAGGGAGAAGTACTCCGGTGAGGCCGTGCCGGCATTCTTCGGCGAGCTGTCCGAGCGCCTGCGCGCCGTTCCCGGGATCCGGTCCGCGGCGGCGGGAACGCAGTTCCCTCCGATCTCGTTCAGCTTCCGTGAGATCTCCTTCGAGGGCCGCACTGTGGCCGGGGACGACGCCACTCTGCCGCGTGCGCTGACGACGGTGGTGACGCCCGGGTACTTCTCCACCTTGGGCATTCCGCTGAGGAGGGGCAGAGTCCTGAACGATCGGGATCGAGCCGGCTCACCGTTGGTGGCGGTCATCAACGAGGCGGCGGCGCGACGGTGGTTTCCCGACACGGACCCGGTCGGAAAGCGACTGAAGATCGGAGGTCCCGACGCGGATACGCCATGGTGGGAGATCGTGGGTGTCGTCGGCTCCACCCGGAATCGCGGCCTCGACCGTCCGCCGCAGCCGGAGATCTTCGCGGCGCATGATCAGGTCGGAGCGAACCAGAACCAGCTCTTTTTGCTGATCCGTACCGCCGTCCCCCCGAGAAGCGTCCTCCCGGCCGTGCGCGGGGTGATCCACGATATGGACCCGGATCAGCCGGTCTACGCCATCCAGACCGTCGATGACGCGTTCGCCCAGGCCGTGGCCAGCCGTCGGGCGACCACCCTCTTCCTCAGCATCTTCGGCGTGTTCGCGCTGATCCTGGCCGCCGTGGGCATCTACGGCGTCGTGTCGTTCACGGTGAACGAGCGCACCCGTGAGATCGGGCTGCGCATGGCGCTCGGGGCCGCGGCGCCTCGGGTCCGGGGACTCGTGGTGCGACAGGCCCTGGTTCCCGTGCTGGTGGGCGCGCTATTGGGCGTGGGGCTCGTGATCCCCCTGGGAGCGGTGCTGGAAAGCCTGCTCTTCCAGGTGCGCGGCTCCGATCCCTTCACACTGGGCTCCGTGACCCTGGCGCTCGTCGGTGTCGCGGCGCTCGCCAGCTTCGTGCCGGCGTGGCGAGCCAGCCGGGTGGATCCCGTGGACGCCCTGCGCATCGAGTGATGTGCGGGGGAGACCCCGTTCGCGCGGGGTACCACACCTGTCGAGACCATCCCCGTGGCCATGTGAAGCTCGCCCTGCGGCCATGAGAAGCTCGCCGGGACAACCTCGTTCCCATTAGGATACAGCAGTGGGTCGGGGTCGCAGGAAGATGGGGGGAGGACGGGATCCGGGAGAGGGCGACCATGTTCACACGCTGTCTGTTTTGCCACAGGCCGTTCCAGGAGAACGGCCAGCTGGCCCACATGCCACACGGGCGCACGATCGCCTTCGACCCCGAGCGGGGCCGCTTGTGGACCGTATGCGAGCGCTGCCATCGCTGGAACCTCTGCCCCATCGAGGACCGCGGGGCCGCGCTCGTGGAGCTCGAGCGCATGGCACGCGACCGCGGGCGCCTGGTGGCGCAAACCGCCCACGTCTCGCTCTTGTCGGCCGACCGTCTGACGCTCATTCGGGTGGGCCGCGCCGAGTTGGCCGAGCAAGCCTGGTGGCGCTACGGGCGCGAGCTCAGCAAGCGAAAGGCCTCGTACGAGAGCGTCACCTCCAAGGTGACCACGGCCACGCTCGGCACGGTGGCCTTCGTGGGCAGCCAGCTCGGCCTCACCGACGACGACGTCGCCATCGACTGGCAGGACACGCCGGTCGCCGACGTGCTCCGCTGGCGCCATTTCGGTTGGGCGGCCTGGCACGGTCGCCTGCGCTGCCCTTTCTGCAACAGCACGCTCCGCGCGCTCCGCTACGATCTCTCGTGGTGGGTCTACCCCCTGCGCGGCCCCGACGGGCGCCTGGGTGTGGGCATCCCCTGTCAGCGCTGCGATCCGTGGACGCCCGAGAAGATCTATGCCCTCCATGGCGACATCGCCGAGAACGTGCTCCGGCGGGTGCTCGCCTACCAGAACATCATGGGCGCGTCGGAGCGCAGGATCACGGAGGCGGCACGCACGATCGAGCAGGCCGGCTCCGTGGGCGAGTTCACCGTGGCCGTCACCGAGCATCGCCAGTCGCTCTGGCGGATGCGGGGCACGGGTGCCGTGGCTCTCGAGATCGCCCTGAACGAGTCCGTGGAGCGGCGGATGCTCGATCTGGAGGCCCGGGCGATCGAGTTCCTCTGGAAGCGCGAGGAGGAGCTCGCGCGCATCATCGACCACGAGTTGACGCCCCCACACCTGCTCGAGGCGCACCTGAGACGGATGCCGGTTCGCCTGCTTCCGGGGCGGAGGGCCTGGCGGGACTTGTGAGGGAATCCACCACACGACCTCGCTGAACAATCCCGACTCGCCGAGGGCCCTCCGGACCGGCACGTTGAGGCTGATGTAGCAGGTTCCCGCCACTCGCTCGCGGTACCTGGGTGTCTGGGTTACCACACACCTGGACCACCTCAGCCCTCCCGCCGTGAGCAAAGGAGCCAGGTCATGGCAGGTATCGTCGGCTACGGTGCGTACGTCCCGCGCAACCGTATCACGAGCGAAGAGATCGCCCGGCAATGGGGCAAGGACCCGGAGTCGATCGCCCGAGGCCTCCTCCTTCAGGAGAAATCGGTCCCCGGCCTGGACGAGGACACGATCACGATCTCGGTGGCCGCCTCCCGGAGCGCGGTCGAGCGCGCCGGGATCGAGCCGCAGCGCATCGGGGCGGTCTACGTCGGCTCGGAATCGCATCCGTACGCGGTCAAGCCCACGGGCACCATCCTCGTGGAGGCGCTGGGCATCGGGCCGAACGTCCACGTCGCCGACTTCGAGTTCGCCTGCAAGGCCGGCACCGAGGCCATGTTCGTGGCGCTCGGGCTGGTCGAGTCCGGCCGGGTCGACTACGCGCTGGCCGTCGGCGCCGACACATCGCAGGGCGCCCCGAACGACGCGCTCGAGTACTCGGCATCGGCGGGCGGCGCGGCGTACATCTTCGGTCAGGAGCATCTCCTCGCCGACGTGGTGGAGACGTACTCCTGCACCACCGACACCCCGGACTTCTGGCGCCGCGAGGGTGAGTTCTACCCGCGCCACGGAGGCCGCTTCACGGGCGAGCCGGCCTACTTCAAGCACGTGATGATGGCCACCCGCGCCATCCTTGAGAAGACCGGCATGAAGCCGGCGGACTTCCGCTACGCCGTCTTCCACATGCCGAACGGCAAGTTTCCCCAGAGCGCGGGCAAGCAGCTCGGGTTCACGAAGGCGCAGATGGAGGTCGGTTGGGTCGTGCCTCTCATGGGCAACACCTACTCGGGCTCCTCTCCCACCGGGCTCGCGGCGGTACTCGACGTGGCCGACCCCGACGACCTGATCCTCATCACCTCGTTCGGATCGGGCGCCGGTAGCGACTCCTTCGTCCTGCGCGCCACGGACCTGCTGCCCGAACGCCGAGACCGCGCGCCGACGGTGCGCTCGATGCTGGATGGGCCCAAGCGCTACGTCACGTACGGGCAGTACGCGAAGCTGCGCGAAAAGATCATCGTCAACAGCTGACCGGAGGGAATCATGCGAGACGTCGCGATCGTATCGGCGGGCATGACCCGCTTCGGCGAGCTCTGGGAATCGAGCCTGCGCGACCTGTTCGTTGAGGCCGCCGTGGAGGCGCTGGCGGGGGCGGGCGCCGACCACGTCGACGAGCTCTTCGTCGGCAACATGTCCGGCGGCCAGTTCGTCGGCCAGGAGCACCTCGGCCCCTTGATGGCCGATCACCTGGGAATGGCAGGGATCCCCGCCACCCGAGTGGAGTCGGCGTGCGCGTCGGGTGGCGCCGCGCTGCGTCAGGGGTTCGCTGCCGTCGCCTCGGGCATGAGCGACCTGGTGTTGGTGGCCGGCGTCGAGAAGATGACCGACGGCGCGGACGTGACCAACGTGCTCGCGACCGCCGCCGACCAGGAGACCGAGGTCTACCACGGCATCACCTTCCCGGGCCTGTACGCGATGATCGCCCGCGCGCACATGGCCAAGCACGGCACCACCGAAGAAGACCTCTCGTGGGTGTCGGTAAAGGCCCACCGCCTGGGCGCGATGAATCCGAAGGCCCAGTTCCGCAGGGAGGTGACGCTCGCCGAGGTGATGGCTTCGACGATGGTCTCCGATCCCTTGAGGCTCCTGCACTGCTCGCCGGTGAGCGACGGGGCGGCCGCCGTGCTGCTCTGCCCACTCGCAGATGCCAAGCGCTACACGGACCGGCCGGTGAAGATCGTCGCGAGCGGCGGGGCCACCGGATCGATGGCCCTGGCCGACCGGAAGGATCCGGCCGTGCTCGACGCCGTCGTGACGGCGGCGGAGCGGGCGTACGGGATGGCGGGCCTCGCGCCCAAGGACATCCAGGTGGCCGAGGTGCACGACTGCTTCTCGATCGCGGAGATCTGCTGCGTGGAGGCGCTCGGCTTCGTGTGCGAGGGAGAGGGCGCCGACGCCGTGAGGTGGGGCATGACCGCGCTGGGCGGGAAGATCCCCGTGAACACGAGCGGCGGACTCAAGTCCAAGGGGCACCCCGTGGGCGCCACGGGCGTCGCCCAGACCATCGAGATCTTCGAGCAGCTTCGAGGTGAAGCCGGAGACCGTCAGGTCGAAGGAGCCCATCGGGGGCTCGCGCAGAACATGGGCGGATCCGGCGCCAGCTCCGTCGTCCACATCTTCGAGAGGGTATGACGATGCCGAGCCCGAGATACTGGAGAGAGGTTCCGAACCGCTATCGGCTCGAGGCGAGCCGGTGCGCGAAGTGTGGCCACGTGAGCTTCCCCTCGCGTACGGTGTGTCCCGAGTGCCGCGGGACGGAGCACGAAGCCGTCCATCTCTCGCGCCGGGGGCACGTGACGACCTCGACGGTGGTGCGCACGCCGCCCGACGATCTGCAGATGGAGGCCCCGTACGCCGTCGCTCTCGTGGAGACCCCGGAGGGCGCACGGCTCATGGCGCAGGTCGTGGACTGCGATCCGGAGAAGGTCCTGCCCGGAATGGAGGTCTCGCTCGAGTTCCGGCTCGTCCGCAAGGAGGGCCATGGCGGGATCCGGTGCTACGGACACAAGGCGGTGCCCGTAACGTGACAGGAGGCACCATGCCGAAGGTGAACATCCAGGTGGAATTGAGCCAGCACCTCTACCACGCCTACGAGTGCGAGGCGGAGCGCTGCGGCAAGAAGATGGAGAAGCTCGTCGAGAAGCTCGTCAACGACCTGATCCGGGAGATGGAGCGGGAGCTGGAGGATCCGCCCGTGTACCTGTCGTAGTCGCGGCCCTTGCGTGCGCCGTCCGTGTCCGACTATTGCTGGAAGACAAGGAGACGACGCGCGGATCGGCGAGCGTGAGGCTCACCGAAGCACGTACGACAGGGGGGAGCCATGCTCCACGGCGACTCGCTCCGGAGCATGGTCGTAGCCGGCCGGCCGGAGCTCGATCGATGAGCGGCATCACACCACTCGGCCAGGCCAAGCTCGCCCGGCTCGCGGAGGTCCAGCGCCCGGCACAGACCATCCACGGGCTCACCGAGCAGTTCGCGACGGCCAGGTCCGGCGAGGATCAGATCGCCCAACAGATCAAGCGCCGGTACAGGCAGTACAAGCTCAAGCTCATGGGCGCCGGGTTCGACCATCTCTCGCAGCTCGCCGGCGCCATGGAGATCGCCGCGGGGCGCAACAGCTCACGGCGCACCAAGGCGCGCATCCTGCGTGAGGGAATCGCCTCGATCCGCACTCAGCTCGAATTCGAAGAGAAGGACATCGTCCGTTCGGAGACCATCGAGCGCGAGCCGAAGGCCGAATAGGAGTCGAGACGCGGACGCTCGTATGCCTCGTCCGCGTCCCTCCCCGCTTACCGAATCGTCTGCTGATCCGGCCCGATCGACCAGCCCTGCGTCTTGATCACCTCACCGATCCCGGTGAGCGTCTTCCCGTCCACCTCGAGCGTCACCGTGTAGTGGCCGAGCGGCGCGAGCCGGGTGATGACCGTGCCCTGCGCCGGCCCCTGGAAGCCACCCGCTCCCATGCCTCGACCCTCGATCATCCGCGTGCTCCACACCACGGTATTGATGCCCTCGTTCCCGCCGCCTTGCAGCCTGGCGACCTGCACGCCGCTCGAGTTCCGGATGGTCACCACCGCGCCCTCCGGAGCCGGGCTCTTCAGGTAGTAGTGGATGTACATGCCGTTGCGCGGGTTGGGCGTCTGGATGTGCCGCTGTGCGAAGAGGTAGTCGTTCGCTCCGAACTCCCAGGTGATGCGCTGCACCGCGGGATGGATCCCGAAGAGGTGCACCTCCTGAGCCAGGACGTCGGGCGTCAGCTCCTCGAGCGCGTCGACGTTGGTCACCCAGAACCCGCGGCCGTAGCTTCCGACCACCAGGTCGTGCTCTCGCGGATGCACCAGCAGATCGTGAACGGGCACGTTGGGCATGTTGTTGTTCATGTTCGTCCAGTGCGCGCCGCGGTCGATCGAGACCCACACACCGACGTCGTCACCGACGAAGAGCAGGTCCGGGTTGCGCTGGTCCTCCCAGAACGCGTTGATCGGCTCGTCCGGCAGGCCGTTCGAGATCGAGCGCCACGTCCGACCGAAGTCGTCCGTCACGTAGAGCATGGGACGGAAGTCGTCGAACTTGTACGCCCGCTTCGCGACGTACGCGCGACCCGGTACGTGCGAAGAGGCTCGCACGCGACTGACGTATCCCTCCGCCCGCGCGCCGAGCGCCACCAGCTGGGGCGTCATGTCGGTCCAGTGGGCGCCGTCGTCCCTGCTCATCTGCACCTTACCGTCGCTCGTCCCCACCCAGAGCACGCCCGCCTGCAGCGGTGACTCGGCGATCGCCGAGATCGCGAACCAGGGGATCCCGCCCGGCAGCCCCTGCTCCGACTCGGGCAGGATCTTGTCGGCGGGATGGGTGCTCAGGTCGGGGCTGATCTCCTCCCAATGGTCCCCGCGGTCGGTCGAGCGCAGGAGCATCTGGGCGCCCGTGTAGAGGGTCTTCGGATCGTGCGGAGAGATGAGGAGCGGGGGCGTCCAGATGAACCGATAGGGCTCCTCGCCCGGCTTCGCATTCGGCGTGATGAGCGTTTCGTAGCCGAGCTTCTGGTCCACGCGGGTGTGACCCCCGTAGTGCCTCGTCGTGTAGAGCCAACGACTGTCGGTCGGGTCGACCTGAGTGAACATCCCGTCGCCGTCGCCCAGGGCGATCCAGTCCCTCGGGGCCACGCCCCGGCGTTCGGCGTTGATCGACGGTCCCCTCCAGTGCTCGTGGTCCTGCAGGCCGCCATAGACGTTGTACGGATCCTCCATGTCCACCCCGATCTGATAGATCTCACCGATGGGGAGGTTGTCGAAGTGGTCGCTCGTCTCACCTCCGTCGTAGGAGACCGCGATGCCTCCGTCGCTTCCCATGATCATCCGGTTCGAGTTCTCGGGATCGAACCAGAACGTCCGGTTGTCGCCGAAGAAGCGTGGGAAGATCTCCTTCCAGGTCTTGCCGCCATCCCGTGAGAGTCCGCCTGGCGACCCGGTGAGGAAGATCGTCATGTCGTCGTTCGGATCGACACGGATCTGGTTGAAGTAGTACGGTCCCTTGCTGCTCACGTTGAGCGTGTCCGGATTCGTCTTGCGCCAGGTCGCGCCGCCGTCGTCGGTCCGGTAGACCTCACCCCCGATGGTCGGGATCCCACCGCGTGCACCCGGCTCGGCACCGCCCTCGGGCGGATTGTCGTTCTCTACGATCGCGTAGAGGACGTTCGGGTCCTTGGGATAGATGTCGAGTCCGATGCGGCCGATGCGACCGGTGGGGAAGCCCCCACCGAGACGCGTCCAGTGGGCCCCGGCGTCGGTGGTCTTGTAGACGCCGCTCTCCGGACCGCCGTTGATCATCTGCCAGGGCAGGCGCTGCTTGTCGTAGCTGGCGGCATAGAGTGTGTTCGGGTCCTTCGGGTCCATCACCAGGTCGATGACGCCGATCTTCTCGTTGATGTAAAGGACCCTCGACCAGGTCCTGCCCCCGTCGGTGGTCTTGAAGACCCCCCGCTGCTCGTTCGTGGAATACAGGTGACCCATCGCCGCGACGTACACGACATCGGGGTCGTTCGGGTCGATGACGATGCGCGCGATGTGCTGCGTGTCGTCGAGCCCCATGTGTGTCCAGGTCTTGCCGGCGTCCGTGGACTTGTAGACGCCGTCTCCCGCGTAAGAGCTCCGCGAGGTGAACGCGTCGCCGGTGCCGACCCACACGATATCGGGATTCGAGTGGGAGAGCGTCACGTCCCCGACGGTGAGCCTCGTGCTCACGTTGTCGAAGATGGGCTCCCAGGTGGTCCCGTTGTTGGTGGTCTTGAACAGACCCCCGGTCCAGGGCGCCACATACATCGTGTACAGATGGGCACGCTCCGGCGAATCGGGAACGGCGATGTCCGCGATGCGCGCGCCCATCCGGAACGGCCCGAGGTTCCGGTAGGTGAAGGAAGAGAGGATCTGCCCGTCGAGCGGACGGCCTCCGGGGCTCTGCCCGACGAGAACGGACGGGAGGGAAGCGAGCACGGCGACGGCCGCGGCGGCAAGAATGCGCGAGGGCCTCATGGTTCCTCCGGGATGGCGAACGAGGCAGGGCCTGGGTGGAGGGGAATTCTGAAACGCATCCCGAAGGGATGCAAGCGCGCTCCAAAGCGTCTCGAGACGCCGATCGCAGCCGCCTCGTCGAGGCCTTCGGGAGCGCCGCCTCCGCTCTCGGACTCGCCACCCTCCAGACTCGGGATGCCCTGGCCGCGTCAGGCCTCCCTCACTCCTCGGCCGGCGGCGCCGGCAGCCGCCCCTCCCGCACCAGATCCACCAACTCGCCGCGCGACGAGATGCCCAGCTTTCGGTAGATGTTGCTCAGGTGGGTCGTAACGGTTCGCCGGGCGATGCTCAGATCTTTCGCGATCGCCTTGTTCGACATGCGCTGCGCCACCCGGTTCGCCACGTCCCACTCGCGGGCGGTCAGCTCCGCCGTGCCCTCCGCCTCCCGTCGGTTCGGCGGGCGGGCGTCCAGCTCGCGGAACATGATCCTGACCTTGTCGAGCTCCGGCTGCGCGCCGAGCTCTCCGAATGTCTCGTGCACGGCTCGGAGCTGTGCCAGCGCCTCGTCACGACGACCCAGGTCCCTCAGGATCCCGGCCACCTGCCTGCGGATGCGGGCGACGTCGTACTTCATGGGGATCGCCTCGAGCGCCTCGGCCGCCGCGACCATGAGCTCGAGCCCGCGCACGGAGTCTCCGGAGATCCACGCGACCAGGGCATCACAGGCATCGGCCCAGGCGTTGGCCAGGCGATGCCCGATCCGGCGACCTTCTTCGCGGAGTCGCTGGCCGACCTCTCTCGCCCCCTCCAGGTCGCGGGCGCGCACGAGCGCCTCCCCGATGATGGGAAGCAGCATATGGAGGCTCCAGAAGACGTACCCGGCGGAATCGGCGAGCCTTACCCCGGCGCGGCCCACCTCGACGGCCTCGTCGTACCGCTCTTCGGCGAGCAGGCAAGCCGCGCGCCCGATGTGCGCCGGCACCACCACGTGGACGTCGGACGTCTGGCCCGGCCCGTCTTCCAGCCCCGCCATCGCCCATGCCCGGTCGACCAACTCGCGCGCCCGGATCAGGTCACCCCGGCCGATGTAGACCGTGGCCGTCCACACGAGAAGCCTCGGAAGGAGCGTCTGTTGACCGAGGCTGGTCGCCAGCGTGATCGCCCGCTCCCCGTGCGCCAGCGCCCCGTCCCAGTCACCGATGGCCTGGAGGTACTCGATCTCCAGCTCCGCGGTCCACAGCCGGAGAACGGGTGAGCGCAGCTCGTCCGCCACCTGACCGGCCTGCCCCATGAGGCGGCTCATCTCCTTGGTGTCCCCGGTCAGCCCTTCGAGGGATGCGAGCGCCCACCGACCCCAGAACCGCACGTAGCCGTCGCCGGCCCGGTCCGCGAGCTCGACGGCCTGCCACCCGTGTCGCCGCGCCTCCTCCGCCCTGCCCACCCAGGTATCGAGGAGCGCCAATGCCCGGTGGCCACGGCCGAGGAGCATCGGGTCGTCCAGGACACGAGCCAACTCGAGAGAGCTCTCGATGCGCTCGCGCGCCTCCTCTGCCCTCCCGAGCTCCTGGAGGGCGACGCCGTAGGCCAGGAGAATCCGCGCCTCGAGCGCCCGCTGATCTCGGCCGCGCAACTCGTCCAGCGCCCGTCCGTAGAAGGCGAGCGCGTCCTCCTGCCGCCCGCCCCAGTACGCGATCAACCCGAGCTGGCGGAGAGCTTTGATGGTGGAGGGCGCGTCTCCGGCCCGCCGAGCGGCCTCGAGGAGATCGTTCCACAGCTCGGCGGCCTCGTCGTAGCGACCCAGGCGCGCCAATCCGCGCGCCAACTCGGCCCGGACGTCGCTGCGTGGTGACAGCCCGGCCGCGGCACCGCCCTCATCCGCGCCCACCTCGCCCGACCCGGCGGGACGGGCACTCGGCTCACCCGACGCGGCGGGGGAGACGCCCACCCCACCCGACGCGGCGGGCTGGGCGCTCGCCGCTGGGTCCGCGGGGTAGTGGTCCAGCGCCGCCTCCAGGTACGCGACACCCTCGCGATCCGCGTGCCGGCGGAGGGCGGAGCGCCCGGCCTGCACGAGGTACCGCGCGGCACGCGGATCTACGCCCAGGCTGCCACCGCGCGTGAAGTGATACGCGAGTTGGTCCACGGGGGCCGCGCCCGCTCCCTGCCGCGCCTCCAACCCTTCCGCCAGCCTCCGGTGCAGGAGCTGGCGTCTCGACGCGCCGAGCTCGCGGTAGAGCGTCTCGCGCAGCATCGGATGACGCAGCTCGAGAATGACCTCCCTGCCCTCCTCGCGCTCGATGACGACCGCCTGCGAGGTGAGCTCCTCGACGGCCTCGAGCAACGCGAGCTGATCGAGTCCGGCGACGTGGCCGACCAGCCCCACGGCCGCACGCCCACCGCTGATGGCGACGAGGTCGGCGACCGTACGGGCGTCCGGTCCCAGGGAGCCGAGGCTCAAGAGGAGCGCGTCCCGGACCGACCCGGGAAGCTCGAGATTACCCACTTCCCAGCCGAGCCAGGTGCCGTCGCGGCGATGCAGGCGGCCGGAGCGCACCAGCGTCTTGAGCGTCTCCTCGAGGAAGTAGGGGTTCCCGTGCGTCCACTCGTAGAGGTGCGCCGCGAAGTCGTGGAGCGGGGAGCCCGTCACCTGGAAGACCGCGCTCAGCAGCTCCTCGACGGCGCCCGGCGACAGAGGCGGCAGCTCGTGTCGCGCCAGCAGGTCGAGCGACGTGAGGGAGCGCTCGACCCGGTCCAGCGCCTGGCGGTCCAGGCCGTACCCGCGCGACGCCGTCCCCAGGATACGGATCGGCTCACCGTCGAGCTGACGAGCCAGAAAGTGGAGCAGGGACAGCGACGACGCATCAGCCCAATGGAGATCCTCCGCGATCACGAGGAGCGGCACGCGCTCCGACAGGTGCTTCACCAGCTCCGTGAAGCTCCAGAACATCCTCGTGCGCGACTCGGCCGGATCCCAGTCTTCCACCGGGGGGCCCGAGGTGTCCAGCGCCGGAAAGAGCCGGCCCAGATCACCCGACGTTCCCCGCGTCAGGACGGTGAGCGTCGCCTCGTCGAACGAGTTGAGGATCGGCATGAACGCGTCCGAGACGACGCTGTAGGGCATCCCCGTCTCCACGGGGTAGGCGCGTCCGACCGCGACGGTCCACCCCCGGCGGCCGGCTTCTCGGGCCACGGCGTCCACGACCCGCGACTTCCCCACGCCGGCGTCGCCCGTCACGAGCAGCATCGGCTCGACCCTGGTTTCGTGCCCGAAGATCCGATAGATGCGGTCGAGGTCGTCCCGACGTCCGACCAGCGGCAGCTCGGACGGAAGTCCGGGAACGATCGGAGCGGATGGGGCGACCATGGTCGGCCTCCTGGCTCGAGGGGGAGGCGCCGCCGTCAACGGCGCCGATACACGATCGCCTTCCGCGTTGCCTCCCACCGTACGTACGGGTACGTATGCCTCCCCCCCGTTCCACTTAGCAAGGCATTTCTCTCGAGCTTATACCCTGAGCGTGTCTCCTTTCCTGGCCACGAGCGCGTAGAGCACGGGCATCAGGTAGATGCTGATGAGCAACCGCGAGAAGAGTCCCCCGACGATCACCTGGGCGAACGGCCGCTGCGAATCGGAGCCGACGCCGTGCGAAAGCGCGGCGGG
>CAZVYM010000078.1:12804-18802 GCA_964630935.1 uncultured Gemmatimonadaceae bacterium | reverse complement strand
GCCGAGTCGAGGCGGGCCGCCCCCATCCGCCGGCTGCACAGGTACAGGATGCCCAGACGTGAATGCCCGCGGGCGCTCTCGGGATTGACGTCCACGAGACGGCCGAAGGCCTCGCGGGCCGCGGCGAGCGAGTCGAGGTCGAACAGGACGTTGCCGAGATAGTAGAGCGCGTCCTCGTGCCTCGGGTCGGAAGCGAGCGCCTCCCGATAGCTGGCCACCGCCGCCTGTCGCTCTCCCGCGATCCGCTCACGCGTGGCCCGACGGTATGTCGCCCAGAACGCCTGCACGCGCTCGCGCGTGCTCGCCGAGGAGTCCGACGCGTTCGCCTGCCTGCCGCGAGCCGTCGGCTCACCCCCCTCCACCAGGTCGTAGCGGGTTCGGGCCGAAAGGTCGGTGAAGGCCTGGACGGCGCCGGAAGGCCAATGAACCTGGAGGGTGTCGACGGTCGTCGCCTCGCCGAGCCCGAAGTGTACGATCGGGCTGTTCTCGGACAGGTAGGACGGCTGCGCACGGAGCTCGCGCACCTGGGCCACGCCGCCCGCGACGACGCGCACCCACGCGCCGATGGCCGACCGGTTGCTCTTGCGTCCCTCCAGGCCGACCTCCAGCCACGCCTTCTCGTCGCCTCCGTCGTTGCGCAGCAGGATGCCGGGCCCGCCGTTGTTCACGATGAAGACGTCCACGTCGCCGTCGTTGTCGTAGTCGCCGAAGGTGGCGCCGCGCCCGACGAGCTTCCGCTCGAAGTAGGGGCCGGCCACGGAGGAGACGTCGAAGAAGCCGCGCTTCGGCCCGCCGTTCCAGAGGAGCAGGTCGTGCATCGGGACCAGGAGCGTCGGATCTTCCTTCTCCTGGATCGTGCTTCCGTTGACGACCAGCAGGTCGAGACGTCCGTCGTTGTCGTAGTCGAAGAACGACGTGCCCCAGCCGACGAAGTCGAGCGCGATCTGTCCGAGCCCGTACCGGTCCGCTACGTCCATGAAGCGCAGGAGCGCGTTCGGGCCCGGCTCCTCGCCCGCCCGGCGGCGGTAGTCGTTGTCGTAGAGCGCGTTCTCCTGGGCGAGCCAGTGCGTGATGAACAGGTCCAGGTCGCCGTCGCCGTTCCAGTCGCCCAATGCGAGGCCCATGGCACCGCGATAGTCGGCCACGCCGGCCATGTGGCTGGTCTCCTCGAACGTGCCGTCACCCTTGTTGTGGTAGAGCACGTTGTCGCTGAGATCGTTGGCGACGTAGAGATCCGGCCAGCCGTCCTCGTCCAGGTCGGCCCACGCGACCGACAGGCTGCGCCCCTTCTCGTCCGCCACGCCCGCCTCGGCCGCCACGTTCGTGAACGTGCCGTTGCCGTTGTTGCGGAGCAGGAGGTTGGGCTCGGGGTCGAACGCCGAGGGATTCAGGCTCGTCGGCTGCTCGATGTCGTACTGCTTGGAGGGTGGGGCGCCCGGCCGGTCCTCGAAGCGGACGTAGCCGCCCACGTACGCGTCGAGGTCGCCGTCCCGGTCGTAGTCCGCCCAGGAGACGCCGGTCCAGTAGGCCTTGAAGCCGGCGAGGCCGGCCCGGGCGGTGGTGTTCGTGAAGGTGCCGTCGCCGTTGTTGTGATAGAGGACCAGGCCTCCGTAGGTGGTCATGAGCAGATCGGGCCACCCGTCGTTGTCGTAGTCGCCCCACGCCACCCCCATGCCCGTGCCCCGCCAGTCGACGCCGGCCGCCTCGCTCACGTCCTCGAACGTGCCGTCGCCCCGATTGTGGTAGAGCGTGGCGTACGCGTCGGACGCGGCGAGCTGCTCGGGCGTGAGCGTCATCGGCCCCGACTGGTTCACGACGAAGAGGTCGAGCCATCCGTCCCGGTCGTAGTCGCCCCACGCCGCGCCGGAGCCCATGTCCTCGGGAAGGCGGCTGGTGCGCACGCCGGGGAAGTGGCGGAAGTGGATGCCCGCCGCCTCCGTCACGTCGACGAACGCGACATCCGGCCGATCGTCCGGCAGGCCGCGTGCGAGCGTGTTCGTCAGCCCCTCGAGCTTCTCTCCGGGGACGTACGTGTCGCGCTTTCCCGAGCGGAACCAGAGCACGCCGGCCACGATGAGCACGAAGAGGGTGGCGCCTCCCCAGCCCAGGGCCAGGTAACGTTGCCGGCGTGAGATCACTCGCTACTCACCTGGATGACCGCATCCGCCTGGGAGAGGATGGTCACCGGGGCCGTGACCTCGGACTTCCCGCCCGCCAGGAAGTTCAGGATCGACTGATCGAACTTCCTGTACATGAGCCGGGCCTCCACGTGCAGCTCGCCGCTCGCCCCTTTCGGCACTTCGACCTGCACGCTCCCGTTTCCGGGATCCGGCGAGGGCCGCGTCGTCGGCGACAGGATCGCCGAGGGACACGAGAAGGTGTATTCGGCCTCGTCGGAGAAGCCGGGGAAGAGGGCTCGCTTGTAGCGGACGCCCACCATTTCCCAGAGGTTGTGCTTGTCGATCAGGTTGCCGTAGCGATCGACCGGCTCCGCCTTGAACATGAAGGATCCCGGCTGGACGAAGTGGTCCGAGTCCTCCGTGCCCGAGTGGTAGACGACGTTGCCGGCCGCGTCGCGCACGACGACCTCCACCCACGCCTGGATGATGTCCAGGGGGCCGGTGGGGAAGTCGTGGCCCGCTTTGTTGTTCGTGATACGGGTCAGGATCTTGATCGGCTGCCCGGGACGCGCATGGTCGGGCACCGACAGCTCGAGCGGAATCGCCGACCCGTTCCGCCACTTGTCCGCGATCTCCGGCACCTGGATCTCCCCCCTGAGCCACTTCTGCACGAGATCCACCTGCTCGTCGGCTCCCGGCAGGTTCAGCGCCTTGGGCATGAACTGGTTCGCGCCCAGGAAGCGGTGGCTGCGGTGCTTGCCGTCGTTCGGGGTGCGGTTGTAGTCGGCGTCGTCACCGGAGGCCGGGTCGAAGGTGGAGACCAGCGGCATGTGGCACTCGCGGCACTCGATGGTCGTCTTCGCATCGCCGGGATGGTTCCAGCGGCTCTTGCGCCAGTTGTCGTACTGGTTCTGGAGCTGGACCCAACCCACCTGGTTGATCTCCTCGTCGACGAACTGCTTGTGGCAGGCCGCGCAGTACTCGGGGCTCTTGAAGAGCGTCTTGGAGAACGAGGCGACGTGCTCATCCGGGTAGGCCCGGATGAGGAAGTCACGCACGTAGCGGCGGGCGCCCTCCGGCCTCAGCTCGTACATGTAGCGCACGGGCTGGTGCACGACGTAGTTGGCGTTGCCCTGTACGTCGGTCTCCTGAACCGAGTGGCAGATGATGCAGGAGACCCCGTCGTCCAGCCCCTGTTGGTTCGTGAGGCTGTCCTGGAAGAGGTTCTTCGTGCCCGCGAAGAGGGATACCGGGTCGTGGCAGCCGGCGCAGTAGCGTGTCGACTCGGGTCCGTTCTGCGCACCCATGGCCGCCTGCACCGCGCGGAATCCGATGTCCAGTGCCGAGTAGCGGTGGGCGCTCACCTGCCATTCCTTCACGATCTCCGAGTGGCAGCCCGAGGTGCCGCACGACCGCGACTCGGCCATCGAGCGGGCATCGAACGCGTTGCCCGTGCTGGTCTTCGCGAGGCTCGGCGCGAACGGGCGGTCCTTGCCGTAGATGTAGCTGTAGTCGGACGGAAGCTGGTTGTTCAGCTTCAGGGGACGGTAGGCGAACACCAGCGCCGGGATGGTCAGGGCCAGCAGGATGGTGAGCTTGCCCGTCTGCGCCCCCATCCAACGCTCCGCCGCCCGGACGGTGCCCGCCAGGTCCGTCGAGCCCACCCGGTTCCGAACGATCAAGGCGACGACGTGGGGGAGCACCGCGGCCAACACCGCGAACGTCGCCACGATGTGGGTGGTGTCCCACGCGTAGCTGATCCGGGTCCCGAACGCCGCCTGGACCGTCAGGACCACGCCCGACACGATCGCCACCAGCGTGGCCCCCAGGGACAGCCAGCCCGTGAGCTTCACGTGCGTCCAGCGAGCGTCGTCGTAGATCCGCCAGTGGCGGATCTGGTAGACCGCGTAGGGCACCAGGAGCACGAGCCCGACCACTGTGTGCACGAGCACGGTGACCTGCGTGGACACGCTGAACGGAATGAAGAGGATGGCGAGACCGGTCAGGGTCTCGAAGACCAGGAAGGTGGATGCCCAGACCAGGGCCCACTTCCTCCACTCATCCGCGCGAACGGGGGCCGACGACGCCATGGTGTCTCCTCGCTTGGTGGGATCAGACACCAGTAAGGAACCGGGCCCTCCCCTCACCATAGGGGAAGGCCCGTAGCCCGTTGTGGGAGTTCTCCCTACAACGATACCAACTATGAGTTGCTCCGGGAGGCGCGAGCGGCGCCCTCGTCGGCCTCCGGGGGGGACGCGTCCGTCAGCCTCCGGAGAGGACGCTCTCGCCCTGCTCGAAGACGATGTCGCGCGGGATGCCGAGCTTGTCGACGCCCGCCAGGTCGGCCTGCAGCTGCGGCGGCACGACGCCCTTCTCGGTCATCAGCGAGTCCACGCCCGCGTAGTCGCCGTCGCCTTGCAGGGTCAGGATGAGCGCGGAGAGTGAGTCCACCGCTTGTCTCATGGCGTCGAAGTCCAACCGATACGTGCCGGTCGCGTCGTCGCGGGTGAACGCACGATGCTCCTTGAAGTAGTTGAAGCGCACCATGTTGGCCTTGCCGTGCGCGTCGGCGGCCCCGAACCGCACCGAGCGGAAGATCCCGGCCAGGAACGTGACGTAGTTGTCCTCGACCGAGCCCTCCGTCAGCGCTCCCCGCTCGAACAGCCGGTCGACCATGTAGACGCCCAGCACGTCCGCCTTGCCTTCCTCCATGGCCGAGGCGTGCTGCTTGAGCGCCGCGCGGACGGTGCCACGGCCGGTGATCGTGTTCTTGACGCCGAGTCCGTGCGCGACCTCGTGGAACATCGTGTTCTGGAAGAACGCGTCGAAGGTCAGGTGGCTGCGCTGGTCGGGCACGATCAGCTCGTCGGCGATCGGCACCATGATCTTGTCGAACTTGGCTCGCATGGCGTTCTCGAGCTGGAGGCGCCGCGCGCCCTTGGCGAGCTGGACCTCCTCGTCGTTCGGGAGGTTGATGGCGATGGTCTTGCCGCCCGCGTTCGCGGCGCCCGCATAAAAGACCACGTCGTAGGCGTTCAGGTCGGAGTCCGTGCCGGGCTTCTCCCGCTTGTAGGCCTCCGCCACGGGCAGGCCGGCCTGGAGATCGGGGAGGTACCGAGCGAAGCGCTGCAGGCGCTGGCTCCAGGCCGTGTCCTTGATGAGGACATAGCCTTCGTGGCTGGCCTTGTAGCCGAACAAGCCGTCCTCGTAGGTCTCGATGGGTCCGATGACGATGTCGACCGGGTTGTTCTTCATGTCCATCCACGCCATGTCGCTGGCCCGGTAGTCGTCGGTCTCCAGCGCGGTGGCACGCAGCCTCAGGTACCTCGCGAAGTCCGGATCACTGGAGAGCTCCGCGGCCGCGCGCAGCTTCGCGGCGGCCGAGTCCGTGGCGGCGGCGAAAGCCTCGCGGTAGGGAACCGCGACGAGCTCTCCGGCGTCGTCGCGGCGCACGAGCGAGTAGAGGCCCTTCAGCGCCGGATCGGAGGCCGCGGCCGTCTCGAGCTCGTCCGCCGTCATGTCCGCGGGATAGAAGTTCGCGCCTGCCGGCTTCGCGCCCACACCGTCGATGAACGGCTGGTTGTCGTGGAGCCGGTCCCAGGGCCCGTAGTTGATCTCGATGTAGCGCTCCGCGGCCGAGTCGCCGTTCGCGAGAGCGAGGGCCTCCGAGCGGCTGCCGTACGCCTGCCGCCAGAAGACGTCGTCCATGGGCTTCACCGCCTCGACGAGCAGCCGCACCATCGCACGGTCGTTGGACGAGAGATGGGACAGATCGGCGGTCAGTCGGACCGGGGCGTACTGATCCACGAGGGCCTGCATCCTGGTGCTCTGGCTGGGGGGGCGGCGGTGGGGGCGCACGCCCCCGCGATCAGGCTGGC
>CAZVYM010000078.1:0-12704 GCA_964630935.1 uncultured Gemmatimonadaceae bacterium | reverse complement strand
AGCGTCACGACGGGCATCGAGCGGTTTCTGGCAGGGGAAGGCGAGCACCTCCGCTCGGCGTCCCTCGGGCTGGTCGCGCACCCTGCGTCTGTCACCCGGTCGCTGACCGCATCGGCCGACGCGCTTCTGGATCGGGGCTTCCGTCTTCGCGCCCTCTTCGGTCCCCAGCACGGGATGTGGGGCGAGAAGCAGGACAATATGGTCGAGAGCGGCGACTTCGAGGATTCGCACACCGGCCTGCCGGTGCATTCCCTCTACGGCGACGTGCGCCGGCCGACGCCCGAGATGCTCCGTGGACTGGACGCGCTCCTCTTCGACCTGCAGGACGTGGGCGTGCGCGTCTACACCTTCGTGTGGACCATGGCGCTGACCATGGAGGCGTGCGCGCAGGCCGGCGTGCGCTTCGTGGTGCTGGATCGGCCCGACCCCGTCGGGGGCACGATCCGCGAGGGTCCCGTCCTGCGTGAGGGCTTCGAGTCGTTCGTCGGGCTCCATCCGGTGCCGCTGCGTCACGGCCTCACCTGCGGGGAGATGGCACGCTGGCTCAGGGCGGAGCGCGGGATCGACTGCGAGCTCGAGGTGATCCCCTGCGGGGATTGGCGTCGGGAGTCGACCTGGCCGGAGACGGGCCTGCCGTGGGTGCCGCCGAGTCCCAACCTTCCCACGCCGGACTCGTGCCTCGTGTACCCGGGGATGGTGCTGCTCGAGGGGACGAATCTCTCGGAAGGCCGGGGCACGACGCGACCGTTCGAGCTGTTCGGCGCACCCTGGCTGGATGCATACGCCCTGGTCGAGGCTCTGGAAGCTCTGCGGCTTCCGGGCGTCCGCTTCCGGCCGGCCCACTTCGAGCCGACGTTCCAGAAGCACGTGGGCACGGTGTGCGGGGGCGCGCAGCTGCACGTTGTGGACGAACGGGCGTTCCGGGCGGTTCGGACAGCGGTCGCCGTGCTGCACGCTGCGAGGGAGCTGGCTCCGGACTCGTTCGCCTGGCGGCCGCCGCCCTACGAGTACGAGGAGTCGCTCATGCCCATCGACATCCTGTGGGGACACGATGGGCTACGAACGGGCATGGAGGCCGGCCTCGACCTGGAGCGGCTCATGGCCGGCGTGCAGGAAGAAGCGGATCGGTTCGGGGGCTCGGTGGAGCCCTATCTGTTGTACTGAGCGACATCCGGGGATCCGCTCGGCGTGGTTCGACGCATCGACGCGTTGCGAGTCGGCCGGGCGGCCCCGCCGGGTCCCGGGGGCCCTCACCCGTTGCGGGGGCTCGCCGGCCCCGTGGGGTCCGGGGGCCCGCCCCCGTTCCGGAGGCGGGCCGGGCCAGGACGTTCACCCGTTACGAGTGCTCACGCTCCCGCTCGTTCAGCTCGGGATTGAAGAGGACCTCGCGAATCGTTCCGTCCGGGTTCATCTGGATGACGAAGTTCCGGTCCACCGGGAAGTCCACGACGACCGAGGTGGTGCTGCCCGCGGGAGCCGAGAGCGCGCCCTTCAGCGAGACCTTGATTCCGTCCTCCTCGCCGCTCGGCACGTGCAGCACGGCGGTCGTGGAGCTGTCGGCGAAGAAATAGCCGGGAGCCAAGGTCACGCGGGCGCTGTCGACCACCATGCGCAACTGCTCGTACGCGCCCGGGTCGACCCCGACCACGCTCGTGAGCTCGGCCGTAACGCTGTCCTGGAGCGTCAGCAGATCGTAGTGCTTGGGGTTGGCCGGGTCGTTGAAGAGATCCACGGTCTCCATGCTGTCGGCATGCATGCTGTCCGCCTCCATGCCCTCGGCCTCGGCGCTATCGGAGGCCCAGCCCTGGAGGTAGACGCGCGACACCCAGATCTCGGCGCTCGAAAGCATGTCCGAGGGGGCGTCCGTGATGTGCACCTGCAGGTAGGCGGACCCGCCCGCGGGACCCGTTCCGCTGTCGCACGACGCGACGGCGAGCGTCGCGCCGGCGATGCCGAGCGCCACGATGAGTGGTACTTTCTTGCCGGTTCCGAACACCGTCTTCCGACTCATGGTCGTCTCCTTCCGATGGTTTGTTCAAGCTTGAAAATGCGGCGGCAAGACACGATCCGTGGCGGCGGAACCGGTCGCGGCCAGTCGATCGGGGGCCCCGAAGGTGCAGGGCGCATGCCACCGTGCCGGACGCGGCTGGAGGGGCAGGACTGAATGGGCGCGTCACGGACTCACGGGCGTCTCACGCTCGAGACCGCGCGTCTGCGCCTGACCGCGCTCACCGCCGACGGGCTGCGCGCCTGGATCGAGGGCGACGCGAAAGGCCTGGAGGGAGAGACGGGCGTCGTC
The DNA here is from genome assembly GCA_964630935.1 of uncultured Gemmatimonadaceae bacterium. Taxonomy (GTDB): domain Bacteria; phylum Gemmatimonadota; class Gemmatimonadetes; order Longimicrobiales; family Gaopeijiaceae; genus SZUA-318. The sequence continues at coordinate 10,405 of CAZVYM010000078.1, read as the reverse complement.
TTCGACGGCCCCGTGGAGGCTCCGCCCCTCCTGGCCGACGACCTGCCGCGTTTCCACGAGTCCATGGTCTCGTCGCCGGACGACCTCGGCTGGTGGGTCTGGCTCGTGTCGACCCGGGCGGATCGACGAGCGGTGGGCGCGTGCGGGTTGGGTGGGCCGCCTTCCGCGGGGACGGCCGTCATCGGCTATTCGGTCTACCCGCGGTTCGAGGGTCGGGGCTTCGCGACCGAAGCGACGGGGGCGCTCGTGGCCTGGGCGCTCAGTCAGCCCCGGGTACGGATCGTGCAAGCCACCATTCCGACGTGGCACGAGGCCTCGATCGCCGTGGCGAGGAAGCTCGGCATGCAGGAAACCGGGCACGAGCTGGACCCGCACGTGGGCGAGGTGGCCGTCTGGGAAATCGTGAGGGGGGAGTCCCCGCGCCCGCGTGGGGGAATTCCCGACTGAGCTTCGCGGCGCGATCCATTAAGCTTGATGCGAGGGTGGAAAACCTCTCGACGGACAACAGCCGTCGCAAGACGGATTTCAAATAGATGGTGATGACAAGATGATCGGACAGGCCTTCAATCTCGTGGCGGCCCTCTGGGGCCATATCGGCCCCGGCCTCGCACTGGCCGCGGCGCTTCCCATCCTCCTTCTGGCGTTCGGGCTGATCGTGCTCGGCAGCGTCAAGAAGCTGGGGTCCTCGGAAAACTCCTGACTCCCCGCATCCTCTGCAGGCCCGTCACGCCCCGAACACCCCCGGGCGTGAAGGCGGAATACGCCTGCGGGCCCGAGCAGGTCGCCGAGAGACGGGAAACGCCCGGAGTGTGAGCTCCACGGATAGGCTAACGGCGGATCCTGAAGAGGACGACCGCTCCGATGAGGGCGAAGCCTAGAGCGGTCTTGAGGATGGCGTCGACGTCCCATTCCTCGTGCTCGTGGCTCGCCTCTTCGGCCTGGTCCTGGTGGAGGGAGCAGTAGTCCGAGCCTTCGGCAGCTTCTCGGCGGCACCGCTGTCCCTGCTTGGTCCGTCCACGACACTGGGTCACGCTGCACCTCCTGAGTGGTCCGGGCTGGCGCTCGTGGGCGCGGAGCCACGCGGCTCACGTGAGCCGGCGGAAAGCTCCCACGCCGGATCTCCCACGATCTCCTGTATCTCTTATCTCTCATACGCACGATCGCGCCCGAGGATTCCACCGGTCGGGACAGCCTGGCTCGTCGCGTTCCATCACGTCGCCGGTGTGCGTGACGCCCCGCCCCCCGGAGGACTTCGTGCTTCCCTCAACGCAGGGATCCTTGACCGTCGCCCACGTGTACTGGTAAACTCGAATCGATTCTATCGCTTCGAGCTTGAAGGAATCTCGAGGAAAGACGATGAGCGCGCTCTGTAGCCTGTGTATCCCCTGTCCCGCGGTCGCCCTGGCGACCGTGGACGAGGCCGCGACCTGTTCGTGTTCGCGGGAGGGCACCGGGCTACGCACCGCCGTCGGACGTTGGAAGAGCGGATGATCTGACGAAGCGAAGCAGGCGGAGCGGACCCCGGCCCCTTCGGAGGTGACCGGGGTTTTTGTTCGCCATGAAGCCGGGTCGGACGAGGTCCCGAGATCGGCGACAAAGTGGGAGCACTGTCATGATGGAAAGTCTCGCACGCCGGGTGGACGCGGCACTCGCCGACGCCCAGATCCAGGTGCGCATCGGGGAGCGATTGCTCCCGAACGGCCTTCCTCTCGAGCACGGGGGGAAGATCGCGCCCTGTAAGGTGGCGTACGAGATGGTGGGGGCCGCGGGTGCGCCGGTGGTGGCGGTGCTCGGGGGCATATCCGGCCATCGACATGTCGGTTCCCACGCGTACGATCCGCGTCCCGGCTGGTGGGAGAACCAGTCGGGCCAGGACCACGCCTTCGATCCGAGGCGGCTGCGCACGCTCGCCATCGACTGGGTGCACGCCCCCGGGATGGCGGTCACACCGGCCGATCAGGCATCGGCGCTCGTGGCGGTGCTCGACGTCCTCGGCGTGCACCGCCTCGATGCCGTCGTCGGTGCCTCGTACGGCGGGATGGTCGCGTTGGCTCTGGCGGCCCGTCATCCGGGAAGGCTCAACTCCGCCATGATCATCGGGGCGGCTCACGAGAGCCATCCGATGGCCGAGGCCGTGCGGGGCGTGCAGCGCAAGATCGTCGAGATGGGGCTGCGGACCGGGGAGCCGTACGAGGCGATGGTGCTCGCGCGTTCCCTCGCGATGACCACGTACCGCTCGGACATCGACTACCGGAACCGCTTCAGCGGTCCGCCGACCATCGAGGGCGGGAAGGCACGGTTCCCGATCGAGGACTACCTGGAGTACAACGGCCGCAAGTTCGCCGACCGGGTCTCGCCGGAGGCGTTCCTGTGCCTGTGCCAATCGCTCGACATCCACCGGATCGATCCGGCGGAGGTGGGCGTGCCGGTCACGCTCGTCTCGATCGACACCGACAGCATCGCGCCGCCGTGGCAAGTGCAGCAGCTGAACGAGGGCCTGAAGGTCGACTCGGAGGTCATCCACGTGGGATCTCCGAACGGTCATGACGCCTTCCTCACCGAGGCGGAGACGTTCGGACGGATTCTGTCGGACTATCTGGAGGATCTCGCGTGACGGGCCGGGGCTCGGCGGGGACGACCCGGATCCCCGAGCGACGTGGATGTCCCGTCGTGGGGAGCGGGTCGGTGAGCCACGATTCGCTCCGGCAAACACTTGACGTCGGGAAGGGATCCCTGTAGATAGCACACTTCGTTTTTGCGGACGGATCCACGGATCGGCGAAATGAACAGCATCTTGTCGCTCGGCATTCTCGGCACCCTTCGACTTATCGGGCTCGTACTCGGGCTTGATGAGAGGGCGCCTCGTGCCGTTCGAACGGGATAGCGACACACCGATCCAGACGACCAAGCGGCGGGCCCTCTCCGGCGAGAGGGCCCGCCGCTTTTCTATTCCTGTGAGTCGAGAGAACCATCATGGCGCGAATCCTGGTATTCGACACCACCCTGCGTGACGGCGAGCAATCCCCGGGCTGCAGCATGACGTCGACCGAAAAGCTGCGTATGGCCCACGAGATCGCCGGCCTCGGCGTGGACGTCATCGAGGCGGGCTTCGCGGCGAGCTCTCCGGAAGACGCGGAGGGCATCGGCGCGGTCGCGCGCGAGGTGAGGGGGCCGGTGGTGGCCGCCCTGGCGCGGGCGAACCGAACGGATGTCGAGGCGGCCGCGAAGTCGGTGGAGGCCGCGCCCCGGCCGCGGATCCACACGTTCATCGCGACATCCGACATCCACCTCGCCCGCAAGCTCAAGATCGGAAGGGAAGAGTGCCTGGAGCGGGCGGCCAGGTCGGTGGAGCACGCGCGCACGCTCGTCGACGACGTGGAGTTCAGCGCCGAGGACGCGATGCGCTCCGATCTCGACTTCCTGTGCGAGATCGTGGAGGCGGCGGTGCGGGCCGGCGCGACGACCATCAACGTGCCCGACACGGTCGGCTACGCCCTGCCCGGGGAGATGTCGCACACCGTGCGCACCCTCCTGGAGCGCGTTCCCGGCCTTTCGGAGCGGATCGTCAGCGTGCACTGCCACAACGACCTCGGCCTCGCGGTGGCGAACTCGCTCGCCGCGGTCGAGGCGGGTGCGCGCCAGGTCGAGTGCACCGTGAACGGGATCGGCGAGCGCGCCGGCAACGCCGCGCTCGAGGAGATCGTGATGGCGCTGCGCGTCCGCTCCGACCGGCTCGGCCACGACACGGGCCTCAGGACCGAAGGGCTGTACCGCGCCAGCAGGCTGCTGTCGCACCTCACGGGCATCCATCCGCAGCCCAACAAGGCCATCGTGGGACGGAACGCGTTCGCGCACGAGGCCGGCATCCATCAGCACGGCGTCCTGCAGGACCCGGGCACCTACGAGATCATGACGCCCGCCATGGTCGGCGCGCCGGGAAGCGAGCTCGTGCTGGGCAGACACTCGGGACGACACGGGCTCGAGGCACGCTACCGCGACCTCGGCTACAGCCTGACCCCCGAGGAGCTGGAGCGCGTGACCCGCGATTTCAAGGCGCTGGCCGAGCGCAAGAAGGACGTGCTGGACGAGGACCTCCTGTCGCTCCTCCATCACGGCGTGATGGACGACGTCCCGGAGGTGCACGGCCTGGAGGCGCTCGAGGTCGTCTGCGGAGGCGACGTGTCGCGCGCGAGGGTCACGCTTCTGACCGAGAGCGGGGTGCCACGGACGGCGGAGGGCGACGGAGACGGGCCCATCGCGGCGACGTTCGCCGCCATCGATCGACTGATGGACTTCAACGTGGTGATCGAGGACCTGGAGCTGCGCGCCACCACGCCCGGGCGTGACGCGATGGGTGACGTGACGCTCCGCGCGCGGATCGACGGACAGACATTCACGGGACGCGGAGGACACACGGACGTGGTGTACGCGTCGGCCCGTGCGTACGTGCACGCGATCAACAAGGCGGAGCAGGCCAGGGTTCTGGAGGCGCGCGGGCTGGCCCGTGCGGCGGATCTGTGGGGAGTCTGATGAGCGAGCCGCCGTCGGAGATCGCGCCGACCGGTGCCGATCTGATGTGCAGGGCGCTCCACGACCAGGGTGTCGAGGTTCTCTTCGGGCACCCGGGCGGCGCGATCCTGCCCTTCTACGACGCGCTCCATCGGGACGGTGGGCTGCGTCACGTGCTGACCCGGCACGAGCTGGGCGCCGCCCACGCGGCCGACGGGTACGCGCGCGCGACCGGACGGGTGGGCGTGTGCGTGGCCACGAGCGGACCGGGAGCGACGAACCTCGTCACCGGGCTGGCCACGGCCATGATGGACAGCGTGCCGATCGTGGCGATCACGGGGCAGGTCGCGCGCGCCGTCATGGGCACCGAAGCGTTCCAGGAAACGGACATCCTGGGCGTGACGGCTCCCGTGACCAAGTACGGCATGCTCGCCGACGATCCGGCGACATTGCCGGACGTGATCGCCGAGGCCTTCCGGCTGGCGCGCTCCGGCCGGCCCGGACCCGTGCTGGTCGACGTGCCGAAGGACGTGCAGAACGAGCGCATCACGGGCTGGACCGGCCGCACCGCGTCGGCCCCGACCCCGATCGAGTCGAGCTTCGAGCACGGAGCCAAGGAGACGCCCACGATGTCCGCGGCTCTCGACCGCGCCGCCGGCATGCTGAACGGCGCGGAGCGGCCGGTGCTCATGGTGGGCCGGGGCGTCCTCCTGGCCGACGTCGTGCCCGCGGTGCGGCGCCTGGCGGAGTGGGCCGAGCTACCGGTGGTGACCTCTCTGCTCGGGCTCGACGGCTTCCCCGCACGGCACCCGCTCGCTCTGGGACTGCCGGGCATGCACGGAACGCCTCGGGCCAACAGCGCGATCCAGGAAGCGGACCTCGTTCTGGGGCTGGGCATCCGGCTCGACGACCGGGTCGTGGGCCGCGCGACGGACTTCGCTCCCCAGGCTCGTCTCGTGCACTTCGAGATCGATCCGACCGTGGTGGGCCGAACCGTCAGGACGGACCACTGCGTGCTGGGTGATCTGGCGGTGACGCTGCCCGGGCTCATCCGGCGGGTGCGGCCACGCACCCGCCCGTCCTGGCTCGCTCGCCTGAAGGGATGGGACCGCGAGGCCGAGGCTGTTTCGCCTCTGGAGGACGGCGACGGGCCGTTGCGCGCGCGCGACGTGATCCGCGCCATGGCCGACCAGGTGAGTCAGTCACGCGCGATCGTGGTCACCGACGTGGGGCAGCACCAGATGTGGCTGGCCCAGGAGCTCCCCGACGTGGAGCCGGGAGCGCATCTGACGTCGGGAGGACTCGGCACGATGGGGTACGCGCTGCCCGCCGGCATCGGCGCGGCGGTGGCCCGGCCCGACCGGGAGGTCTGGGTGATCGCCGGAGACGGCGGCTTCCAGATGAACGTCCAGGAGATGGCCACGGTGGTCCAGGAGCGCCTGCGTCTGCGCATCGCCGTGGTCAACAACGGATTCCTGGGCATGGTGCGCCAATGGCAGGAGCTCTTCTACGAGCGCCGCTACTCGGCCAGCGAGATCACCGGGCCGAACTTCGTGGCGCTGGCCGAGGCCTACGGCATCCCGGGAATCGCGGTGGATCGGAAGCACGAGATCTCGGACGCGCTCGCCTTCGCGAGCGGCAGTCCGGGCCCGGCGCTCGTCGATCTGCGGGTGGCCCGGGAGGAGAACGTCTATCCGATCGTGCCGTCGGGCGCGGCGCTCCACGAGTTCGTGACGGACAGGGAGGCCGCATCCTCATGAGGCGCGAGCGATGGACGATCCGGGTCGCGGACCGCCCTGCCGCGGTCGAGCGGATCCTGGGCACGTTGCGCAGGCGCACCGTGCCGGTCGTGGAGCTTTCCGTGTCTCGGGAGGACGCGACGCCCCGGATGGTGGTGGTGGTGGACCTGTCTGACCGCTCGGGCGACCGCGTGCGCGCCGAGCTCGAGGCGAACCCCGACGTGCTCGGGGTCGAAAGAACGCCGGAGCCGGCTTCCGAGGCTGCCGCTCCGGCCCAACCAGAGAACAGCACAGGAGCATCTTCGATGAGCAATGCGACTTTGTACGAGTCCACCGCCGCGGACCCGGAGCTGGTTCGAGGTCGGCGCGTGGCCGTTATCGGATACGGGAGCCAGGGCCACGCGCACGCGCTCAACCTGCGCGACAGCGGAGTCGACGTGGTGGTGGGACTGCACGAGGGGAGTAGCTCCGCGGAGCGGGCCCGCTCGGCCGGTCTGACCGTGACGACGGTGGACGAGGCGGCCCGGAGTGCCGACCTGATCGCGATCCTCATTCCGGATCCGGTCCAGCCCGGCGTCTACCGGGAGAAGATCGCCGCGCACCTCGAGGCCGGGAACGTGCTCTTGTTCGCGCACGGATTCAACGTGCACTACCAGGAGATCGAACCCCCCGAGGGCGTGGACGTGGTGCTGGTGGCGCCCAAGTCGCCCGGCGACATGGTTCGCCGGGAGTACCTGGCGGGCCGAGGCGTGCCCGCGCTCATCGGCGTCCATCAGGACGCCAGCGGGAAGGCGCGGGAGATTGCCCTTTCCTACGCGAACGCCCTGGGCTGCACTCGGGCCGGCGTGCTCGACACCGACTTCGGCTCCGAGACCGAGACCGACCTGTTCGGTGAGCAGGCCGTCCTGTGCGGAGGCTTCTCCGCGCTGGTGAAGGCGGGTTTCGACACGCTGGTCGAGGCGGGCTACGACCCACGGCTCGCGTACTTCGAGTGCCTGCACGAGCTGAAGCTCATCGTGGATCTCGCGTACGCGAACGGACTCTCGGGCATGCGTGCGGAGGTGAGCGACACCGCGGAGTTCGGTGACTACGTCAGCGGCACCCGGGTGGTCGGAGAGGAGAGCCGCACGGCCATGAAGGAGATCCTCTCGGAGATCCGGTCGGGAAAGTTCGCGCGTCGCTGGATCGACGAATGGCAGAGCGGAGGCCAGAACTTCAAGCGCATGCGTGAAGAGGAGGGCCGCCACCAGATCAACGAGGTCGGCACCGGGCTACGCAGTCACATGGCCTGGCTGCAGGAGGAGGGAGCGGCATCGTGATCGACTCGTCATTCCGCACCGCGTGGATCTGGAAGGACGGGGCGTTCATCCCCTGGGAGGACGCCAACATCCATGTGATGAGCCACGTGGTGCACTACGGCTCCTCGGTCTTCGAGGGCATACGCTGCTACGAGACGCCCGAAGGGCCGGCCTTCTTTCGGCTGCGCGACCATCTGCGTCGCCTGCGCGAGTCGGCGCACATCTACCAGATGCCGCTCGAGCACGGCGCGGACGACCTCGCGGAGGCGAGCTTCGAGCTGTTCCGACGTAACGGGATGCGCGAGGGCTACCTCCGGCCTCTGGTCATCCGGGGAGCGGGCGCGCTCGGATTGAACCCGACGGCGAGCCCGGTCGAAACGTGGCTCATGGCCTGGCCGTGGGGTCGGTACCTCGGATCGAGCGCGTTGGAGGAAGGCGTGGACGCGTGTGTCTCCACCTGGTTCCGACCGGCCCCGAACACCTTCCCGTCGCTCGCGAAGGCGGGCGGCAACTACCTGAACAGCCAGCTGATGAAGATGGAGGCGGTGCGCAACGGATACGCCGAGGGGATCGCGGTGGGGCCGGGAGGGCTCGTGAGCGAGGGAAGCGGCCAGAACGTCTTCCTGGTGAAGGGCGGCGAGGTCCTCACCCCGGCGCTCGACGGGACCATGCTCGACGGCATCACGAGAAACACGGTGATCGCCCTGTGCGGGGATCTGGGGGTTCCGATCCGGGAGACCCGCGTACCCCGGGAGATGCTCTACACGGCCGACGAGATCTTCTTCACCGGAACCGCCGCGGAGCTGACTCCGGTGCGCAGCGTGGACCGCATTCCGGTGGGAGAGGGCGTCGGCCCCATCACGCGTGCACTCCAGACGGCCTACATGGACCTGGTCCGGGGCAGGAGCCCGGACGTCCGGGGTTGGCGTGACGTCATCCCGCAGAAGGCGAAGGTGGGGGCGGCATGAGCGAAGAGAACGGAAGGGGGGCTCCCGATCCCGGAGCCGTGAACAGCGCGGGCATGGTGCTGGGCCGTGACCGCGCCCCGGCCCGCGCGATGCTTCGGGCCGTGGGGTTGGGAGACGAGGACTTCGGCAAGCCCCTCGTGGGCATCGCCAACACCTGGACGGACACCACGCCCTGCAACGCCGGCCTGAGGGAGGTGGCCCAATGGGTGCGCGAGGGCGTGCGCGAAGCGGGAGGCGTGGCGCTCGAGTTCAACACCGTCGCGGTCTCCGACGGGATCACGATGGGCACGCCGGGCATGCGCGCCTCGCTCATCAGCCGCGAGGTCATCGCGGACTCCATCGAGGTGGTGGGGCGAGGCTACGCGTTCGACGCGGTCGTGGCGCTCTCCGGGTGCGACAAGACCATCCCGGGCTCGGTCATGGCGCTCGCGCGACTCGACGTGCCGGCCCTCATGCTCTACGGAGGCTCGATCCAGCCGGGCCGCTACAAGGACCGGGACCTGACCGTACAGGACGTCTTCGAAGCGGTGGGCGCATGCGCGGCCGGACGCATCACCGAGACCGAGCTCGGCGAGATCGAGCGGGCGGCGTGCCCCGGGGCGGGAGCCTGCGGCGGCCAGTTCACGGCCAACACCATGGCGACCGTCTTCGAGGCCATGGGCATCTCGCCGCTGGGCGCGAACACGGTGCCCGCCACCGACGAGGCCAAGAGACGCGTGGCGCGCCGGTGCGGGGAGCTCGCGGTCCAGCTCGCTCGGACGGGCACCCGGCCCTCTTCGATCCTGACGAAGGAGGCGTTCGAGAACGGCATCATGATGGCCGTCGCGACAGGGGGATCCACGAACTCGGTGCTTCATCTGCTCGCGCTCGCGAAGGAGGCGGGCGTCGCGCTCGACATCGACGAGTTCGAGCGGATCAGCGCACGCACGCCGGTCCTCGGCGACCTGAAGCCGGGCGGACGCTACGTCGCCACCGACCTCCACGAGGCGGGCGGGATCGGCGTGATCGCTCGACGCCTCCTGGAGGCCGGCCTCCTGCACGGCGACGCGCCGACGGTGACCGGCCGGTCGCTCGCCGACGAAGCTGCCGACGCGAAGGAGACGCCGGACCAGCAGGTGGTCCGCCCGCTCTCGAATCCGCTGAAGGCGCGCGGCGGCCTGGTCATCCTCAAGGGGAACCTTGCACCGGACGGATGTGTCCTGAAGACCGTGGGACACGAGCGCAACCAGCACGAGGGCCCGGCACGGGTCTTCGAGTCGGAGGAGGACGCATTCGCCGCCGTGCAGAACGGACGAATCGAGCCGGGTGACGTGATCGTCATCCGTCGGGAAGGACCCCGGGGAGGACCGGGGATGCGTGAGATGCTCGCCGTGACCGCGGCCGTGGTCGGCCAGGGACTCGGAGAATCGTGCGCGCTCCTGACCGACGGACGGTTCAGCGGCGCGACGCACGGGCTCATGGCCGGACACGTCGCGCCCGAGGCGGTCGACGGCGGGCCCATCGCGGCGGTCCGCGACGGCGACACGATCCGCTTCGATCTGGACGCGGGCACGCTCGACGTCGATCTGACGGACGCCGAGATCCGGGAGCGGATCGAGGCGTGGCGGCCGGAGCCGCGGCAAGTGCCGCCGGGCGTCTTCGCCAAGTACCAGCGCCTGGTGTCGTCGGCCTCGGCCGGCGCCACCACGGGGGGGTCATGACGAGGCCCCGCACGCTCTTCGAGAAGGTGTGGGACGCGCACGTGGTCCACGCCGAGCCGGGCGAGCCCGACCTGCTGTACGTGGATCTCCATCTCCTGCACGAGGTGACCTCTCCCCAGGCGTTCGAGGGATTGCGGATGGCGGGGCGGCGCGTGCGCCGGCCCGACCTGTCCGTCGCCACGGTCGACCAC
>CAZVYM010000077.1:1965-19111 GCA_964630935.1 uncultured Gemmatimonadaceae bacterium | reverse complement strand
TCCCGTCCGGCGACCAGGCCGGCTGCGCCTCGACGACGCCCGTGCCCGTCTCGGTGAGCCGGCGCGGCGTGCCGTCCGGGTAGTCCATGACGTAGAGCTTGTCCATGGAGGTGAACGCCAGGCGCTTCCCGTCCGGCGAGGGCACGGCATCGCGGATCTGATGCGCCGTGAACGTGGGTGAGGTGTCGACGCGGTACTCGAAGCGCGAGAGCGGTCCGAGCTCGACGGAGACGTCCGCCGTGAACGGGATCTTCGTCGGGGCCGAGCCGTCCACCGGGATCTTCCAGAGCTCGCCCCCGTAGGACGCGACCACGTCCTTGCCGTCGGGCGTGAAGCTCATCCCCGGGAGCACGTCGAGCGGCGCTACGGACTCCTCGTCGTCACGCTGCACCGGGTAAGCGAGCCAGCGCTCCCGGCCGGTCTCCTGGTCGCGCAGGATCAGACCCGTCTTCGTGTCGAGGCGCGTGCCGTAGACCATCCACTTCCCGTCGGGGGAGAGCGTGGGACGGAACGCCGAGCCCACCCGGTCCGTCATCACGGTGCGCTTTCCCGTGCGGCGGTCGTAGACCGCGATCTCGTACTGGGGGAAGATCGCGTTGTAGCTCCAATCGCCCTGGCGTTCGGCGAACCAGACGTAACGTGGGTCGCTGCCGAACGCCGCGCCCAGCGTCTTGAGGGTCTCGGGCTTCTTGATGAGCTGGGCGCCCGAGCCTCCGTCCCGGTGGAACATCCAGAGCTGCTCGATGCGCGTGCCCTTGGAGACGACGATGTACTCCCCGTCCGGCGTCCACTCCGGCGAGGCGTACTCGAAGTCTTTTCCCTTCGTGACCTGGACGGTGTCCTTCCCGTCCAGCGACATGATCCAGACGTTGTTGCCGCCGTCACGGTCCGAGACGAACGCGAGCGACTTCCCGTCGGGGCTGAAGCGTGGCTGTGCGTCGTAGGGGAGCCCGCTGGTGAGGCGGGTCGCCTTGCCGCCCGTGATCGGGACGGTGTAGAGGTCCCCCAACAGGTCGAAGGCCACGGTCTTGCCGTCCGGTGAGACGTCCACCGACATCCAGGTGCCCTGGTCGGTGGTGAAGGCGATCGTACGGGTGGCCTTCAGCGGGAGGCCCTTCGCCTTCGTGGAGTCCTGGGGCGCCTGCGAGCCCGCCTCCCGGCGTGCGGGGATCCGTGTCGTGGGGCCGGACTCGAAGGGCGGGGAGGCGGCCGTCACGACGACGGCGGGGACGGCTGTCGGGGTGACCGGAGCAGCCTCCAGGGTTGCAGCCTCCAGGGTCGCGGGGACGCCCGCGGTGGCGAGGCAGCACAGGCCGACGGAGAGCGCCCCGAGGCGTGTGGTCGTACGCATGTCGTCTCCCGAATGGAGGGTTGGCCGGGCTCACCGGGATAAGCCGCTCGGCCCTGGCTGTTTCGGGGGGCGGCAGCCTCCGAGAGGACGCGGAGACCCGCCGCACAGCGGCGCCAAGATCGGCCGCCGGTCCTCGAAAGGCAAATTCTCGGCGGTCGTGGAGGGTGCGTGCGACTAGCGGGTCGTCCCTCCGGCCGGCACGGAATGCGCCCCGAGCAGGACACCGTCGACCGTCTTTCCGTACAGGGACCAGCGGCTGTCGTGGTGGAGCGCCCGAGTCCGGGCGACGGAGCCGTCGAAGCGCGGGTCCTGCGGGCGCTCGTGGCCGTCCACGAACATCGCGACGTCCCACGCGTCCTGCAGGCTGAGCGAACCGCCGAGGCCGAGGGGCATGTTGGCCTGGATGAATCCGGCGGCGTTGTCCACGTTGCCCATGCCCGCGCCCCAGTTGAACGAGTGGGGGCCCCAGAGCGGGGGAAAGACCTGGACGCCGCCGGCGCGCCGACCCTGTCCGTCCTCGCCGTGGCAGAGCGCGCAGCGCTCCGCGAAGACCTTCCGGCCGCGGGCGAAGTCGGGTGCCTGTGGGGGCTCGGACAGCTCGGGGTAACCGCGCCCCGGCATCGCCTCGTTGTGGCGGGCGCCCGTGCTGAGCCAGGCGGCGTAGCTCTCGAGGGCGACGAGGACGGAATCACCCAACGGCGGCACCTTTCCGTTCATGCTGTACCGGAAGCAGCCCTGGATCCGCTCCTGGAAGGTGTTCACGTGCCCGTTCTTCGACCGGTACGCCGGGAAGTTGACGAAGGCGGCCCAGAGCGGCGCCGAGTTCGGGCGTCGTCCGGCGTCGATGTGGCAGTTCGCGCACGTGAGCGGATTTCCCGTGTAGCGGCGCGCCAGCGTGCTCGTCTCCTCGAAGATCCGCTCTCCCAGGAGGACCTCTCGGCCGAAGGGGCCGTCTGGTAAGGCCGAGCGGGGTGGGGGGCGGAAGTAGGTCGCTCCCTCGGGGCCGGCATGCTCCGAGGAGCCCACGGCGGCCGCGGACGAGGTCGCGGTGACGGTGGTGTCCGGGCCGAGTCCGTAGTAGGCGGCCGCGGCGTCGATGTCCGCGTCGGTCATCCTCGAGGCGATCGCCGCCATGAGGCCGAGCGCGCCCGGGGGGCGCGTGCCCTCCTTCCACGCGCGAAGCTGGCGGCTCAGATAGCGCGAGGGCTGGCCCGCCAGGGGAGGGGAGGCGTCTCCGACGCCCACGCCGTCAGGACCGTGACACCGGTCGCACCCGGGAATGTCGTCGGACCAACGCCCTCGGATGGCCAGGGCCGCACCGGCCCGAGCCGTCGCGGTATCGGGGGTGCCCCGAGGCGGCCCCACGGGCGCGCCGGGGCTTTCCAGGCCTTCCAGAAATCGGCCGAGCGCCACGCGCTCGGCGGGTGTGAGCGCACCCGCCACCGGAAGCATCACGGCGCTCACGCGCGTGCCGCTCGCGAACGCGTCGAGCTGTGCCGTCACGTAGGAGGCGGACAGCCCGGCGAGACGGGGGAAGCCCTGCGTCGTGTCGCCGAGCAGGCCGGCGCCGTGGCAGGTGACGCACGCGGGCGCGCCGCGCCCGTTGCCCTGGCGCACGATCGCCGCGGCGCTCCCGGTCTGCGCCTGCACGCCCACCGTGGATGCCATCCACGTCAGGACCGCCAGGAGCGTCGTTCCGACGAGTCGGCACGTCCCCGGGTTCTCCACCGAGGACACCGTCCACTCGTGGCGGAGCCGCCTCGCTTCGCTCTCCATCGACGATCGTCGATCAGATGCGGATGAAGGCGTAGCCCTGGTCCTGCAGGATGATCAGCGTGGCCAGGGCGGACACCGCCACCTCGATGTCCGGATTCACGTCCGCCGGCGTGAACTTCGACCCGGCCAGCGCGTTTCCGCAGACCAGGATGCGCACGCCCGCCTTCTTCAAAAGGGAGATGATCTCCAGGTTCGGATTCGGGTGGCCGTACTTCTTCCGGAACACGTCGTCCTTGAGCACGAGCCCGGTCGGCGGGCCGTGGAGGATCAGCACGAGGTGGAGGTGGCTCGTCGGCACGCCCACCGAGGCGAACGAGTTGAGCGCCCGTGCCGCCTGCTCGAATCCGAAGTTGACCTCGTCGGACTTGGTGTCGCCCTGGGTCACCTCGTACACGGCCTTGTAGATGATGCCGGTGTCCGGGCGGAGCGTCGCTTCGGGCCAGAGGTGGACTTCGCCGTAGCCCGGGATGGCCGGCGTCGTCCAAAATCCGGTGGAATCCTGGGCGAGCGCGTTCGAGGACAGGACGGCGAGGGCGCCGAGGGCGAGCGACAGAGAGCGCAGGTTCATGGCCACTCCGGGGAGGCGGTTGATCGACTCAGCGCTACGACGAAGCGTTCTTCGGGCGTCCGCGTCAACGGGCGCGTGTCTCGACGGTCGGCCGGCAGCGGGCGCCGGCTCGGCTCAGGACGGAGCCGACGGCGGGGGCGGACGGCTGCTCGGGTCCCCGACGTGCCGGTTTGTCTCGAGGCCCGTCAGCTCGAGCTCGATGTAGGCGTACATCCCCTCCGGGGGATGCCAAAGGCCCGCGCCGCGGGTGCTCACCCGGCGTCCACCGAAGCTCCGGTACTCATGCACCGGGGTGGACCAGCGCAGGGGCGTGAGCTCCTTGCCGTCCGCCGATGCCGCCAGGCGATCGTCGGAGACGAAGTCCACCAGCTCGCCGTCCTCGTTGAAGTCGAGCACGGCCGAGACGGTGGTGGAGCCCACGGTGTAATGGACCCGTACCGAACGCTCGTCGACGGGCTCCCATCGAACGGGCGCGTCGACGAGGGCGGCGGGGGCGAGCAGACAGAGGTCGTTGAGGAGCGTCACCGTCTCCGCACGCGTGAGCTCGGGCCCTCGGGCATCCACGAGGGGAAAGAGCGACAGGAGGCGGACCCGCATGGTCGCCGACCCGTCCTGGAAGACGTGGAGCACGTCGACCGGCAAGCCCGCCCGGGTGGCGTGCATCGCGAAGAACCGCGCCGGCTCGTCCGGGAAGTTGACCTGCTCCGCGATGAACTCCATCCAGGGATCGTTCGGACCCGAGCGGATCCGCCCTCGCCACCTCACGCTGAAATGATGCACCCGGGGCCGACCGACCTGCCCGGTCACGCGCAGGTAGCGCTGGACCGGCTCCGGCAGGGCGGCGAGATCCGCCTCGGTGAGGGTGGACATCGAGGTCGGCGCGGTCTCCAGCCGTGCCGCCACCGCGCGCCGGTACTGCGCCCGGAAGCTGAACGGGCCCTGTGAGGCGAATCCGTAGACAGCCCCGAGGAGGATCAGCAGGTTGGCGATCGTTCCGAACTTCGCGTCGCTCCAGCTCGAGACGATCACGACCTGCGAGAGGAGCACGGCGGCCAGGGCCACGATCCACCAGACACGGGGGGCGAGGACGAGCGTCATCCCGCTCAAGAGCATGAGCAGACCGGCGGCCAGCCAGAGCATTCCCCCGGCCCGGGAGATCGGTACCGTCAGCTGCGGAAGCTCGGCCAGGCCGAACGCCTTGGCGAAGCCCAGGAAGTGGAGGGCTCCGTGGAGGGAGATGAGCAGAAGGAACAGCCAGCGCATGGTCTACTGCGTCTTCATCGGGGCGTCGTTCGTGATGGCCAGCGCGGCGACCTTCCATCCGTCCGCCTGCTTGCGCCACACGGCGAGGTACTTGCCGAGCACCTCCACCGGGCCATCCGCAGTCTGGACCTGGAATCGGTTCACGCCGTGCTCGAAGGCGAGCCCGCCGCCTGCGGCCATCTCGGTGCCGGAGCGCGTGCTGGAGAAGCCGAGCATCGTGGTGTCGCCGAACATGGTCTCGTAGACGTTGCGGTGGAGCAGGCTGCGAGGGCAAGAGGAACGGCGAGCGCAGTGTAGAAACGGTAGACGGTCATGACTGCCTCCTCGAGGAAGTGGAACGGTGGGCAGAGGCAGTTGGGGCTAATTCTCGATCAGGACGGGGCCCACGCGCAACCGGGAGCAGTGACCATCGACCGCAGGTTAGGGGCAGGTCCGCTCGTCCGCTTGTCAGCTGCAAACGACTCGCTCATTATGTCCCCGCCTGCCGCGCATCGTCTCGCGCGCGATGACAATCGGTGAATGCCATGGCGCTCGGCGTCCCCATGGTGCTTCCTGCCCCCTCCGAGAGCCGAGGACGTGGCGATGCTCCGCGGCGTCGAGAACGGAACGATCACGCCTCCCGGGGGCGAGCCATCCGAGACGTGGTCACCGACGATCCAGAGGAGGTCATGATGGTGCGGCTTCGAAGATATGCGACCCGTGCGTGCGTGACCCTGTGCGCGACGAGCGTGCCTCTGGCCGTCGTGGCACAGCCGTCGCAGCAGCCTCCGATCACCGTGCTCGTGGCCTACTACTCCGTGACCGGCAACACGGAGAAGATGGCCGAGGCCGTGGCGGAGGGCGTTCGTTCGGTCCCGGGTGCCAGCGTCGTACTCAAGAGGACCGGGGAAGTGACCGCGGAGGACCTCGAGGCTGCGGATGGAGTCATCCTGGGCTCGCCCACCTATTGGGGCAACGTGGCCGGTCCGATGAAGACGTTCATCGACGATTGGTGGTTCGAGTACAAGGTGTCGTTGGCCGACAAGGTCGGCGGGTCGTTCGCATCGGGCGGGGGAGAGAGCGGGGGGAAGGAGAATGTCGTCTACTCCCTGAACATCGCGATGCTGAACGGGGGCATGCTCGTCACCGGGCCGTTGATCGACGGTCTGGGGGGAGCCGGCGTGACCGCGGTGGATCCCGTCGACGACGAGGCCCTCGAGGCGTGCCGCGCGCTCGGGAAGAGGATTGCCGGCGTCGCGCGGCGCCTGGGCGTCGCGTCCGGTCGCGTGCCGCAATAGGGCGTGCGGCCGTCACATGAACGAGGAGTGACCATGAGCGTCCCGTCGTCGGTGTCCACCGTCCTGCTCACGTCGTTGCTCACCGCGCTTGCGGTCACCTCCGGAGGTGGGCAGGAGCCTTCGGGCACCGCCGCGAGCTCGAGGTGGACCGTCGACGACATCCTGCTGCAGGAGAGCGCGGGGAGCTTCGCGTTCTCGCCGGACGACCGGTATCTGGTGTGGACGAAGTCCGAGGTCGACAAGAAGAGCGGCACACGCTTCTCGAACCTCTGGATGACGCGTCTGTCGGACGCGGAGAGCTGGCCCCTGACCCGGGGCAAGGACTCCTACGGCGCTCCGCGCTGGTCTCCCGACGGGAAGCTGGTGGCGTTCAGCTCGACCCGCGCGGCCCCCGACTCGAGCGCGGACGCCGGCGGGCCCCAGCTCTGGCTCTGGCGTCTCGGGGGAGGGGAGCCGTGGGCGCTCACCACCGACCTTCGTGGGCTTCGGCAATTCGAGTGGAAGGGCACCGGCTCGGACACGCTGGTCTTCACCGCCCAGGACGCCATCAGCGAGCGCGATCGCGAGCGCAAGAAGGACAAGATCACCGGACACGCCGTGGAGGACACGCTCGATTCGCCGCCGGTCCGGCTCTGGTCGGTCGCGGTCGAAAGCAAGGCGGTCAGGCGACTCACGACGAACCCGGACCGCATCGAGTCCATGGCGCTCTCGCCCGACGGCACCCGCGCCGTCACGCGCAACACGACCTCGCTTTCCTACCAGTTCGACGCCAAGAGTCCGCCCGACACCTACCTGGTGGATCTGGCCACGGGCCAGCGCCGCGAGATCCTGGGCGAGCCGGTCCCGGTCCGAGGGCGGCCCTTCCGCATCGTGCCGGCCCAGATGGAGTGGGCGCGCGACGGGGCGGGCATCTATCTCGCCTACGAGTACTCGAGCGACCCGATCTATCGCTCCGCCAGCATCACCCTCATGGGCTATTACGATGTGGGTGCGGAGCGCTTCGCCCCGATCGACCTGGACTGGGAACGGGGGCTCGGTGGCTTCGACGTGGTGCCCGGGGGCTTTCTGGCCCTGCTGCAGGACGGCGTCCGGCTGAAACCCGCCGGGTTCACCCGGAGTGGAGGCTCGTGGAGCCGCACGTGGATCGAGGGCGAGGCGGTGGGCAAGTTCACGAGTTGGGCGCCCTCCCGGGACGGGAAGGTGCTGGCGTACGTCGAGTCCACCGCGTCGACCCCGCCTCAACCGTACTTCGCGACACTGGACGGTGGCTCGCTCCGGGCCGGCAAGCGGATCGCCGAGCTGAATTCGGCCTTCGAGCGCAAGCCGAAGGTCCGGGCCGAGGTGATCCACTGGAAGGGGGCGAGCGGCGACGAGGTGGAGGGCATCCTCTACTACCCGTTCGACTACCAGGCGGGCCGGCGGTATCCTCTCATCACCAGCATCCACGGCGGGCCGGCCGGGGCCGATCGGGACGCCTGGTCCCAGACCTGGTCGGCGCCGGTGGTGCTCTATCTCCAGAGGGGCGCCTTCGCCCTCAAGATCAACTACCACGGGAGCTGCTGCTACGGCCTGGACTGGGTCGAGTCGATCGGCAACGGCCACTACTACGAGCTCGAGGTGCCGGACATCGAGCGTGGCGTCGATCATCTCATCGCCCAGGGCCTGGTGGCGGCGGACAGCGTCGCGACCGCGGGCTGGAGCAACGGCGCGATCCTCTCGACCGCGCTCAACGTGGCGAATCCCGAGCGCTACAAGGCGGCGATCGTGGGGGCGGGCGACGTGGAGTGGATCAGCGACTGGGGCAACGTCGACTTCGGCGCCTCGTTCGACAACTACTACTTCGGCGCGAGTCCCATCGAGAATCCGGCGCGCTACATCGAGAAGAGTCCCTACTTCAAGCTCCCGAACGTGCGCACGCCCACGCTCCTGTTCACCGGGACGGACGACCGCAACGTGCCGCCCAGCCAGAGCTGGAGCCACTTCCGCGCGCTCCAGCAGATCGGGAAGGTGCCGGTCCGGCTGGTGCTCTTCCCCGGCGAGCCGCACGGGCTCCGCAAGCTCACCGACCAGCGGCAGAAGGTCGAGGAGGAGATGGCCTGGTTGGACCGCTATCTCTGGGGCAGGGCGGACACCACGAACCTGGCGCTCGCCACCGGATCCCCGCTGGCTCGACTCCTGACGCTCGACGGCGTCGCCCGTGACGGGCGGCTGTTGGGTGAGCGGGTGGGCGGCACCCTGGTTCCCGAGACCGTGCGCCGCGGCGCTCTTGCGGTCGGCCGCTTCGAAGTCACCCGAGCCCAGTGGAAGGCGTTCGATCCCGGTTACGTCGTCCCGACCGGCACGGAGAACTACCCGGCCAGCGGCATCACCTTCGAGCGCGCGCGGGCCTACGTCGCCTGGCTGGCGGAGACGACCGGACGGCCCTTCCGGCTACCCACCGAGGACGAGTGGCGGAAGCTGGGCGGTGGGAGCGGAGGCAACACGCTGGACTACTGGGCGGGGTACGCCCCCAATCCGGACGATGCCGCACGCTTGAAGACCGCGATCGCCAGGCTCGGGGGGGACGCGCCCCTCCTGCGCGAGGTCGGCGCCTTCGCTCCGGACACGACGGGCGGCTCCGCCGTCTACGATCTGGGAGGGAACGTGGCCGAGTGGACCGTCGACGGAAGCCGCGGGGCGCTGATGGGCGGCAGCGCCGATCGCCCCCGCGGCAAGACCGCCCGACCGTCCGAGGCGGCGGAGGCGTACAGGGGGCTGAGGGTCGTGATCGGGGGCTGAGCCTGTACGTGTCCAGCGATTCGCACGATGATGAGACGCAGGATCGGACGCTCACGGAACGAGGAGGCCACGATGCCGAAGAAGATCCTGATGATCGTCGGAGACTACGCCGAAGACTACGAGACGATGGTGCCGTTCCAGGCCCTGCAGGCCGTAGGCCACACGGTCGACGCCGTCTGCCACGGAAAGAAGAAGGGTGACACGGTCCGCACCGCGGTGCACGACTTCGAGGGCGACCAGACCTACAGCGAGAAGCCGGGGCACAACTTCGCGCTCAACGCCACGTTCGCCGACGTCGATCCGGCGGACTACGACGCCCTCGTGCTTCCGGGCGGACGGGCTCCGGAGTACATCCGGCTCGAGAAGAAGGTGCTCGACGTGGTGCGGCACTTCGCCGGACAGGGCAAGCCGATCGCCGCGATCTGCCACGCGGTCCAGCTCCTGGCGGCCGCGGACGTGCTCCAGGGCCGCAAGTGCACGGGCTACCCGGCCTGCGGCCCCGAAGCGAAGGCCGCCGGAGCCGACTGGCAGGACATTCCGGTGGACGGCGCCTACACCGAGGGAAACCTGGTCACCGCGCCTGCATGGCCCGCGCACCCGGCCTGGATCGCGCAGTTCCTGAAGGTGCTGGGGACCAAGATCGAAGGCTGAGACGCGACGGGCGCATCCCCTAGTCGATCCGCTGCTCCAGGACCAGCGTCCCGCCGGTATCGTCGAGCTCCCAGAGCTGCTCTCGCTCGCGGCCGCTGTTGTTGAAGCGGTGGAGCACCAGGACCAGCCTGCCGTCGAAGGCGCGGAAGATCATCCCGTGGCCTCCGTCCCGGGCGAACAGCGGCTTGTCCTGCTGCTTCCAGGGACCGCGGAGCTTGCCGCTCTCGGACTCGGCGATGCCCGTCATGTAGCCGCCCGTGCCGAAGCTCGACCAGATCATCAGCAGCTTTCCGGTCCGGGTGCGGTACAGATACGGCCCGTCCGTCACCCAGCTCCCGGGGTGGCTGGTGGACGGCGTGACCCATGGCGCTTCGCTCGCGTGGAAGAGCGTCGTGGGATCGCCCACGGTGGCCGACAGGTCGTCCGTCAGTCGGATCATCTCCATCGCGCCGTCGCCGATCTGGACCCATTCGTGCGAGTAGACCATGTACGGTACGCCGTCTTCCACCCAGAACGTGCCGTCCAGCGTCATCAGCTTCGGGTCGAGCGTCGAGCGCGTCGTGTCGAACGCCCGGTAGGGTCCGAGCGGGGTGTCCGCCCAGAGGACCTGGGTGCCCCGCTTCACGCGAGGGGGCCAGTCCTCGCGCTGGTCGGGGAGCGAGTCGTTCGTGTTGAACGTCGCGAAGAGGTAATACCGCCCTCCGTAGACGTGGATCTCGGGCGCCCACACGCCCCGATGCGCCCAGAAGCCGGGACCGGCCTCGAACACCGTGTACGGCCCGGTCCAGTGGATCAGATCCTCGCTGGTGAGCATCTGGACGCCGGTCCCGCGCCGCCGCTCCAGCATCCCCATCGGGACGGTCATGTAGTAGGTGTGGCTCGCCGAGTCGGCGAGGACGCAGGCGTCACGGATGTGCCAATCGGAGAGCGGACGCGTCTCGACGGTATCGGGCGGGGTCGGCGGCGCGGTACGCCGGGAGGCGGTGAGCGGGGCGAAGGCCGAGGCGATCGCCACGCCTCCGGCCAACGCCAAGTACCATGCGCTTCGGTTGGAGCGCCCCGTGCTCCGGCTCATGGCCCCGATCCGTCGGCCCCCATCGCTTCCGCGATGGCTCGCAGGAGGGTGCCGACCGCGAACGGCTTCGGGAGGAAGGGGATGTCGGGGGGCAGGTCGCCCGGGTGCCCCGGAGAATCGTCGGCGTACCCGGACATGACGAGAACCGGCAGGTCGGGCCTGCTGGCCCTCAGCCGCTCGACGAGCGCCCGGCCGCTCATGCCCGGGAGCACGAGATCGGTCAGAACGAGACCGATGTCGTCCCGCTTCTCCAGGACCTCGAGCCCGGCCTCCGCGGTCCGAGCGACTTCTACGACGAACTCCGAACGCTCGAGGATCTTTCGCGCGGCCTCCCGGACCTCTTCGGTATCCTCGACCACGAGGATCACCGCGCCACGATCGCGCGCGGGGATCTCGGCCCCGCGGGTGGGCGTTCCGGCGACCGGGAGCGGCGCTCCCTCCACGGCCGGAAAGCGAAGCACGAAGGTCGTGCCTCTTCCCACGTCCGAATCGACGCGGATGCTGCCCCCCGTCTGCGTGACGAACCCGTAGGCTCCCGAGAGTCCGAGTCCCGTTCCCTTGCCTCTGGCCTTTGTCGTGAAGAACGGCTCGAAGGCCCGCGCGAGCGTCTCCTCGTCCATCCCGGCTCCGGTGTCGGAGACCTCGAGCACGGTGTACACCCCGGGCTTGATGCCTCCCAGGTCGTCGGCCCGGAGACGGTCGAGATCCTCCCGTCGTGCCGAAAGCGTGAGCGTGCCGCCGCCGGGCATCGCGTCGCGCGCGTTCACGGCCAGGTTGAGGATGACCTGCTCGAGCTGGACGGGGTCGAGCTCGACGGACGGCAGGCCGTCCGGTACGTCGATCTCGATGTCCACGTCCTCACCGATGATCCGGTCCAGCAGGCCCGCCATCTTCCTGACGACCTCCCGGAGGCTGACCACGCGAGGCTGGAGGATCTGATCGCGGCTGAACGCCAGGAGCTGCCTCGTGAGCGCGGCCGCGCGATCGGCGGTGGTCTGGATAAGCCCGACCTCCCGCGACAGTCGCTTGTCCCCGGCCAACTCCATGAGAAGGAGGCCGGTCTGCGCGCTGATGACGGTCAGGAGGTTGTTGAAGTCGTGGGCGATCCCGCCGGCGAGCCGACCGATGGCCTCGAGCTTCTGGGACTGGGCGAGCTGACGCTCCAACTCGTATCGGGTGGTCACGTCCTGTGCGTTGGAGAGGACTCCGCGCACCGCCGGGTCGTCGAGGAGATTCGTGATGGCGGCCGACAGCGTTCGCCACGACCCGTCCTTGTGACGAAATCGGAACAGACCGAGCCGAACCGGCTCGCCAGGCACGCTCAGCATCTCCTCCCACGCGGCCCTCGCCGTATCCACGTCCTCCGGATGGACGTAGTCGAACGCGGATTGGCCCTCCAGATCCCCGGGTACCCAACCCAGAAGGCGTGTCAGAGGAGGACTCTGATACTGCATCCGGCCGTCCGCATCCAACGTGCTGATGAGCTCGGAGGCGTTTTCCACGAATGCCGCCAATCTACGTTCCCGCTCTCGCAGCGCCGTCTCGGCCCGAACCCGGTCCGTGATGTCGGTCAGGGTGGCGAAGGCGCCCTGGATCGTCGCGTGCGTGCCGGGGATGGGCACCGCGGAGATCAGGAGCGAGACCTGGCGTCCGTCGGGCCGGGTCGGGGTGATCTCGTAGCGGTCGGTGACGCCCTCGCGGCGCCGGGAGGCGCCTCCACGGATCCTGTGGTGGATCTCCTCGTCCAACACTTCGCTCACGGGTCGGCCCAGGATCTCGTCCTCGGCGACACCCAGAAGCTCACAGGCCCGCGGGTTGACGAAGACGACGCGGTCCTTCTCGTCGGACATCACGATGCCTTCGGACGCCGTCTTCACGACCAGCTCGAAGCGCTCTTCGTCCCGGCGGCTCATCTCCCGTGCCGCGTCGCGCTCTCGCAGCGTGCGGGAGAGATCACGAGCGAGCCTGGAGACGCTCCTGAATCTCCAGACGCCCATGACCAGGAGCACCACGAGCAGGACGGCGGCGCTGCTCCACGCGACCCGCCGCACCGTCCAGAACCCCACGCTGGGAGTGAACCAGCGCTGATAGATCTCCTCGTACTCGGGAGAGCCCACCAGGTCGTCGATTCCGCGGTCGAGGGTGGCGAGCAGGGTGGTGTCGGCACGGCGCACCGCCATTCCACGTCGGACCTCGTCGAGGGGCGGGGGGACGACCCGGATGCGGTTCTCCAGGCCGACGGAGCGTGCCAGCCCGAAGAACACCTCCTCCGGATAGATGGCGGCGTCCACTCTCGCAGCCAGGAGGTCGAAGAGGGCCGCGCTCACGTCCCCTTCGACGACCATGTCCGCATCGGGGTATCGCTCGGGGACGAGCGAGACGCCGACGTTCGTCACCACCGTGGCCACCCTCCGGCCGGCCAGATCGGCCGGCGACCTGATGGCCGGGTCCGTCGCCCGGACGAAGAGAGCGATCCGGAAGGCCTCGAACGGGTTCGTGAAAGCGAACTCTTCCGTACGAGACGGGATGATGCCGAGATCTGGAAGCACGTCCACCGCGCCGACGCGGAGCGCTTCGATCGCATCCGAGAAGGAGGTGTAGGGCTCGTACCGCACGGCGAGGCCCGTGCGGCGGGCGACCGCCTCCATCATGTCGACGGCGAAGCCCCCGGGCCTTCCGCCCGAGCCGACGTGGAAGTGCGGAGGCCACTCGGTGAGCACCCCGACCGTAACCGTGTCCTGGATCGGTCGACGGGTCTGCGGCTCGGCAAGCCCCGAGGACATCGGCCATGCGAGCGCGAGGCCGAGGGCCAGCGTGCCGGCCAGGCCTGGCCCGGGCGTTCCAGTCGCCGGGAAGCGGCTGGACGTGGTTGAGGGCATACCCCCTCGGGGGGCCGGGGAGACGGGAACCTGCCGTGAACATAATGCGGCCCCGGACCCCACCGACAGCTAAATCTTCCGGGAGACGGACGTTGCGGTCTCAGGCGGGCCTATCGACGGGTTTCGCCGCTACGCCATTCCGTGGGCGACATCGGGCGGGCGCCCCTCCCGAGGCCACTTCATCTGCACGTGAGACGTCGATATTGCTTCGTGAAGCCGATGAAGCTGAAGACGTAAGTGTGGGGGGGCTCCGTGTAGCCGGCGATCCTCAGGACCAGCTTCGTGCCCCTCTGGGCCTGTTTGGTCAGCGCGGGGACGAGGCTCATGGGCGCGGACACGCTGTTCCCTCCCGTCGAGCTCAACCAACCCCTCGGCCCTACAGGCGGAGCATCGTCGACGTGATAGGTGACTTGCGGGTAGTGCCCGTAGTGCGTGTAGCCCCCATCCACCGTCACATTGAGTCCGTCGGACATGCACCTCCAGGCCAAAACCGCATCCCCATCTTCAGAGGCCGTGTACACGAAGCTCCGGTCCGCGTCTGAGCCGGGGTTCTTCTTGGCCTCGAACTGCCAGTTCTGAGCCTGGGACGGCTTCGGAAGCGCGAGCAGGAGGACCAGCAGTGCGAGCACGCTCTGCATGTGACGACGCATCATCTTCTTCCGTTCGCCTCCCGTTGGCAGTCGGCGGTATGAATCGAACGCGCAGGAGGGTCCTTCGGTTCCGGTGATGCCCTCGGGGTGCCCCTACACGTTGAAGCGGAACAGCATGATGTCCCCGTCCCGCACGACGTAGTCCTTGCCCTCCGAGCGGAGTGCTCCCTCGTCGCGTGCCCTCTTCCACGAGCCGATCCGGGCGAAGTCGTCGTAGTGGATGGTCTCGGCGCGGATGAAGCCGCGCTGGAAGTCGGTGTGGATGACGCCGGCCGCCTCGGGGGCGAAGCTCCCCTGGCGCACGGTCCAGGCCCGTGTCTCCTTCTCACCCGTGGTGAAGAAGGTGAGGAGATCCAGGAGCCGGTATGCCCGGTGGATCACGCGTTCGAGACCCGCCTCGTCGAGGCCCAGCTCCTCGAGGAAGAGCGCGCGCTCCTTCTCGGTCAGCTCGGCCAGCTCCGACTCGACCCGACTCGAGATCGGTACGATTCCCTCGGCGGCGCGAGCCTCCGGAGCGTCCTGCTCCACGGCTTCGCGCAGCGCGCGGGTCCATGCGTTCTCTCCCTCCGGCAGGTCGGCTTCGGCCACGTTGGCCACGTAGAGCACGGGCATGGCGGTGAGGAGCCCATAGCCTCTCACGACCTTCCGTTCTTCGTCATCCAGATGGAGGACCCGTACAGGACGGCCTTCGGAGAGAACGCCGCGGAGGCGGTCGAGCACCTTCATCTCGTGGATCGCGTCCTTCTCGCCGGAGTGCGCCTTCTTCTCCACCCGCTCGATGCGGCGCTGGACGGTCTCCAGATCCGCCAGCGCGAGCTCCGTCTCGACGATCTCCCTGTCACGCACGGGATCGACGCTCCCCAGAACGTGTGTCACGTCGGGATCGTCGAAGCAGCGCACGACGTGGGCGATCGCATCGACCTCGCGGATGTGTCCCAGGAACTTGTTGCCGAGCCCCTCCCCCTCGGAAGCGCCCGCCACCAGTCCCGCGATGTCCACGAACTGGATCACCGTGGGCACCCGGGCCGGCGACCCGGTGAGCTCGTGGATCCGGTCGAGTCTCGGGTCGGGCACCTCCACGGTGCCGACGTTCGGATCCACCGTGCAGAACGGGTAGTTCTCGGCCGGTGCGCCCACCGCCGTGAGCGCGTTGAACAGCGAGGACTTGCCGACGTTGGGAAGCCCGACGATACCGACTTTGAGCATGGTGGAAGGCGTTGCGAGGATCCTCTGGGCGGAGACGCCCCCTACGCTCGCCCATCCGTGGGCGCGGACCAAGACCCTCCCGCCGCCTGACGAGCGTACCTCGCGATCGGGCGGGACGCTGCCCCTGCCGGCCGGGGTCGGTGCGCGCCGACGCATGCCCACCGATCGAGACCCTGGCGGGAAATACCCGATCCGGTGTATCCAGGGCCGGGATGGTCGGCCACCTGGCCGGTCCCTTGAACCTGCCCCGAGGGAGGGACGTCATGGGTCGGAGATACGAGAACATCCTGGAGACCGTCGGCCACACGCCCGTCGTCAAGATCGGCAAGCTCGCCCCCGCCGGCGTCGAGCTCTTCGTGAAGGTCGAGGCATTCAATCCGCTCGGATCGGTCAAGGACCGACTCGCGCTCGGAGTCATCGAAGACGCGGAACGCTCGGGGGCGCTGAAGCCCGGCCAGACCGTCGTCGAGGCGACGAGCGGCAACACGGGCATCGGCCTCGCCATGGTGTGCGCCCAGAAGGGCTATCCCCTCGTGGTGACCATGGCCGAGCCGTTCAGCGTGGAACGGCGCCGGATGATGCGCTTCCTTGGCGCCAAGGTCGTGATCACCCCGGCGGCGGAGAAGGGAATCGGCATGGTGCGCAAGGCGATCGAGCTGGCCGAGACGCACGGCTGGTTCCTGACGCGCCAGTTCGAGAACGAAGCCAACGCGGACATGCACTCGCGCACCACGGCACGAGAGATCGTGGAGGACTTCGAGGGTGCGCCGCTCGACTACTGGGTCACCGGATTCGGCACGGGCGGCACGCTCAAGGGTGTGTCACGAGTGCTCGCCGAGGAGAGGCCCGAGACG
This sequence comes from uncultured Gemmatimonadaceae bacterium, assembly GCA_964630935.1. Taxonomy (GTDB): domain Bacteria; phylum Gemmatimonadota; class Gemmatimonadetes; order Longimicrobiales; family Gaopeijiaceae; genus SZUA-318. Next base: position 2,783 of record CAZVYM010000077.1, on the reverse strand, counting down.
AAGATCGTCGTGTGCGAGCCGGAGGACGCACCCATGCTCAAGACCGGCGCCGAGCAGGAGCGAAAGTCAGACGGCTCGCCGGCCGCGAGCAACCCGGCCTGGAAGCCGCACCCGATCCAGGGCTGGAGCCCGGACTTCGTGCCGAAGCTCGCGGGCGACGCCGTCGACATGGGGTTGATCGACCGCGTGGTGACCGTCAAACCGGCCGATGCGCTGCGCTGGAGCAGGGAGTTGGCTCGGAAGGAGGGGATCTTCGTCGGCATCAGCGCGGGCGCCACGTTCGCCGGCGCGATCGAGGTCTGCAAAGACGCGGCGGAAGGCTCGACGGTGCTCTGCATGCTGCCCGACACCGGGGAGCGCTATCTGAGCACGCCCCTGTTCGCCGACATCGAGGCGGACATGAACGAGGCGGAGCTGGAGATCTCGCGATCCACGCCGAGCTGCCAGCTGGGATGACGAAGCTCAGGGGCCCCGGCGCGCGATGTCACAGGACGACATCGCCGCCGCGGTCCCGCTTCTTCAGCTCTTCCAGGATTCGCTTCGCCTCGTCGAGTCGTCGCCGCTCCTCGTCCCGGTCGCGCGATGCCGATCGCCAGTCGGGCACTCCGGCCTGCGAGACGGGCACCGACAGAACGGCGCCCTCCTGCACGTCTCCGGGGAGCTCGGCCAGGGGTACGTCCACCGTGCCGCCGCCGTCGGCTTCCAGGACGGCGAGCGAGCCCTCGATGCGATCGACCACGTAGCGTCGGCTAATCATACGCGTACCTCCCCGCGACGCGCCCTTTCGCATCGTACAGCGTGGCCGTGTCGCCGTGGTT
>CAZVYM010000077.1:0-1865 GCA_964630935.1 uncultured Gemmatimonadaceae bacterium | reverse complement strand
GACGACCACGTCGGGACGGGTGGCATCCAGAAACGCCGGGGTGTAGCCGTTGTCGCTTCCGTGGTGCGGGGCCTTGAGCACGGTGATCCGGGAGACGTCGTCGTGGGCGAGCCACCACGAGAGCTCCTCACGCTCCGAGTCTCCGCTCAGGAAGACGCGAAAGCCCCCGTAGCCGACCACGAGACCGACGCTCTCGTCGTTCTGATCTCCGGTGCTCCCGATTCCGGAGGGCATCGGGAGCACCCGGAGCTCCGCGTCTCCGAGCGCGATCGTCCGCGGCCCGGCCGTCAGGTAGGTGATGTCGGGACGGGCGCGCACCTCCCGCATGAGCGAGAGGTAGGTCTGCGTGTTGTGGGGGATGCCGTTGTCCAGGAAGTAGCGGACCGGCATCCCGCGGATCACGTCGAGCATTCCGCCGATGTGGTCGGCGTCGGCGTGGCTCGCAACGAGCAGGTCGATCGTTTCGACCCCGAGCGCCTTCAGGCGTCCGGTCAGATCCTCGTCCCGTCCGGCGTCGATGAGCGCCGTCTTGCCGTCCGGCGACTGCAGCAGGGTGGCATCCCCCTGGCCCACATCAAGGAAGGTGACCCGTAACGGCCTCCCGGACTCCTGTGCGCACGCGCCGGCCGAGAGCGCGACGGATAGGAGGACGACCGCGAGTGCGACGATGCGGCCGATGCGTCCACGGTTCGACATGGCTCCAAAGATAGTTCGTAGCAGAGGCATACTGCCTGCTCAAGACGACAGATCCCCCCATCGCACCTGTGCCACGGTGAGGGTCACGCCGAGTCCACAGGTGAGCGCCACCACCAGCACGCTGCCGGAGGCCAGCACGTCGGTACGCGGCCCGGCCACCCCGGCGAAAAGGGGCACGATCGACCATGGAAACCACTTGCCCCAGCCGGTGGCTCCCAGGACGTTGCCGAGCACGAGCATCAGCATCGTGAAGGCCAACGGCGGCAGGTAGCCGCGTCCGAGCGTCGCGATCCACGCCACGACGGGAACGAGCAGGAAGCTGAAGTAGGCCGCGAGGAAGACGTCACGGACTCCACGCCCCACGACGGCTCCGGTCAGCCCTGGCAGGTGGAGCGCCCACGCCACCACGCAGCCTTCCGCCAGGATCACGGCCACCAGCGCGGCCCACCATCCCGCGACCACGACGAGCTTGGCGACCACGAACCAGCCACGGCCCACCGGGAGCGCCAACATGTTGCGGGCGGTCCCGTCCACGTACTCGCGTCCGAATACGTACGTGGCGATGACGGCCAGAACGAGCTGGCCGACCAGTCCCACCATCTGCGTCAGCATCGTGAAATAGCCTGCCCAGGAGGCGTCGAGTCCCAGCAGGTTGGCCTTGGTACCGAGCAGCCCGAGCTGCTCCGCGCTCCCCGGATGCCCGACGATCCACATGAACAGCCCACCTCCCAGGGGACCCAGCGCGAACGCCAGGAGCGAGAGCCCGGGCACCTTGCTGCGACGGAGCTTCAGGAGCTCGGTCACGAAGACGTTCCAGAGCTTCACGCGCTCCCTCCCGTGACCCGGAGGAAGTACGACTCGAGCTCTTCTCGGCCCGGGACGAGCGCGTGCAGGTCGAGTCCGGCCTCGACCAGCAGACGGGCGATCTCCGCCCCTCGTGCCTCGGCCCCCGGGATCCGCAGCCCACCCTCCGTTCGCTCGACGAGACCGAAGCCCGCTTCGACCAGGATCGCTTCGGCCTGCGACGCGTCGTTGGTCCGGACTTCGATCCACGGGCGGGCGTGCGCGTTCAGCTCGTCCCTGTCCAGCTCCTCGACCAGTCGGCCCTCGTGCAGGATCCCGATCCGGTCGGCCAGATGGGCGACCTCGCTCAGGATGTGGCTCGACAT
>CAZVYM010000076.1:5001-19610 GCA_964630935.1 uncultured Gemmatimonadaceae bacterium | reverse complement strand
GCCGCGACCGAAGTCAGCCGATCGACGAAGTCCCCGAAGCCTCGCTTCTCGCTCATGTGCCTCGCCTCCCGATCTCGACCGACTCCGCCCGTCCCATCGGCACCTCGAGCTCGAGTGCCCGGGACACGTCACGCGTCCCCGAGGCTCCCCCGTACGTGACGTACGTGCCCGCGTCGAGTCCCTGGATCGTCGGCCTGGCCGTCTCCACCAACCCGGTCGAATCCGTCATCCGGAGCGCCAGCCGGCCGGCGACGAGCATGCGGCCGGCGCGCAGCCGATGGAGCCTCGGGTGCTCGGCCACGGTCCGGCGCCCGGGCTCGGCGGCCTGCTGCCGGTCCGAGCGTCCCGCTTCGCACGCCGGCACGTCGGGGCGGTCCGCGTGACCCACCAGCGGGGCCACGCCCGGCGCACCCAGCGTCTTCAGCGCGCTCCTTCTGGAGACGCTCTCGTCGCTCATGGCGGTTTCGGGGCTCGATGGGATCCAGTCCTGGGGCCGGGCGACCCGGCCCTGTCCGGCGAGTCCCCATCATGAGGTCAGCGTGGACCGTCAGCAACGGGACGGGGCAAGACAGGGTGCCCTGCGCCGGCCGGATCTCCGACCGGCGCAGGGCACCGAGAGGTCGGATCACGGAGTCGCCCGGCCGGGCGGAAGCAGCGGGCAGAGAAGGTACGTGTCGCCCGGGTCCTGGACGCCGTTCCCGTTCGAGTCCACCCACCAGCGGCCACCCCTGTAACCGGGCTGGCCCGGTCCGAACTCGGTCACGTGGTCGACCAGAGCCTGGAAGTCACCATGCGGGGGCAGGGTCTCGGCGGACACGAACGTGTCGTAGTACAGGCCCTGGCTGGAAACGTACACGACGCCCAGCGCGCCCTTGCTGCCACGCCCTCCGATGGCCGTCTTCGAGTGCTGGACGGGAAGGTCGAGCGTCGATGCCGTCGCCGACGGTGCCGTCGGCTCCGAGTTGCAGCCGAGCAGTAGGAGAGCCGGCGCGAGTAGCAACGAGATTCTCCGGATCATGCGTCCTCCTTTGGCGGTGAGCGCCTCGCGTGTGTGTGACATCGAAGCGATGTCGACGACCGTCGCGACGGGGTGCCTCTGCCGGCCGGTCGCCGGCCAGCCGCTACGGTCGTCCATGTGTGCGCTCTGTCCGTGCAGGGGCCATTCCGCGGGCCCCTCCGGCACCTGGACGTCACGAACCCCGTTGTGTGAGAAGGGCCCGCCGGACTTCGCGGGTGCGGAGGCGGAGCTCTCGAGGTGTTCCAGATGGTGGCTTGGAACGTTTCAAGTGGGGAGGATGAAACGTTCGACGACCTCCAGCCGCCTTCACGGGATCGGGCTCGCTGGATCCCCTACAGGGGCCCGAGCCATCACGGTAATTTATCCGCATGGGGACGGAGCCCACGTTGTCGATCCGAGTCCGGTCGATGGGCCGGGCATCGGAGGGCCCAGGCAGAAGGGGGTTCTCATGGCTTCTTGGCCGAGATCGTCGTCCGTGCTCGCGTTGACCCTCGCCCTCGTCGTGGCGCCCGCCGCGACGGGTCACGCCCAAACCGTCGCACTCGGAGTCAGGGGAGGCGTCGCGGTGCCCGAGCTGCGCGGGGGAGACTCCCCCCAGACTCAGGGCTACACGTCGCGGCTGGCCCCCAACTTCGGCGTCTTCCTGAACGCGGGATTCACGCCCGATCTCTCCTTCCGGTTCGATCTTGCGTATGCCGGACAGGGAGGAAAGAAGTCCGGTCTGCAGGAGATCACCGCTCCACCGGACCTTCCCGTGCCTCAGGGGACGACCCTGTATGCCGACTTCGACAACAAGGCGGTGCTCGAGTACCTGGAGGGATCGTTCCTCGGCCGATACGGCAGAAACGTCACGGCGCGCACCCGCGTCTATCTCGACGTCGGGCCCTACGTGGGCTACCTGCTGCGGGCCCGGACGTTGACCAGCGGAACCAGCACGATCTACCTCGACGCGGCGGGAACGACGCCTCTGACGATCCAGGGGCAGCCTCTGCCGCCCCAGGATTTCGGCGGAGAGACCGAGATCACGAGCGACATCAAGCGTTGGAACGCCGGGCTTGCGGCTGGTTTCGGGCTGACGCGGGAGGCGGGCCCGGGCCGCATCGTCGTGGAGCTACACGGCACCTACGGCCTGGTCGACATCCAGAGGGATCCGGCGAACGGCACCAACAACACCGGGGCCCTGGTGGTGTCCGGCGGGTACGAGATCTTCCTCCGGCGCGGCGCCTGAGGGCCGATGCGTGGCTCCTCGGGGGCGCCGGCGCGACTACTACCTGTTCGTCTCGTTCGACGCATGCTGCCGCGGCGCCAAGAGCACCTACAACGTGCGTGTAGGGCGCTCGAAGTCGGTGACGGGTCCGTACGTCGACCGCGACGGCGTCCCGATGACGGAAGGGGGTGGCACGCTCGTCCTGGCGGGGAGCGGCATGATCGCCGGACCCGGCCACAACTCGGTGCTCCATACGAGCCATGGCGACTACATCGTCCACCATTTCGTGAACATCGCCGAAGGGCCCGCCTCGCCGGACGCCCCGCTCGCGATCCCTCGCAGCCTCCAGATCCGTCCGCTCTACTGGGCGTGGGGGGACTGGCCCGTCGCGGGCAAGCCGATCGCCGGACCCCAGTAGTCTCGGGCCGGGGCGGCGGAGCCCGGCTGCGCTCCGAATCCGCCGGCGCCTCAGTCCGCGCGATAGCTCGCCGTCACCATCCAGTCGGAATACGCTGCGTCGCTCTCCCGAAGAGCGGCGACGATCCTCTGGCGCAGCGTCGCCTCGATCGCGGCGCCCTGCCCCGGCCACGCGCGCAGCTTCATGCGCAGGAAGCGCCAGCCGTCGTCGCCGGCGCGCTCGATCCCGAGAGACTGGGGCGCCTTCGGCACCAGAGTCGGTAGCTGGGCACGCACGCTGCGGGCGATGGCCATCACCTGCTCTCCGACGGCGTCCGCATCCGCGCCCTCGGGTATCTGAACATCGAGCAGCAGGCGCACGACGCCGTTTCGGAAGCGTCCTACGACGCCGATGTTCCGATTGGGGATGAAGATGGTCTCACCCTGGAAATTCACCAGCGTGGTGAACCGCAGACCGATCCGCTCGACCCGGCCGACCTGTCCGCCGATCTCGACCACGTCCCCGACGTCGCACGCGTCCGAGAAGACCAGAGTGAGCCCGAGGACGACGTCCTGCACCAGGCCCTGCGAGCCGAATGCCACGGCCAGCCCGAGGATGGAGGCACTGGCGAGGTACGTGCCGAGGTGGATCCGTCCTCCGCTGGCATCGCTGAGGATCAGCCCCAGCGCCGTGAAGTAGATGGTGAAGGTCAGCGCGCTCGTCACCAGGAGCGCGACGGTCGTGAACTTGGGATTGCTCCGTTGCAGCCGCTGCCGCCAGTCTCCCTCTCCGGTCGACGGCGCGGCCAGACGCTCCGCCAGGACGCGGACGCCACGGACGACCGCGTGCGCGACGATCGCGAAGACGATCAGCAGGATGATCCGCACCGCACCATGGGCACCGAGCATCGTTCCCTTCCTTTCGCGTCGATGAGTGGGTTCCACCGAACCGTGTCGAAAATGCGCGGATGATACCAGGCGGTCCTCCCTCCGCGGGGGGCGTTGGCGCGCCTGGCCGAACCGCTCTACAATTCGGGCCTTCCACCGAACCGGAGATGATCGTGAAGCACCTGGACCTCGTTCCCGGACACTCCGAGCCGGACCGCCGTCGGCCGCGGCTCGCGCTCGTTTTCACCTGTGCGGCCTTGACGCTCGCGGGCTTCGCTCCCCGCCCGGCCCACGCGCAGACCTACGACCCGTCGCTCTTTTCGGGGCTGCAATGGCGCCTGCTCGGACCCTTCCGTGCCGGCCGCTCGGTGGCGGCCACGGGGGTTCCGGGTGAGCCGGACCACTACTACTTCGGCGCGGTCGCCGGAGGGGTATGGGAAACCGACAACTCGGGCGTCACCTGGCACCCGATCTTCGACGACCAGAAGATCGCCTCGATCGGGGCGATCGAGGTCGCTCCGTCCGATCCTAAGGTGATCTGGGTGGGAACCGGGGAAGCCGACCTGCGGACCGACATCACCTACGGTGACGGCGTGTACCGCTCGGACGACGGAGGCAAGACCTGGACGCACCTCGGCCTCGACGACACGCGGCGGATCGGGCGCATCGTGGTCGACCCGGGCAATCCCGACCGGGTCTGGGTCGCCGCGCTCGGCCACGGCTTCGGGCCGAACGAGCGGCGCGGGGTCTTCCGCACCACGGACGGAGGGCGCACCTGGGAGAAGGTCCTCTACCGCGACGAGAACACCGGCGCGATCGATCTCGCGCTCGACCCGGCCGACCCCAACACGATCTACGCCGCGCTGTGGGCGACCCGCCGTCCCCCGTGGAACGTCTACCCCCCCTCGAACGGATACGGGGCGGTCTACAAGAGCACGGACGGCGGCGACACGTGGCACAAGCTGGCCGGCGGGATCCCGGGCGGGGTGGGCGTCGGGCGGATCGGCATCGCGGTGGCACCCTCCGATCCGGACCGGGTCTACGCCCAGGTGGACGCCGAGAAGGGAGGCGTCTACCGCTCCGACGACGGCGGCCGGAGCTGGCGGCTCGAGAACAGTGAGGACCGGATCTGGCACCGCGGATGGTACTTCGGAAGCGTGACGGTCGACCCGGCGAACGAGGACGTCCTCTACGTCATGAACACGTCGGCGTATCGTTCCGAGGACGGCGGCAAGACGTGGGCGGGCTTCAAGGGCGCGCCGGGCGGCGACGACTACCACCAGCTCTGGATCAACCCCAAGGACGACCGGCGGATGATCCTGGCCAGCGACCAGGGCACGATCGTCTCCGTGGACGGGGGCGGCAGCTGGAGTTCCTGGAACAACCAGCCGACCGGCCAGTTCTATCACGTCACCACCGACGACCGCTTCCCCTATCGTGTCTACGGCGCCGAGCAGGACAACGGCGCCCGCGTGGTGGTGAGCCGCAGCAGCTCCGGCGGCATCTCGTACCGCGACTGGGGCAACGCCTGTGCCGGGGGTGAGAGCGGCTACATCGCCGTCGATCCCACCGACTGGCGCACGCTCTACGGCACCTCCTACAACGGCTCGGTGACCCGCTGCAACCAGGATACGGGCGTCCGGTGGGACGTGTCTCCGACGGTCGCGTACCCCGACAGCCAGTTCCAGGCCGTGTGGACCCCGCCGGTGGTGTTCTCCGAGGCCGGCTCGCACGCGCTCTATTTCGGGAACCAGTACCTGTGGCGCACCACGGACGGTGGCCAGAGCTGGGACATGGCGAGCCCGATCCTGACCCGGAAGGACCCCGGCGCGCCGCCGAACCTCGACTCCGCGACGGCGAACGACAAGACCGCGTTCGAGCGGTCGTACGACCACTGGGGCATCGTCTACGCGATCGCCCCGTCGCCGGTGGATGCGAGGCGCGTCTGGGTCGGCACGGACGACGGGCTGATGTGGGTCACCACGGACTCGTGCGCCACGTGGGCGAACGTGACGCCTCCCGCGCTGAAGCCATGGAGCATGGTCTCGATGATCGAGGCGTCGCACAAGAATCCGGACGAGGCGTACGCGGCCGTCGACGACCACCAACTCGACGACATCGCTCCGCACCTCTACCGGACGCGCGACGGGGGAAAGAGCTGGCGGGAGATCACCAGCGGCATCCCGGCGGGTGCCTTCCTGCGCGCCATCCGAGAGGATCCCGCGAGGCCGGGCCTCCTCTTCGCCGGCACGGAGCTCGGACCCTACGTGTCCTTCGACGATGGCGACCACTGGCAGCCGCTCCAGCTGAACCTGCCGGTCTCGCCCATCCGGGACTTCGACATCCGGCAGAGCGACCTGATCGTGGCGACGCACGGCCGTGCCTTCTGGGTGCTCGACGACATCTCCGCCCTTCGACAGATGGACGGGAAGGTGGCCGACTCGGACGTGTGGCTCTTCCGTCCCGACACGGCGATCCTCATCCAGAGCCGTGGCCGAGGAGCACCCTCGCCGGACGTGGCCCCGTACATCGACCCGGTGGACCTCGCCGCGGGCGAGAACCCGCCCTCCGGCGCGATCTTCGACTACTACCTGGCACACGACGCGGACTCGGTGTCCCTGGACGTGCTCGACGCCGACGGCAACGTGGTCCGGCACTACACGAGCACGTCGAAGCCCCGCGGACAGAACCCGCGGACCATGGACGTGCCGGCCGCGTGGGCGTCGACACCCGACGTGCTCTCCGCGGCGGCCGGAATGCACCGGTGGACGTGGGACCTGCACGTCGCCCAATCCGGTGGAGGCGGCGGGGGGGGCGGCGGCTTCTTCGGCGGCGGCGGCCCATGGGCGCCTCCGGGTACCTACACCGTGCGCCTCGAGGCGGCAGGCCGGAGCCTCGAGCAGTCGTTCGTGGTCAGGCCGGATCCACGCTCGATGGCGGCGGAGGGGACGCTCGCCGCTCAGCTGGCGATGGCAGGCGAGATCCACACGGCCTCCCAGCGGGCGTCGAGAGCCGTCTCGCAGGTGAACGCCCTGCGCACGGCCATCGACTCGGCGCGTGCGGAGGCCGCCGGGAAGGCCGCGCTGCTGCAGGCCCTCTCGGACCTGGACGCCAAGGCCCACGACCTCCTCGGGCATACGGCCACGCCCAACCCGGACGCGGCGGGTGTCGGAGACGGGGGCCCCGGGCCGCACACGCTGCTCGCCTTGCGCAGCTACCTGAGCGGACTCGAGCGGACGGTCACCGGAGGTGAGATGCCGCCCTCCGAGCAGGCGAAGACCGGCTTCGACAAGGGGAGCCGGCTTCTCGATGCGACGCTGGCACGGTGGGAGACCCTCCGGTCCGCCGACCTGGCGAGGGTCAACGGGATGCTGCGACAGGCGGGCCTGAAGGAGCTGCCGGCCGGAGGTTGACGGACGTCGGATCGAAGGGTCTCGATGCGGCCGGCCCGCGCGGTGGCGCGTGGCCGGCCGTGCCTTCCTTTCCGCTGTCGGGCAACTCCCCACGGGACGTAAGGCATTTTCCCGCAACGGATGCCGTAGTCCGCCTTCTATCCGCCCGGAGCGGGAATTCGTAACTAGACGGGTCTGGGCCGGTCTGCCCGGCCCCCGAGCGCGGGCGCACGTTCTGGGCCCCCGCTCGTGCGTACGCGCCCCGGCCGGATGGACCGATCATGAGCACTGCCGTGCAAGGCCTCGCGGGTCTCGATGCCGAGACCTTGGAGATGACGCTGGAAGCCATCCGAGACTTCTCGGAGCAGAGCCTCCCCGTCGACCGCCTGCTCGAGCTCGACCGCACCCACGAGTTTCCCGAGGACACCGTCCGCGCCATGTGCTCGGAGCTCGGCGTCCAGCTCCTCTTCATTCCCGAGTCGTACGGCGGGATGGGGGGCGGGGCCTTCGACGTGTACCGGGTCTGCGAGCTGATGGCGGGCATCGACCTCGCGGTCGCCACGGGCGTGCTCGCGACCTTCCTCGGCAGCGATCCGATCCTATTCGGCGGAACCGAGGAGCAGAAGGCCCGGTGGCTGGGCCGCATCGCGGAAGAGGGGCTGCTCATGGCGTACGGCGCCACGGAGCCGGAGGCGGGAAGCGATCTCGGGGCGCTCCGCACCACCGCCACCCCGGTCGAGGGAGACGGCGCCGTCACGGGCTACCGCATCAACGGCGCGAAGATGTGGATCAGCAACGGCGGGTACGCGGACCTCTACTCGGTGCTCGCCAAGGCCCCGGCGGGGCCCACCTGGTTCGTCATGGAGAAGGGCGCGGAGGGCTTCACGCCCGGCAAGCCGGAGGACAAGCACGGCATCCGCGCGAGCAACACGGCGGCGCTCTCCTTCGAGGACGTCTTCCTGCCGGTGGAGAGCATGGTGGGCGGCGTCGAGGGCCAAGGACTCGTCCAGGCACAGCTCGTCTTCGGCTACACGCGCCTGATGGTGGCCGCGTTCGGGCTGGGCGCCGGGTGGGCGGCGCTCGAGCGCGCGCTGCGCTACTCGACGACGCGCATCCAGGGTGGAGCGCCCCTGTCCGAGAAGCAGGGATACACCCACAAGCTGATCGTCCCGCACGCCTGCCGCCTGGAGGCGAGCCGGGCGTTCATCGAGGAGACGGCCACGCGCATCGACTCCGGCGAGGGCACGCTCAACACCGAGGGCGCGATCGCCAAGTATCTCGCGACCGAGGCGGGCAACGGAGCCGCGGACGCCGCCATCCAGGCGCACGGCGGCTACGGTTACGTGCGTGAGTACGTCGTCGAGAAGATCCGCCGGGACGTGCGCATCACGACGATCTACGAGGGCACGTCGGAGATCATGGAGATGACGATCTCCCGCGACCGCTGGCAGGCCCATCTCAAGACGCGCGGGCAGCACTATCACCAGGAAGCCGAGGCGCTCGAGCGCCTGCACGCCTCGAGTCCGACGGTCGGCGCCGACGTGGCGGCGCTCGCGACCCATGCGCTCGCCGAGGTGCTGGAGCGCGCGCGCGCCGAGCGCCTCACGCGCATGCAGCACATCCTCTTCCGGCTGGGCGAGCTGATCGCCTGGGTGGAGGGGGCCGGGGCCCTGGCGCGCCGCGCGGCGGCCGCCCTGGCGGGCACGCTTCCGGACAAGGCCGACGTCCGGGTCGCGCCCGAAGCGCTCGCGGCCATGAGCCGCGTCAACGCACGGGAAGCGGCGTCGAAGGTGGCGTCCGAGGGGATGCGCTGGATGGTCGGTGCGGGCGGCGTGCCACCCACCGATCAAGAGGCGTTCGGGGCCGCCCTGAGGCTCGACGGGCTCCTGCGCGCGCAAGAAGGCCTGGTCGACGACATGGACACCGTGGCCGCGGCGCTCTACGCCGCGGTGGAGGCATGAGCATGAAAAGCGAGCGCGCGGTCGCGATCGTCGGGCTGGGCGCCATCCTTCCCGACGCTCCGGACCGCCCGAGCTTCTGGTCGAATCTCGCAGCGGGTCGCTACAGCGTCAGTGACGTGACCGACCGATGGGACGCGGGGCTCTACTACGACCCGGATCCCAAGGCGCCGGATAAGACCTACTCGAAGATCGGCGGGTGGGCGAGGGACTACGAGTGGAACCCGATGGCCTGGCGGATGCCGATCCCGCCGAAGGTCGGCGCCATGATGGACCCGGCCCAGAAGTGGGCCGTCGCGGCGAGCCGGCAGGCGCTTCTGGACTACGGATACCCGGACCGCCCCCTCGACCCGGAGCGCGTCGCGGTCATCTTCGGCAACGCGCTGGGCGGTGACTTCCACCTGCTCTCAGCAGCCCGCATCCTCTTCCCCGAGGTCGCCGACGAGCTCGGCAAGGCCCCCAGCTTCCAGGCTCTCTCCTCCGACGTTCGCGCAGCGGTCATGGAGGAGCTGGTGGCCGGCGTTCGGGGCCGCATCCCCGACATCACCGAGGACACGATGCCCGGTGAGCTCGGCAACATCGTGGCGGGACGGGTCGCGGCTCTCTGGGACTTCAAGGGTCCCAACTACATCGCCGACGCCGCGTGCGCCTCGGCCATGGCCGCCATGTCGTCCGCCATCGAAGGCCTGGTCCAGCACGACTACGACGCGGTGCTCACCGGCGGCATCGACGCGAACATGAGCGCGTCGACGTACGTGAAGTTCTGCAAGATCGGGGCGCTGTCGGCCACCGGCAGTCGCCCGTACGCGGAAGGCGCGGACGGCTTCGTCATGGGCGAAGGAGCGGGCGTCTTCCTGCTGAAGCGACTGGCCGACGCCGAGCGGGACGGCGACCGGATCTACGCGGTCATCCTGAGCGTGGGCGCATCGAGCGACGGCAAGGGCAAGGGCATCACCGCCCCCAACCCCGCCGGTCAGCGCTTCGCGGTGACGCGCGCGTGGGAGAAGGCCGGCATCGCGCCAGCACCCGGAGACTTGATGGAGGGACACGGAACCTCGACCAAGGTCGGGGACGTGGTCGAGGTCGAGACGCTCCTTGCCGCCTTCCAGGGCTCGGGACTCCCGGCGGGCTCGATCCCGCTGGGATCGGTGAAGTCCAACATCGGGCACTTGAAGGGGGCCGCCGGCGCGGCGGGCGTGCTCAAGGCGGCGCTCGCGCTGCACCACCGCCAGATCCCCCCGAGCGTCAACTTCCGCGCGCCCAATCCCGCCATCGACTTCTCGACGTCTCCCTTCCGCGTGAACACCGAGCTGCGCGCCTGGGAGAAGCCGGGATCCAACGGAGACGGCATCCGCAGGGCGGGCGTGAGCGCCTTCGGGTTCGGCGGCACGAACTTCCACATGGTGCTCGAGGAGCACGTACCCGGTCGGCATCGCCCGTCAGGTATGCAGGTGCGCGGCGCGGAGGTGGAGCCGGCTCCGCGGATCCCGACCGGCTCGGTCGGCCCGGCACCCAAGGCCCCCCTGCGCGGCGCGCTCGTCGTCGGCGGGGATGCGGCCGCCGACGTGGCCGATCGCCTCCGGGAGATCGAAGCCCGGGCGCGCGCCGGAGAAGCGCCCGCGCTCGAGCCTCCGCGCGAGCGCGATCTGAAGGCCGCGATTCGCGTGGCGATCGATTTCGGTGACGCCGCCGAGCTCGCCGACTCCGCCTCCAAGGCCATCGCGGCGCTGGAGGACGACAACGACGGCAGGTGGCGCGCGCTCAGGAACAAAGGCGTCTACCTCGGTCGGGGCGCGCCGGGAAAGGTGGCGTTCCTCTTCACCGGACAGGGTTCCCAGTACGTGGGCATGCTCGAGGAGCTCAGGGCACGAGAGCCCATCGTGGCCGAGACCTTCGACGAGGCCGACGCCGCCATGGCGGCGGCCCTCGGGGGTCCCCTCAGCGCGCGCATCTTCGTGGACGGCGGTGACGAGGAGGCGATACGGAAGGCCGAGGAGGATCTGCGCCAGACGGCCGTCACCCAGCCGGCGGTGCTCACCGTCGACACGGCACTCGCCCGGCTGCTCGGCGCGTACGGCGTCGAGCCCGACATGGTGATGGGCCACTCCCTGGGGGAGTACGGGGCCCTGGTCGCCGCAGACGCCATCGGCTTCGGCGACGCCCTCCGTGCGGTCGGCGCCCGCGGCGAGGCCATGACCCGCCTGGCCACCGACGACAACGGGCTCATGGCCGCGGTCTTCGGTCCCCTGGACGAGATCACGGCCATCGTGGACGCGGTGGACGGCTACGTCGTCGTGGCCAACGTGAACAGCACGAAGGAATGCGTCATCGGCGGCGCCACCGAGGCCGTGCGCCGAGCGATGGAGACACTGAAGGAGGCGGGCTTCCGGACCGGCGAGCTTCCCGTGAGCCATGCGTTCCATACCCGCATCGTCGCGCCCGCCTCCGAGAAGCTGAGAGGGATCCTCCAGGCCATCGAGCTGCACGCGCCCCGCGTTCCCGTGGTGGCCAACATCGACGCTTCGTTCTATCCGACCGGTCCGGATGCGCCCGAGCGCATCGTGGACATCCTGGCGCGGCAGATCGGCTCGCCCGTGCAGTTCGTGAAGGGACTCGAAGCGCTCTACGACGCAGGCGCCCGCGTCTTCGTCGAGATGGGTCCGAAGCGAGCCCTCTACGGCATGGCCGAAGACGTCGTCGGAGGCCGAGACGACGTGACGGTGGTCTTCACGAACCACCCGCGCCACGGCGACATCGTGAGCGTGAACCGGGCGCTGTGCGCCTTCTACGCGCTCGGGCTGGGAACCGGCACGGCGGAAGACGAGGCCGCAGCCTCGGTGGAGCGGGAAGCCACGCCCGCCGTGCGCGCGGTCGCCGCCGCGGAGCACGCGGCACCCGTGCGCTCAGTCGCCGCGCAGCCCTTCGCTTCCGCACCGGCGACACTTTCTCCGGCGTCGGGGCAGCCCGGTGGTCCGTCCACGGGCTCCCGAGCGGGGATCCCCGCTCCCGTCGCTCCGGCTCCGAAGCCGGCCGATGCGGGCTCTGCTGCCTCCGATGACCGTTACGTCGCGCTAGGCCGCATGTTCGCCGACTTCCTCGACAAGAGCTTCGAGACCTACATGGGCACCGGACGCCGCGAAGCGGCACCCGTGCGCATCGGGATCACAGGGGCCGCGCTCGGGCTCCCCGGCGGGGAGAAGGTCTTCGACGAGGAGAACGTCGCGAGCATCCTGCGGGGGGACCAGTACATCGCGCCCGTGCCCGACGATCTGCGCGCAGCCATACTCGACCGGCGCATCACGCGGCTGGTGAAGGGCTCGAACGGGGCAGCGCGATTCCAGACCATCGAGGACCCCGAGGACGTCATCAAGCTCGCCGGCCGCGCGGGTTCGCTGGACCTGGTCACCGAGTACGGGTTCCCGGAGGACCGCGTGGAAGCGCTGGACTGGGTGACCCGTCTGGCGATCGCCGCCGGCATCGACGCTCTGCGCGACGCGGGGATTCCCCTCGTGCGCCGCTACAAGACGACCAGCACGGGGTCCAAGCTCCCCGCGGGCTGGTTGCTTCCCGAGGAGATGCGCGACGACACGGCCGTCATCTTCGGGTCGGCCTTCCCGGGCTACGACGGCTTCGCCCGGGCCATGGAAGCCTTCTACGAGGACCGTGCCCGACGCGCCCGCCTGGAAGAGCTGACGGACCTCCGGGAGCGTTTGACCGACCAGGAGGCGCGGGCGCAGGTGGACGCGAGCATCGCGGAGATCGAGCAGGCGATGGAGGCGGAGCCGTACCGGTTCGACCGGCGCTTCCTCTTCCAGGTCCTGTCGATGGGGCACGCCCAGTTCGCCGAGTTCATCGGCGCCCGGGGACCGAATATCGCCAACAACGGCGCCTGCTCCACCGGAACACAAGCCGTCGGCATCGCCCAGGATCTGATCCGCACGGGCCGCTGCCGACGCGCGATCGTCGTGACCGCCGACGACGTCACCACGGACCACATGTTCCCGTGGTTCGCTTCCGGTTTCCTCGCGTCGGGCGCCGCCGCCACGGACGCTCGGGTCGAGGACGCGGCGTTACCGTTCGATCAGCGCCGGCACGGCCTCATCATCGGCATGGGCGGAGCGGCGCTGGTGGTCGAGGACCTGGAGGCCGCCGCGGAACGGGGCGTCTGGCCGATCTGCGAGGTGCTGGGTACCGTCGTGGCCAACAGCGCCTTCCACGGTAGTCGGCTCGACGTAGATCACATTGTCGGTGTCATGGAGGAGCTGGTCTCCGACGCGGAACGGAAGTGGGAGATCTCCCGCCACGAGATCGCCTCGCAGACCGTCTTCGTCTCGCACGAGACGTACACCCCCGCCCGAGGTGGCAGCGCCAGCGCGGAGGTCAACGCGCTGCGTCGGGTCTTCGGCGCGGACGCCGACGCCATCGTCGTCGCGAACACGAAGGGCTACACCGGTCATCCCATGGGCGTGGCCATCGAGGACACGCTCGCGGTGAAGATGCTGGAGACCGGAATCGTGCCGCCGGTGGCCAACTTCCGCGAGGTCGATCCAGAGCTGGGAACGCTGAACCTCTCGCGAGGCGGGGCCCACCCGATCCACTACGCCCTCCGTCTCGCGGCGGGCTTCGGATCGCAGATCAGCATGAGCTTGCTGCGGTGGACGCCCCCGCCCGACGGGGCACGGCGCGACCCGCACGACCTGGGCTTCCGTCACCGGGTGGCGGACGCCGGTGTGTGGTCCGCCTGGCTGCGCCGGGTGACGGGGTACGAAGCGCCGGAGTTGGAGGTCGTGCATCACACGCTTCGGATCCGGGACCAGGGCCCGACGGAGGCTCTGCGGCCCGCCGCGGCCTCCCAGGTCGCCGCCGCGCCGCGGGTCGGCGTTCCGCCGGCCTACGCTCCCGAGACGGAAAAGGTGGCTCCGCGTCCGGCGCCGAGCGTGCCGGCCACAGCACGACAGGAAGCCTTCGCGGCCGTGACTCAGCCGGTATCGCAAGCACACGCTGCCCCGGTGATCGGGGCGGCTCCCGGGAGCCCGCCGTCCGCGACGCCGGGGTCCGTTCCACCGGTCGCGGATCCGGTCGCCGAGCGTGTCCTGCAGATCGTCTCGGAGCAGACCGGTTATCCGCCGGACATGCTGGCGCTCGACCTCGATCTCGAGGCCGACCTGGGCATCGACACGGTCAAGCAGGCGGAGATGTTCGCCGCCATCCGTGCCGCGTACGACATCGAGCGCGACGACAACCTCGCGCTCCGCGACTACCCGACCCTCGCCCGCGCCATCGAGTTCGTCTACGAGAAGCGCCCCGAGCTGAAGGCCGCGGCGGGGGCGGAGGGAGCCACGGCACCGGCCGCGGGAGCCTCGACGGCGCCCGATGCATCGGGCCCGCCGACCGAGGCCGCGCCGACCGCGGCCGATCCGATCGCGCAGAAGGTCCTCGAGATCGTCTCCGAGCAGACCGGCTATCCGCCGGACATGCTGGAGCTGGATCTGGACCTCGAGGCCGACCTGGGAATCGACACGGTCAAGCAGGCGGAGATGTTCGCCGCCATCCGTGCCGCCTACGACATCGAGCGCGACGACAACCTCGCGCTCCGCGACTACCCGACCCTCGCCCGCGCCATCGAGTTCGTCTACGAGAAGCGCCCCGAGCTGAAGGCCGCGGCGGATACCGCGACTGCGGCCGGTCCTGGGCGCGGGGCAGCCGCGGCAGGAGCCGAAGGAGTTGCGCCGTCGGCGGCGGAGACTGCG
>CAZVYM010000076.1:0-4901 GCA_964630935.1 uncultured Gemmatimonadaceae bacterium | reverse complement strand
AGGCCGACCTCGGCATCGACACGGTCAAGCAGGCGGAGATGTTCGCCGCCATCCGTGCCGCCTACGACATCGAGCGCGACGACAACCTCGCGCTCCGCGACTACCCGACCCTCGCCCGCGCCATCGAGTTCGTCTACGAGAAGCGGCCCGAGCTGAGGCCGGGCACCGCGGCTCCGGCCGAGCCGGGGAGCGCATTCACTGCGGCGGACCCCTCCGGGACGTCCGCGGAGCAGGAAGACGGCCGTGCACGCTCCTCCGCAGGAGCCGAGAGAACTGCGGACGGCCCCACGGAGAGCGCGGCTTTTCGTGGCTCGCTGGACGCCGCGCAGGCCGTGCCCCGCCGCGAGCCGGTGGCCATGGTACGTCCCGCCGCGGTACGCTTCCCGAAGAGCGGAATCGAGCTCGCCGGGGCCCACGTCGTCGTGACCGCCGACCGGGGAGGCGTCGCCAAGGCGCTCTCGAAGCGCCTCGAGCAGAAGGGCGTCGACGTCCTGCTGCTGGATTCCTCTCGGCCCACCGACGCGCTGATCGCCGAGCTCGAGGCCTGGCGGAGCGGGTTCGAGTCGAGCAGCCGGGTCACCGGACTCTATTGGCTGCCGGCGCTCGATACGGTGTCGCCCGGGACGTTGGCGAACCCGGAGGAGCGGCACGAGGCGCTCCGTCGGCGCGTGAAGGCGCTGCACGCCGTGGCCCGCTCCCTCTATGACGACCTCGCGGAGCCCGGGTCCTTCCTCGTGTCGGGCACCCGACTCGGGGGGCGCCACGGCTACGACGAGCAGGGTGCGATCGACGTGGCGGGTGGCGCGGTGACCGGCTTCACCAAGGCCCTCCGCCGAGAGCGGCCCGAAGCCCTCGTGAAGGCGGTCGACTTCGAGCCGTCCCGGAAGACCGCAGCGCTGGCCGACCTGCTCATCGAAGAGACGCTCGCCGACCCGGGCGTGGTCGAGGTCGGCTACGCCGACGGCCACCGATGGACCGTCGGCCTGGCGGAGCGCCCCGTGGAGCCCGCGGGAGAACTGCCGGCCGACGCGGTCCATCTGGTGACGGGCGCGGCCGGCAGCATCGTGTCGGCCATTCTCGGCGATCTGGCGGGCAGGGGCGGGACGTTCTGGCTTCTCGACCTGGCTCCGGAACCCGATCCGAACGACCCCGACCTAGGTCGGATCGTCACCGATCGCGAAGGGCTGAGGAACGACGTCTTCGAGCGGCTGAAGGCGGACGGCCGGCGCGCCACGCCGGTTCTGGTGGAGCGCGAGCTCGCCCGCCTCGAGCGCGAGCAGGCCGCCCTCGCCGCGATCGAAGCGCTGCGAGCCGGCGGCGCCACCGTGCACTACCGGAGCCTCGATCTGCGGGACGCGGCCGCCGTCGACGAGGTGGTCTCCGAGGTGCTCGCGGAGCATGGCCGGGTCGACGTGCTCATGCACGCCGCCGGATTGGAGATCAGCCGCTCGTTGCCCGACAAGTCGGCAGAGGAGTTCTCGCTGGTCTTCGACGTGAAGACCGACGGCTGGCTCAACCTGCTTTCCGCGATGGGTGACGCGCCCATCGGACAGGTAATGGCGTTCAGCTCCATCGCCGGGCGGTTCGGCAACGCCGGACAGACCGACTACGCGTCCGCCAACGACATGCTGTGCAAGGCGATGTCGGAGATGCGCCATAGCCGGCCGGACACCTGCGCGCTCGCCGTCGACTGGACGGCGTGGGGAGAGATCGGCATGGCGGCCCGCGGCTCGATGCCCGCCATCATGAAGGCCGCGGGCATCGACATGCTCTCGCCGCCCGCGGGACTCGGCGTGGTGCGGCGGGAGATCGCCGTTCGGTCCCGTGGCGAGGTGGTGATCGCCCAGGGGCTGGGCGTGATGGTCGCGGAGAAGGCCGAGTGGACACGGCTCGATCCGGCGTTCGCCGAAGAAGCGGTCCGGGCCACCGGACCCATGGTGGGTAGCGTGCGCTCGTGGAGCCTCGCGGACGGGCTGGTGGTGGAGACGGAGCTGGACCCGAAGACGCAGCCCTTCCTCGACCACCACCGCATCGACGGCGTCGCGGTGCTGCCCGGCGTGATGGGACTCGAAGCGATGGCCGAGGCCGCCCGCATCGGGTTCCCCGACATGCATGTCGTGTCGCTCGAGGGCGTGGACTTCCACGCGCCGTTCAAGTTCTATCGCGACGAGGCGCGCACGGTCACCGTCCAGGTCGTCTACGGCGCCGAAGGCGAGGACATTCTCGCGCACTGCCGGGTGCTGGGTGCCCGCATCCTGGTCGGCCGCGACGAGCCGGAGATCACCCTCCACTTCACCGGAACGGTGAGGCTCGCACGGGAGAAGTCCGCCGCCGAGCGCGAGGCGTCCGTGCCCGCTCCGGAGGGAGACGTGGTCGCCGCCGCAGCCATCTACGACACGTACTTCCACGGTCCGGCCTACCAGGTGTTGGCGGAGGCGTGGAGGGGGAAGGGGGTCGTCGCGGGACGCTTCTCCGACAGCCTGCCCGCGAACCACGAGCCGGCGGATCGTCCGACCGTGGTCGCACCTCGACTCGTCGAGCTCGCGTTCCAGACCGCGGGGCTGGCGGAGATCGCCTCGACGGAGCGCATGGGGCTGCCGTTCGGATTCCGTCGGCTCGAGCTCCTGCGCCCGTCCAACGGCGAGGTGGCGAGCACCGCCGTGGCGGCCTCGACGGCCGAGGGCTCGTTCGACGTCGACGTCGTGGACGAGAAGGGTCGGGTCGTCACCACCCTCATCGGCTATCGGACGTCGGCGCTGCCGGGCGGAATCAGCGCGGAAGCCTTCGGAGCGCTGAAGGAATGACGGAGCCGATCCAGGTCCACCTCGTCCGGGCCGCGGCCCCGGACGTCCCCGCCGGCGAGGCGTGGCTGACGCCGACCGAGGCCGGGGTGGTCACGTCCCTTCACGTCCCCCAGCGCGCATCGGACTGGCGCCTCGGGCGTTGGGCTGCCAAGCGCGCGGTGGCCGCGGCCCTCGCTCTCGAGCACCTGCCACCCGAACGGATCGAGGTGCTCGCCGCGCCGGGCGGCGCGCCGGTTGCGCGGATCCCCTCCGAGCCTTGGAAGGGGCCGGTCTCGCTGTCGCTCAGCCACTCGGGAGGCGTGGCCTTCGCCACGGCGGCCGCGGCCGATCTGGAGCTCGGCTGCGACGTCGAGACGATCGAGACGCGCAGCGACGCCTTCGTGGCCGATTACTTCACGGAGGCCGAGCGGACATGGATCCGCGGAGGAGGCTCGTTGCGCCACGTGCGCGCCAACCTCATGTGGAGCGCGAAGGAGTCGGCCCTCAAGGCGTTGCGAGAAGGACTGAGGCTCGACACCCGCACCGTGCAGGTCCGAGTGCAGTCCGGCCCGTGGGCCGGCCCGGACCCGTCCACATGGCAGCACCTGGTGGTGGGTGTCCCTGGCGGACGTGCGTTCGAGGGCTTCTGGAGGATCCAAGACGGCCGCGTGTGGACCCTCGTGGCCGCCGAACGTATCGCCCTCGCCGGAGTGTGCGCGGAGCCGATTGCCGGACGAAGCCTGCTCGATTAGCGTTTTCGGCATGCTCAAGCCCAGACCCTCCCGGCCTCGGCAGACGGTCCACGCTCGCACTCCCGCCGTGCGGGAGGATCCGGCCGTGACCCCCGCCCGCACGGTCACCGTGCGCGTCCCGGGGCAGCTCCGCCAGTACTGCGAGGGCTTCGCCTCGCTGCCTCTCGTCGCCACCAGCATGGGCGCGCTGCTCGCCGACATCGAGTCGCGCTGGCCCGACCTCTACAAGAGCGTCTGCAACGAGACCGGCGCCGTCCGGCAGCACGTGAACCTGTTCGTGAACACTTCCAGCGTGCGTGACCTCGAGGGGCTCGACACCGCGCTGGCGCCGGGGGATGTCGTCACCATTCTTCAGGCGGTCTCAGGAGGCTGATCCCATGGCGAAGCGCGTCATCCTGTGCATCGGCACCAAGAAGGGGCTGTTCGTGGCCGAGGCCGCCTCGAGCCGCGGGCGGTTCAAGCTGCGCGGCCCGTTCGCCCCGGGGGTGAGCGTGTACTCGGCGCTCGTGGACACGCGGAGCTCCCCGCGCATCTTCGCCTCGAGCTGCAACCCGTTCTTCGGCATGAAGGTGCTGCGCTCGACCGACCTCGGGAACACGTTCAAGGAGACGAAGTCGGCGCCCGCGTTCCCCAAGGACGACGGGCGCGCGCTCGCCAACATCTGGTCGCTCGAGCCGGGCGGGGACAGGAAGGACCTCTTCGCCGGCGTCGAGCCCGCCTCGCTGTTCCACAGCCCGGACGGCGGTGACAGCTGGGACATGGTGCCCGGAATCAGCAACCACGCGCACGCGCGCAAGTGGAATCCGGGCAACGGCGGGCTGTGCCTGCACACGATCGTGCGCGACGGCGACCGCATGCATCTCGGCATCTCGACCGGGGGCCACTACCTGAGCGAAGACGGCGGCTCGACGTTCCGCCCTTCCAACAGCGGCGTCGGTGCCGGCTTCACGCCGGACCCGTTCCCCGAGTACGGCCAGTGCGTGCACAAGATCGTCACCACCCCGCATGCGCCCGGACGCATGTACATGCAGAACCATGGCGGCTGGAGCGACTGGAACGGACCCGGCGGGCCGCGGCCCGGCATCGGCGTGCTGCGCAGCGACGACCACGGCCACACCTGGCGCTCGATCGCGAAGGGGCTGCCGAGCGACTTCGGCTTCCCGATCTGCGTGCACCCGCACGATCCCGACACGGTCTACGTCGCACCGCTCGAGCCCGCGACGCGCACCTGCCCCGGCGGGGCCCCGGCCGTGTGGCGCAGCGAGAATGGCGGCGGCACGTGGCGCAAGCTCTCCAAGGGGATGCCCAAGAAGGAGTCCTACTTCACCATCCTGCGCGACGCGATGGACATCGACGATCTGAAGAG
>CAZVYM010000075.1:0-19799 GCA_964630935.1 uncultured Gemmatimonadaceae bacterium | reverse complement strand
CGGTGCTCGGCTATGGCCGGGAAGGGGACGTCGCGGGAGGACGCGGGGCCAGCCTGTTCCCACTCGTGGCCGACGACGGCTCCACGCCCTTCCTTCGGCTGGGCGCCAGCGTCTCACGGGCGACGGGCAGCCAACCGCTGGCTCGCTCCCAAGAGGACTTCTCGCTTCACGACCGCAATCTCGTCCGGCTCTGGTCTCTGGACGACTACGCGAAGAATGCAGCGCCGCCCGAGAACGAGAACGCGCTGGCGACGTTGAACGGGAGCCTGGAGTGGCCGGATCACAAGTGGGGCATGGCCATCGATCTTTCCGCGTGCGTCGGCTGCGGCGCCTGCCAGATCGCCTGCCAGTCCGAGAACAACATCCCGGTGGTGGGGCCCGACCACGTGGCGCGCGGCAGGATCATGCACTGGATCCGTAGCGACATCTACTACGTGGGGTCTCCGGAGAACCCACGGGTCGCGCACCAGCTGATGCTGTGCCAGCAGTGTGACGACGCGCCGTGTGAGCCCGTCTGTCCGGTGGCCGCGACCGTCCACAGCGACGACGGCCTGAACGAGCAGGTCTACAACCGCTGCATCGGCGTTCGGTACTGCTCCGCGAACTGCCCGTACGAGGTGCGTCGCTTCAACTTCTTCGACTACACCAGCTTCATCACCGATCCGCTCGACCTGGCCTTCAATCCCGAGGTCACCGTCCGCCCGCGCGGTGTGATGGAGAAATGCACCTTCTGCGTTCAGCGGATACGGAACGGCGTGCAGGTCGCCAAGGACGAAGGCCACCCGGTGCGCGACGGCGAGATCAGGACGGCGTGCCAGGTGGCCTGTCCAGCCGAAGCGATCGTGTTCGGCGACCTGAAGGATCCGAAGAGTCGTGTATCCCAACTCTCCCGGAGCAACCGCGGCTTCAAGGTCCTCGAAGAGGAGGGAACGCGGCCGGCGATCACGTACATGGCGGAACTGAGAAACCCGGCCGAAGGGTCGAAGGAGAAGGACCATGCCTGAGGCCGTGGTCACCGCCCGCCGGCGCGAGAGAACGGCATCGGCCCCCGGCGAGCTGCCCGAGGCTCTCCGCCTCGAGCCACTCGTCCAAGGCGACGTCTCGATCGCGGACATCGACGACAAGGTTCTGGAGCTGAGTGAATCCCGGCCGCCGCGATCCTGGTACGTCGCCGTCGCGATCACGAGCCTGGTGGCGCTGACCGGGCTCGGCGCCGCCGGCTACATGATCTACACCGGCATCGGGACCATGGGGAACAACATCCCCGTGGTCTGGGGCTTCCTGATCATCAACTTCGTGTTCTGGGTCGGGATCGGGCACGCCGGAACGCTGATCTCCGTCATCCTCCTCCTGTTCCGACAGCGATGGCGGAACGCCATCAGCCGGACGGCCGAGGCCGTGACGGTCTTCGCCTTCGTCTGTGCCATGATGTTCCCCGCGATCCACGTCGGTCGCCCCTGGCTGCCGCACTGGCTGTTCGCCTATCCCAACGAGCGGGACATGTGGGTCAACTTCCGCTCCCCCCTGGTCTGGGACGTGTGCGCGGTCGTCACCTACTTCAGCGTGTCCGTGCTGTTCTGGTACCTGGGGCTGATCCCCGACTTCGGCTCGATGCGCTCGAGGGTCCAGAGCAAGGTGAAGCGGTGGGTGTTCGGGCTGCTGAGCCTGGGCTGGATCGGCAACGCCCGCCATTGGCTGCAGTACGAGAGGGCCTATCTCCTCCTCGCCGGTCTGACCACGACGCTGGCGCTGAGCGTGCACAGCATCGTCTCCATGGACTTCGCGTCATCGATGGTGCCCGGATGGCACATGACGATCTTCCCCCCCTACTTCGTGGTGGGGGCCGCGTTCTCGGGATTCGCGGGCGTGGTGCTGGTCTTCGCGTTCGTGCGAACGGCCATGGGGATCGAGAGCTTCGTCACCGAGCGGCACATGGACCTGCTGAACAAGACGGTCCTCTTCCTGTCGTGTCTCATGGCGTACGCGTACCTGATGGAGGGCTTCACGGCCTGGTACAGCTCCAACACCTTCATCCGCTACATCTTCGCGAACTACGTCTGGGGTGACCAATGGTGGGCGGGCTCCCTGACGATCTTCTTCAACTGCCTCCTGCCGCAGCTGCTCTGGTTCAAGAAGCTCCGCCACTCGGTGCCGGTCATGGTGCTGGTCTCGGCGGGCGTGACGCTGGGGATGTGGCTGGAGCGTTACACGATCATCATCCTGTCGCTCCATCGCGACTATCTGCCGTCGTCGTGGGGCGTGTATCGCCCGACCCTCGTCGACTTCACGATTCTCCTCGGCTCCGTCGGCATCTTCCTCACGCTGCTCCTGCTTTTCCTGAAGAAGCTGCCCATCATCGCGGCCTGGGAAGTGAAGCCCGACATCGTCCACTACCGGTCGAAACGGGTGGAGGCAGAGCATGTTTGAGCCCGTCTTCGGTGTCCTCGGACTCTTTCCCTCGGCCGATGATCTGCTGGAGGCGATCCCCAAGATCAAGAAGATGGGGTTCGCCAGGCTGGAGGCGTTCACGCCCTATCCCGTGCACGGCCTCGACGAGGCCCTGGACCTGCCGAAGTCCAAGCTCGGCGTCCTCGTCTTCATCATGGGCGCGATCGGCGCGATCTCGGTGTTCGCGTTCGTGTGGTGGACGAGCACGCAGAGCTATCCCCTGCTGACGGCGGGCAAGCCGTACAACGGATGGCCGGCCTGGATCCCCGTCACGCTGGAAGGGACGATCCTGGTCGGGACCTTCACGGCTGCGCTGGCGATGCTGTTCGTCTTCAACCGGCTGCCCGCGTTCGGCGATCCCGTCCTGAACAGCAAGTCCAGCAAGGACATCACGCGCGACAAGTTCGCGCTGGTCCTCATGCCGGTGGACGGCAAGCTCCACACCGACGCGGCCGTCAACGCGCTGAGGTCGGTCGGCGCCGAGTCGACCGAGGTCATTCCGGCGCCGCGCTACCCGAAGGCCGGCCCGGGATGGTGGGCCAAGACGGTCGGCGGGATCGCGGCGGCGTGCGTCGTGGCCGGATTCGGGACGGGGTGGGTGGTCAGGACGTTTCCGACCGTCAAGCCGATGGTGGAGATGGAGAACCAGCCGAGGCTCGATGCCGAGGCTCCCGACACGTTCTTCTCGAGCGGACGCGGCATGCAGCTTCCTCCGAACGGAACGGTGCCTCGTGGCTTCATGCCCATCCTCGCGACGACGCCCGAGGAGGGCGGAAAGGACCTCATGGACCCGCTCCCCGTCACGGCACAGGTGCTGGACCGGGGCAGAAGCATGTTCGACATCCACTGCGCGGTCTGCCACGACAAGCTCGGTACCGGCAAGACCTGGCTCGACAGCACCTACGTCGTACAGCCGGCCAATCTCCAGTCGTCGACGCTGCGCGACGCGTCCGACGGCTTCCTGTACTGGGTCGTCTCGAACGGCTTCGGCACCATGCCCGGCTACGCGGCCGACATCTCCCAGCACGACCGCTGGGCGATCGTCCACTACGTGCGATCGCTGCAACGCTCGCAACACGCGTTCGAAAGGGATTTGAAGAGATGAGTGTCGATGCCCAGGGCATGGCGGCCGGTTCACCCCTGATCGGCGACGACGCGCGAGACCGCTCACGGGAGCGGTCGTTCCCCGCCCACGTGACGTCGCAGATGGTGCGTCGTGGTCTGTGGGCACTCTCCGCCCTGGGTGCCGCGGGGGTCGTGGCCACGTACTTCCTGGACGGGAGCCACCGCTTCTGGGCCAACTGGATCCTCTGGTTCGTCATCACGGCGTGCCTCGCCCTCGGCGCGCTCTTCCTCGTCGCTCTGCAGCATGTGACCGGCGCCATGTGGAGCGTGCCCCTGCGGCGGGCCCCGGAGAGGATCGCCGTGCTGACCCCCTGGCTGGTGCCCATCGGGCTGGTCGCCCTGTTCGCTCTACCCGTCGTCTTCTCGTGGACCCAGCCGGGTGCCGACTCGATCACGCCCATCGTGCTCAAGTCCCACTGGCTCAACTATCCGTTCTTCATCATCCGGCTGGTGGTCTGTCTGGCGCTGTGGGTGCTGTCGTACTTCCTGCTGGTCAAGCGGTCCACGCGCCAGGACCGTACGATGGATGCCACGATCACGGTGAAGCTGCGGCGCTTCTCTCCGGTGTTCATGGTCATTCTGGCCCTGACGCTCACGAGCTTCGCGTTCGACTGGGTGTCCAGCCTGGAAGCAGCGTGGTACAGCGACATCTTCGGCGTCTATCTCTTCGCGGGGGCGGTCACGTCCTCGATCGCCGCGGCGGCGCTGGCCGTCATCTATCTCCAGCGGCGCGGCCGACTCCCCGGCGTCACCCCGGACCACCTCTACAACCTCGGCGGACTCCTCTTCGGGTTCACCATCTTCTGGGCGTACATCGCCTTCTCCCAGTACCTGCTTCAGTGGTACGCCGACCTTCCGGAGGAGGTCTTCTGGTTCCACCAGCGTACCTCCGGATCGATGGAGCTCGTGTTCATCCTGCTGGGGATCGGCCACTTCTTCGTGCCGTTCCTGGCGTTGATGTCCAGGAACGACAAGAAGAGCTGGAAGCGGCTCAGATGGGTCTCGTTGTGGGTGCTCTTCATGGAGTTCGTGGACGTGTTCTGGCTGATCTCGCCCATCCTCGGGAACGGGATCCACCTCGGGTGGCCGGAGCTGGCGTTCGCGGCGTTCTTCGTCTCGGGAGGGCTCCTGGTGCTCCGGCGCGGAATGAGCCTGGGGGAGGACATGCCCGTGGGTGATCCCTTCCTCGCCGAAGGTCTGGAGTTCCACCTGTCATGAAGGGACGCGGGATGTCACAGGAATCGAAGATCGTCGGCGTCGTGGCGGCCACCCTGGCGGCTCTCGGCGTTGCCATCGCCGTGGGCGGCTGGCTCATCCAGGGGCATGCGGACCAGAAGCTCACGTACCAGGAAGCCATCCAGCCGGTACAACCCGATCCCACCATCTTTCCCCCGGAGACGGGCAAGACGACGCCCGGCCTCGACCTCCACGAGATGGTCGCGGGATCTCCCGGGGCCGTGGCCAAGGGAAAGCAACTGTTCGGCACCTACTGCACCGTGTGCCACGGGGCGAACGGGAAGGGGGACGGCCCCGCGGCCGCGGGACTCAAGCCTCCTCCTCGCGACTTCACGAGCTCCCACGGCTGGACTCGGGGAGCCACGATCGCCGACATCTACACGACGATCACCGAGGGAGTGAAGGGGACCGGCATGGGCGCGTTCAACATGATCTCGCCCCAGGACCGGTTCGCTCTGGCGCACTATGTCCAGTCTCTGGGGAGCTTCGACCACCACGACCATCCCGGACAGGAGATCGCGCAGCTCGACAAGAAGTACCACCTGTCCGAGGGTATCCAGACGCCCAACAAGGTCTCGGTGCCCATCATCATGAAGCACCAGGAAGCCGAGTACGCCGCGCCGCCCGCCGTGCAGATGCCTCCTGCCGCCGACACCACCCTCGGAGCTGCCTTGTGCCGGAGACTCGTCGCCGACCCCGTGCGTGCGGCCGCCGTGCTCTCCGAGGTGCCCGATTGGCGCACGCAGTTGGACGCGTTCGCCCGTGCAGCCATGGGGGACACGCCGCGCAACGGGTTCCGGGCGGCCGTGGCGACCCTGGATCGGACGCAGTGGAAGGCCCTCCACGACGAGCTCGTGAGCCGGACGCCCGCTCCTCCGACCGCCCGGAGCGGGGGGGCCGGGGAGTGAGCCCGACCTCGTGGCAGGTCAGCGAACCCCCAACCCGAGCGGGTCGCTCGGATCGATACCCTCCATGAACAGCCGGTGACGATCCATGTGGGTCAGCCGGTAGACCCAGCCGAGCCAGTTGTTGAAGAAGGCCTTGCCGGTGTCGCCCCACGTGTTGTCCAGAAGGGGCAGCATCTCGTCCTCGGGAAAGCGCGGAATCGCTTCGCCACGCCTGCGTGCCGACTCGGCCTCCTCGATGTAGCGTCCCGCGAGCGCGGCCGCCTCGGGCGAGAAGTAGTTCTGGGGATGGGGCGGCAGCTCGTCGAGCTCTCCGGCGAAATAGCGCCTGAGCTCCCGCACGTACTCCTTGAGTAGGCTGTTGATGTCGTACTCGGGATGTCCCTGGAAGTAGATCACGCGGAACTGGTCGGGGCTCACGGCGAGGTGCACGTCGCCCTCGTCGCTTTCGGCGAGCACCTTCAGCCCCGCGCTCCGGAACTGCTCCGGGGTGATCGCGTTGTAGCGCGAGTGCGGCACGTCGAAGCGCGTGTTCACGTCGCGAAGCAGCGGATGGCCCGGGTCGTCCACCCGGTGGCTGTACACGCCCCAGCGCTTCTGCGGCAGGCGCACGCGGTCGATGTGGTAGAAGTGCTTGAGGAGGGCGTGCGTGGCCAGGCACGAGCAGAGCACCGACGTGACGCGTTCGGCCGCCCATTCGACCACGGCCTGGAGCGGCGCCCAGAACGGCTCCTCCTCGAGCGTCGGATTGGCGACGTTCGCTCCCGTGATGATGAGCGCGTCCAGGCCGTCCTCGCGCAGCTTCTCGAACGTCGTGTAGTAGGTGTCGATGTAGGCCCGGGTCTCTCCGCTCCTCGGCAGCCCCGGAACCGAGAACGGATGCACGTAGAACTGGGCGATCTGATTGCAGCTTCCGACGAGGCGGATGAACTGCCGCTCGGTGACCCGCAGCGCCGCGTCGGGCATCATGTTGAGCAGGCCTATGTGCAGCTCCCGGATGTCCTGGTGCACCGCCCGGTCGAGCGACAGCACCTCGTGGCCCTGGGCTCTGAGGGTCGCGAAGGTCGGCAGCGGCGAATGTGCGACGATCGGCATCGGGAAGGATCGATCCCGGGCACCCGGACGGGGCGCCCAGCTCGGGGTCTGCTCGGGGGAAAGAAGGACTCTAGAAAGGGGACGGCCGGCGAACAACCCCCGTCGGATTCCCTTTGCGCTCGCCGGAGGCGGAGCCTACGATGGCCGGCGTCGGGACCACGGGGCCCCGGATCCACGGAGAGTGATCGCCATGCCCGATTCCATCGATCGTCGTGACTTCATTCGGCATTCGGCTCTGGCCGGCGCCGGAGCCGCCGCGCTCCGACGACTTCCGAGCCTGGACGGAGCCGTACGCGCGGGCGTGAGAGCACCCGCGTCCATTCCGATCGTGGTCACGAGCCACACGAACCAGACGGGACACGACGCCATGGTCGCCGCCTGGGCCGTCCTGATGGCAGGTGGCTCGCCCATGGATGTCGTCGAGAAGGGGGCGAACACGATCGAGGTCGATCCCGAGGACACCAGCGTCGGCTACGGCGGCCTTCCGGATTACGACGGCGTCGTGCAGCTCGACGCCTCGTGCATGGACGGCCGCACGTACAGCGCGGGCTCGGTGGGTGCGCTCGAGAACATCAAGACGCCCTCGTCCGTCGCTCGCGTCATCATGGAGCACACCGACCACATCATGCTCGTGGGGAAGGGCGCGCTCGAGTTCGCGAAGTCGTGGGGCTTCGAGGAGGAGAACCTGCTTACCCCCAAGGCCCGCGAGATCTGGCTGCGTTGGCGCGAGAGCCTGAGCGACAAGGACGACTACGGCCCGCCGGACCACCTCCAGGGTCATCCGGAGCTGACCGGCGGAAAGGGGGGCCCCATCGAGTCCCACCATGGCACGACGAACGTCCTGACGGTGGACGCGAAAGGCGACATCGCGGGTATCACGACGACCAGCGGCATGAGCTGGAAGGTCCCGGGTCGAGTGGGCGACTCGCCGATCCTCGGGGCGGGCCTCTACGTGGACAACTCGGTGGGAGCGGCCGGAGCCACGGGTCGCGGAGAGGACGTCATGAAGTCCTGTGCGTCCTACTACATCGTGATGCGGATGAGAGAAGGACGCTCTCCGCAGGAAGCTTGCGAAGACGCCGAGGACATGATTATGGAGCGCTACCGGGCAGTGGGCCTCGACTACGTGCCCGGGGAGAAGTTCGTGGCCATCAACAAGGACGGGGAGTACGGATGCTCCGCCATGAATCTGGGCAGCAAGCCGAAGATGACCGTGCGTACCGGCTCGGGGCTGATCCTTCACGAGGGCAGCCTGCGATACGCCGGCTGACGGCCCCGGTGAGGACGGCATGAGCCCACGCGGAAGAAGGGGAACCGGAAGGTCCGGGCGCGTGCCCGGCGTGGCGGAGGACCTCCATCAGGACAAGCCGTTCCACTCGCTCGCCCAGGAGGCGCTGCTCTCCCTCCTGCGCACGTCCGACGTCGCGAGGCGGCGCTTCGCCACGGTGTTGGCCGAAGCCGATGTGACCTTTCAGCAGTACAACGTCCTGCGGATTCTGAGGGGCGTGGAGCCCGGCGGCCTCCCGACGCTCGACATCGCCACGCGCATGATCGAGCGCACCCCAGGCGTCACGCGGATCCTGGACCGTCTCGAACGGAAGGGATGGGTGGACCGCGCGCGGGACACGGACGACCGGCGCCGCGTCTACTGTCGGATCACGGCCGAGGGACTCGATCTTCTCGCGTCTCTGGACGAGCCCGTGAACCGTACCGACGACGCGATCTTCGATGGAATGTCGCACGGCGACGTGCGGCGCCTGCTCGGTCTTCTCGACCAGTTGCGCGCGCGTCTCGCCGAGCACGCGGACGGGTAGGGCCGGTCGGCCGGCCTCCGATTCGATGGGCCGGCGGGACCCGGGGCCGATCGCCCGGGAGCGTCCCGGTCGAGATCGGATCGCCGGGTGAGGTCGGGCCGATGGTGCCACCGCCGGGAGCCACTGCTTCGCAACGGCTTGAGGCCGGACGGCGTCCCGGACATCTTTGACGTCCCGCCGCCACCTCCATCCGGACAGTCGTCATGCCCTTCCACGCATCACCCCGTTTCCCCATGGGCTTTCGGTGTGCAGCCACCCACTGCGGCATCAAGGCGGAAGGGGAGGGACGGGACCTCTCCCTCTTCGTCTCCGAGGTGCCGGCCACCGCGGCCGCGGTGTTCACGCGGAACCAGGTGCCGGGAGCGCCGGTGCTGGTGGGCCGGGAGATCATCCGGGGAGGTCGCCTGCAAGCGGTGGTGATCAACAGCCGTGTCTCGAACGTGGGACGGGGCGATGAAGGTATCGACCGCGCCAGACGGATGGGACGAGCGACCGCCGAAGCGCTGGGCATCGATTCGGCACTCGTGCTCATGAGCTCGACGGGCGTGATCGGCGTCCCGCTCCCGATCGACAAGATCGAGGGGGCGCTCCCCGAGCTCGCGGCTTCCCTCCAGGACGACCCGATGGTCGGCGCGGAGGGCATCATGACGACCGATACGCACCCGAAGGCGGTGTCCCTGTCGGTCGGCGAAGCCACCATCACGGTCGTCGCGAAGGGCTCGGGCATGATCGAGCCCAACATGGCCACGATGCTCGTCTACGGATTCACGGACGCGAAGATGGAGCCGGATGTGCTCGACGCCGTCCTCCGCAGGGTGGTGGACGACACGTTCAACATGCTCTCCGTCGACAGCGACACGAGCACCTCCGACAGCTGCGCCGTCCTCGCCAACGGGCTGGCCGGTCCCGTGGAGGAAGCCGGGTTCGAGCGGGGGCTCCGGGATGCGTTCACGCGCATCACCGAGATGCTCGCCCGAGACGGGGAGGGCGCCAGCACGCTCCTCAGAGTCACGGTGTCGGGCGCGGCCAGCCGGGGCGATGCCCGCAAGGTGGCCAAATCGCTCGTCAACTCGCCGCTCGTCAAGACGATGGTCTACGGGGGGGATCCCAACGTGGGAAGGATCCTCATGGCGGTCGGCAAGTGCTTCGACGTTCGCGTGGATCCGCGGGCCATCGAAGCGGACCTCTGTGGCGTGCGTGTGCTGAGCGGGGGGCTCCGGGTCGACTTCGACGAAGCAGGGGTGAGGCGTCTCCTCAAGGGCGACCCCGTGGATCTCGACGTGGATCTCGGGGTCGGCGAGGCGGGAGCGCGTGCGTGGGGCTGCGATCTGACCCACGGCTACATCGACGAGAACGCGGCCTACTACTCCACCTGACAGCTCGGGACACGCCCCGCTGCGCCCGAGGGAGAGGAGACGCCGCGGCCCCGCCCCGGATACTCCTCCGGCCACCGCGCCCGTTCCGCCTCGTTCTACCTTGCCCGGCCCCGGAGGCCCCTTCGGCCACCGCGCCCGTTCCGCCTCGTTCTACCTTGCTGGCCCGATCCTTGTATCTTCAAGGCCTGTGAAGGTCCCGGGCCCATCGAGCCCGGGTGGACGAATGCGCGGCCGCGGGGGGTGGCCCCGCGACCGGTCCGCTTGCTCAGCCACCCAGACAGGGAACTACATATGAAGCGCTTTTCGATTCTCCCGGCCGCCATGCTGTTGGCGTTGGCCGCCTGCGGGGGCGGAGAGTCCTCCAACCAGATGCCGGCCAACCAGCCCGATACGTCGGCGGCGCAGCCGGCGCAGCCAGCCGCGACCCAGACCAGCCAGCCGGATGCGTCGAGCGCCCCGATGACGACGCCCGACTGGTTCAGCTACGACAAGGGCACGAACACGGTCAAGATGACGATCACGGCCGGGCTCACGGACGCCAAGAACCACTGGAACTTCAACGGCGGCCATGACGGCGACATGATCATCACGGTGCCCGAGGGAGCCAAGGTCACGCTCGACTTCAAGAACGCCGATCCGGCGATGGCGCACTCGATCGGGATCGTGGACAAGACCAGCGGGTTCTCGGCGACGCCGACGGACGAGCCGGTCTTCGCGGGCGCGGTCTCGAACCCGCACACGGCCACCGAAGGGCTCGCCCCCGGCGGGAGCGAGACGCTGAACTTCACGGCCTCGAAGGCCGGGAACTATGCCGCCATCTGCTACATGGCAGGACACGCGGCCACGGGGATGTACGTGTACTTCAACGTCTCCGCCGACGGCAAGGCGGGCGTGCAGACCGCGGGAATGTAGCCCTCGACGCCACGTCGAGCGTTTCGCGGCGCCGTTCCTCGGACAGGGGCGGCGCCGCTTTTCATCGTTCGATAGAATGAAGGCCATGGATCAACAGGCTCAGCACCGACGCTTCGAGGCTCTGAGGTCCTCGGAGTTCGCGCGCCTCGACGAGGGCGGACACGTCTACCTCGACTACACGGGGAGCGGTCTCTACGCCGGCTCCCAGCTCCGACAGCACGAGGCGTTCCTGGAGCGTCACGTCCTGGGTAATCCCCACTCCGAGAACCCGGCGTCCGCCGCGGCCACGCGGATCGTGGAGCAGGCGCGACACGCCGTGCTCGAGTTCTTCGGTGCGGATCCGGCCGAGTACGCCGTCGTATTCACCGCGAACGCCTCCGGCGCGCTGAAGCTGGTCGGCGAGGCTTATCCCTTCGAAGCCGATTCCCGCTTCGTCCTGCTCCAGGACAACCACAACTCCGTGAACGGAATCCGCCTCTACGCCGAGGCGCGCGATGCGGAGGTCGTCTATCTGCCGCTGGATGCCGAGACCCGGATGCGGTCCGGGGTGGAGATTCCGCCGGCGGGAAGCGCGCCCAGCCTGTTCGCCTTTCCCGCCCAGTCGAACTTCTCGGGCGTGCAGCACCCGCTCTCGCTGGTCGAGGAGGCTCGGGGCCAAGGCTACGACGTGCTTCTCGACGCGGCCGCGTACGTGGCCACGAGCGTGCTCGATCTCTCGCGGGTGAAGCCCGACTTCGCGTGCGTCTCGTTCTACAAGATGTTCGGCTTCCCGACCGGAGTGGGCGCGCTCATCGCGCGCAGGGACGCCTTGGCCCGGCTGCGCCGGCCATGGTTCGCCGGCGGCACCGTGGAGTACGTATCCGTCCAGAACCGGATCCACCAGCTGCGCGTGGACGAGGGCGCGTTCGAGGACGGCACCCTCAACTTCCTCGGGATCGCCGCCGTATCGGCGGGGCTCGCCTTCCTGAAGGACGTGGGCGTGGAGGCGATCCACGCGCGCGTCGGTGCTCTGACGGAGCGGCTGCTCGACATCCTCTCGGGCCTTCACCACGGGAACGGACGCTCTCTCGCGACGATCTACGGACCGATGTCCACCGAGATGCGGGGAGGGACCGTGGCGTTCAACCTGCTGGATCCGTCGGGCCGCATCGTCCCCTTCGGGATCGTCGAGCGAGAGGCCAGTGACCAAGGCATCTCCCTGCGTGGCGGATGCTTCTGCAACCCGGGGGCCTCCGAGGTCGCCTTCGGGCTTCCGGCGGGCTCGGCGCTCCAGTGCTTCCAGTCGATGGGCCCGGGCGAGTTCAGCCTGAAGAGTCTGGCCGACTGCTTCGACGAGGACGTCGCGGTGGGGGCGCTGCGCGCTTCGGTGGGGATCGCGACCAACGACGCCGACCTGGATCGCCTCGAGCGGTTCCTCGAGACCTTCCGCGATCGTCCGCTCGAGCCGGCGAAGACGGCAAATCGGTCCTGACGCTCAGGAGCCGGCCTGGCCCGGATCCTCCCAGGACGGCCCCCGGAGGTGCACCGGAGCCTTCTCGGTTCGTCTGGCCCTCATGTTCAACATCTCCACCAGGATGGAGAAGCCCATCGCGAAGTAGATGTAGCCCTTGGGCACGTGTTGGCCCGCCCCTTCCAGGATCAGCGACATCCCGATCAGGAGCAGGAACGACAAGGCGAGCATCTTCACGGTGGGGTGCGACTCGATGAAGCGGGCCACCCATCCGACCGAGAAGATCATGAACCCGACGGCCAGGACGATGGCGATGATCATGACGGCGAGGTGATCCGCCATGCCGATGGCCGTCACGACCGAGTCCAGGCTGAACACGACGTCGAGCGCCGCGATCTGGAACACCACGAGGAAGAACGAGGCGGATGGTCTGCCCTCACCGTCCGTGGTGCTTTCGCCCTCCAGCTTGTCGTGGATCTCCCTGGTCGACTTCCAGAGGAGGAAGAGCCCCCCGCCGAGCAGGATGAGGTCGTGGCCCGACACGGCGTGGGAGCCCACGGAGAAGAGCGGTCCGGTGAGGCGCATGATCTCCACGATGAAGAGGAGCAGGGCGATGCGCGTGAACATCGCCAGGAAGAGCCCGCTCTTTCGGGCGCGTGCGCGCAAGTCGGGCTTCACACGCTCGGCCAGGATCGAGATGAAGACGATGTTGTCCACGCCGAGCACGATCTCGAGGATCGTCAGGGTGAGGAGCGCGATCCAGTGGTGGGGGCTGGTGATCCAGTCCATGGGTCGGGGAAGGCTTTGGTGGGAAGGTTCGCCGCCGCGGAGCGCGGCGGTCATGAAGCAGGAAAGCTAGGACGACGGGACGGGGGTCGGGTAGGCTTCGGCACGTCGCCTCCGACGCGGGATGCTCGCCTTCGTCGGCGACCCGCCCCCCCCGCGCGTCATTCGGTCCGCAATGCCGAGATCGGATCGACGCGCGTGGCCCGGAGGGCGGGGATCCAACTCGCGGCCAGGCAGGTGACCAGGAGTGTCGCCACGACACCCGCGAACGTCCACGGGTCGAACGGGCTCACACCGTAGAGGAAGAAAGCCAGGAAGCGGGTCGTGACCATCGCGATGGCCAGACCGGCCGCGATGCCGATCACCGCCATCGCGCCACCCTGTCGGAGCACCAGGCGAAGCACGTCGGCTCGTTGCGCTCCGAGCGCCATGCGCACGCCGACCTCCTGCGTGCGCCGCGCCACCGAGTAGGCCATCACGCCGTACACCCCCACCGACGCCAACAGAAACGCGAGCGCGGCCATCACGGCCAGGATCTCGGCCATGGCCGACGAGCCTCCCAGCCAATCGTCGAGGAGCTGCCGGACCGTCTGGATCGAGTAGAGCGGCTGGTCGGGATCGATCGTGCGGAGCGTGCTCCTGAGGGTCTCGACCAGGTTCTGGGGGTCCTGGTCGCTCTCCACGACGAGCGTCGCCCCGCTCAGGTCCGCCTGATAGAGGGGGTCGTAGATCACGGAAGGCGCGTCCTGGTCCGGCCCGAAATCGTGGGTGTCCTCGACCAGGCCGACGATCTCCCGCACGGACCCGGCGATCTCGACCTTCTTGCCGAGCGGGCTCTGCCCCGGCCAGTGGCGGTCGGCGAACTTCCTGTTGACGACGAGCACGCGCGGCGTGCCGGCCGCGTCGTCCCGCGTGAAGCTCCGGCCGGCCAGCAGCGACATCCCCATCGTCCGGAAGTAGTCGGGCGAGACGTCGCGGAACACCGTGGCAGGGCGTCGGGAGGGGTCCACCGGCCCCTCCTCCGGGATCGAGTAGAACGTCCTGTTCGCGCCCCGTAGCGGGAGTTGGCCGGTCAAGCCCACCGCCGTCACTCCCGGCAAGGCCGCGACCCGATCCTCGAGCTCCCGGAAGAACTCCCGCCGCTGCTCCGCCGCCGGATACTCGATCGGCGGCAAGCTCAGACGAGCCGTCACGCGGTGCTCCACCTCGAACCCGAGATCCGTGGTCTGCAGTCCGGAGAACGCCTGAACGAGGAGCGTGGCCGACACGAGAAGGACGAACGACAGCGAGATCTCCGCCACGACCAGCGCACGTCGCATCCGGTTGCCCGATCTCCCGGTGCCGCCCCGTCCTCCTTCGGAGAGCGCGTCTCGCAGGTTCGCTCGCAGGCCCTGGGCCGCAGGTGCCAGCCCGAAGAGGATGCCCGAGCCCAGGGAGACGAGGAGCGTGAAGAAGACGACCCGGCCGTTGAGGACGATCTGGTCGACCTGGGGAAAGGTCCCCGGAAGGAGACTCCGGATCCAGCGGATGCCCTCCACCGAGAGGAGCAGGCCCACCCCTCCCCCCAATGCCGCCAGGATCACGCTCTCGGTCAGAAGCTGTCGGACGATGCGGGCGCGGCCGGCGCCGAGGGCGCTCCGAAGCGCGATCTCACGCTCTCGCACCGCCCCACGCGCCAGCAGGAGGTTGGCGACGTTGGCGCACGCGATGAGAAGGACGAAGAGAACCGCGACGCTGGAGATCAGGCTCCCCTGCCGAAAGCCCTCGCTGAACCACGCGCGCTGCAGCGAGATGACGCCCGCGGACATGCCGCCGTCGGCGCCGGGGTAGCTCGAGGCGAGACGTGCTTCGAGCGCGCCCATCTCCGTCCGTGCCTGCTGGAGCGTCGCATCGTTGCGGAGACGGCCGACGACACGGACCCAACGGCTCGCCCGGTCGGGGTTGGCGCCGACGCGCAGTGGCACCAGTAGATCGAGCGGTCCGCTGAACTCGAACCTGGGCGGCAGGACACCGACCACCTCGAAGGGCGCGCCGTCGAGCTGGACCGTGCGGCCCACGATCGAGGGATCGGCGCCGAAGCTCCGCTGCCAGAGGGCGTGGCTCAGGATGACCACGTGCGAAGCGGACATCCGCTCGTCTTCGGGCCGAAAGGCCCGGCCGAGCTCGGGCTTGACGCGAAGCGTCTTCAGGAAGCCGGCCGACACCTCCAGGCCGTCCAGCCGCTCCGGGCGGTCGCCACCCGACAGGTTCACCCCCGTGCCATGATAGCCCGCCAGCTCGAGGGTCTTCGAGGCGTGCCGCCAGTCATCGAAGTCCGGCCAGGAGGAGGGGGCGTCCGTCCATCCGCGCTCGGCGTTCGTCGTGTGGACGCTCACCAGATCCCCGGACTGCTCGTAGGCGAGCGGTCGGATCATGAAGACGTCCACGCCGCTGAAGATCGAGGCCGCCGCGGCGATGCCGAGGGCGAGCGAGACCGCCGCGACGAGCGAGACCGCCGGGTTCCTCACCAGGGAGCGAACCGCGAAGCGGAGATCCTGGAGCAAGTGGTCCATTCGAGGATGCGCATGTGGGAGGGTCGATCTGGCCTACGTTCGTGGCGCCGGGATGCCTGCGCAACGCCGACGCGCATGGACGTCCGCCGGACGTACCTCCGGGGGGAAGGATGCGCGGTGGGAAGGATGCGGGCGATCTCCGGAAGGAGGACCTCGCTCGTCTCACTTCGATGTCCACAACGGAGATAAATATTGATTTGACACATCAAACTATTATATGATCGAGTCGTTCCGGAGAGTGACCGGCGCATGGATCAGGCATGCGCACCCGACATCGTGCCCACCTCGACCTCCAGGCAGCCGAGTCCGTCATGTCCGATGTGCGAACCGTCCTCAGCGCCGTTCCCCGCATCCAGCACGCCTGCCGCCAGCGCGTGGTGCAGGATCCCCGAGGGGGGCGGCGGGTCAGCGCGCACCAGGCGAACCTGCTGACCTACCTGGATCGGGACGATCCCACGATGGTCACGGAGCTGGCCGAGCACCTGGGCGTGACTCCGTCGACGATGTCCCTGACGCTCAAGCGCCTGGAAGCGTCCGGTCTCGTGCGGCGCGAGCGCGACCCGGCCGACCGCCGGGTGACGAACGTGCGTCTGACCGAAGTGGGGGAGAGGATCCGGGACGCCCGCAGCGTCCTCGACCCCGAGCGCGTGGCCCGCATGCTCTCGCTGCTGGATCCGACGTCGCGTGCCGCTGCGCTCCACGGGCTCGCCCTTCTCGCGGAGGCCGCGGATGCGCTCCAACAATCCAACCTCAACCGGCATCCAACCCGATGACAGAACGAAACGATGACGATCGGGAGGACATGGGTTCCGCTGCCGTACGGCCGGAAGAGCCGGTGACCACATCGAGCGAGGAGACCGTCGAAGTCCTGGTGGGTCGCGCCCAGCGGGGCGACGGACGGGCCTTCGAGGAAGTGTACCGGCGCACGGCGGATCGGGTGTACGCCCTCTGCCTGCGCATGTGCGCGGATGCGGAGGAAGCGGCGGAGCTCGCACAGGACGCCTACGTGAGGGCATGGGAGCGGCTCGCGTCCTTCCGGGGAGACAGCCGGTTCACGACCTGGCTGCACCGCCTGACGGTGAACGTGGTTCTGCAGAGTCGGCGCACGAAGGGGAGACGCGGGGCGAGGGAGGTGGCGGAGGTCGACCTGGAGCGGTACGGGCGGGAGGCGGTGGCGGCGATGCCGGGCACTCGAGTCGATCTCGAGCGTGCGATCGCCGCACTCCCCGGCAAGGCGCGTGAGGTGCTCGTCCTGAGGGACGTGCAGGGATACAAGTACGACGAGATCGCGGAGATGACGGGCGTGACGCTGGGCACCGTGAAGGCCCAGATCCACCGGGCCCGCAAGCTGGTTCAGGAGGCGCTGGAACGATGAACGACCACCTTTCGACGGAGCGGCTGAACGATCTGCTCGACGGGCTGTTGACGCCCGACGAGGAGGCTCGGGCCTCGGCGCACCTCGACGCGTGCGCCGACTGCCGACGGGAGCACGAGAGCTTGAGCGGCCTGTTGGCCGACGTTCGGGATCTTCCGGGCGAAGCACGTGCGCCCGAAGGCATGTGGGCGGGCATCGAGGCGCGCATCGCGGGCGCTCGGGCGTCGGATCGGGCCGACCGGCCCGGTGAGCGCTTCGGCGGAGGGGAGGCTCGGGTGGGAGCGGCCGCGGAGGTCATCCCGATCGAAGCCGCCCGGACGGCGCGGCGCCGCTTCGCGCTCACGCTTCCGCAGCTCGCGGCCGCCGCGGTCATCGTGGCGCTGATGTCGGCCGGAGGGATGTGGGTGGCGCTGTCGAGGCCGGCCCCGGCCGGGCAACCCGCGGTGGCGACAACCGCGCCTCCGTTCGGCTCGGCCGCGCGGATGGCGGCTTCGGGCGACGCCGCGTACGACCAGGCGCTTCTCCAGCTCCAATCGCTGGTCGATCAGGGAAGGGACGTTCTGGCGCCCGAGACGGTGAAGACACTCGACGAGTCGCTCCAGACCATCGACGACGCGATCACGCGGATTCGGGACGCGCTGGCGAAGGATCCGTCCAGTGAGCTCCTGAACAGGATGCTCATCAATCAGCAGAGGACCAAGCTCAGGGTGCTGCGGCAGGCGGCCGTCGCCATGCAGGCCCGTAGCTAGACGAAAGGGGAACGAGGATGAACGGTGTGGTGATCGGGGCCCTGATGGCCCTCGGCATGATGCAGCAGCAGACCGATACGGTCTTTCCGGCGGCGGGTGCCCAACGGCTCGACGTGGAGGTCCCCGGCGGAAGCATCGCGGTGACGGGGTGGGATCGGAACGAGATCCGCGTCCAGGCGAGCCACTCGCGAAGGACGCACATCGAGATCCAGAGGAGCGGCGACCGCGTCTCGGTCGAGGCGGAGGCCGACCGCGGTCCCGTCACCATCGTGGACTACACGATCTCGGTCCCGCGGACCCTCTCGGTGAACCTGGAGGGGATGTACGCCGACATGACCGTCGACGGCGTCAACGGAGACGTGGACGCGGAGACGCTCCAGGGAGACGTGACGGTCAAGGGTGGAACGGGCTCGGTCAAGGCGTCGTCGACCACCGGCAAGATCCTGGTCCAGGGGGCGCAGGGTAAGGTCGACGTGGAGAGCACGGCGAGTGAGATCAGGCTCGTGGACGTCGCCGGAGACGTGACGGGAGAATCCGTGGGGGGGAGCATCGTCTTCGAGAACGCCCACCCGACGTCGGTCGACGTAGGCACCACCGGCGGGCGGATCCGCTACGAAGGCTCCCTCGATCCCAAGGGCTCCTACTATTTCGGAACGTTCGGTGGCTCGGTGACGATCGTGGTCCCCGAGGGAACCGGCGCGTCGCTCAGCCTGTCTACGGTGCATTCGAGCGCGATGACCAACCTCGGCGGAGAGATGCAGCGGTTCAAGTCGGGTGATCGCCACCACGTCGACGTGAACGGCGGCGGCGCGGTCGTCGAGATCGAGAGCTTCGGCGGGCGGATCGCGGTGGTGCGCAAGGGCACCGAGGACACGGTCGGCGGAGCCGCCGCCGACGAGCTCGGATCGGACGACCCGGCCGGCCTGGGCCGCGCATTCGGCAGCGGCCACTTCATCCGCCCGGGCGACTTCGCGGGCCTGAACCATCTGGCCGGCTTGAACCCTACGGCGGGCCTGGATCGTCTGGCCGGCCTGGAGGATCTGGCGGGGCTCGGTGCCTCGATCCAGGCGAGCGTCCAGGAGGCGTTGCAGCAGGCGGGCGTAGGCACCTGGCGGGACGGCGGAAAGCGCTGACCGGGTCGTCCGAGAAACACGTCTGCAACTTATCGGGGCTCGATTCCGTCTATGTCTTCATAGGCGGGACGGCTCGGTGGCCGGTGAGCGCCACCACCGTGAGAGATGAACGCAGAGGGACGGGGGGAGAGAGATGTCCGGAAACGGTGTGCTGATCCAACTGGACGGGCTGGGCAAGGTTTTCTACACCGAGGAAGTCGAGACCCACGCGCTGTCCAACGTCAACCTCGGGATCCGGACGGGTGAGTTCGTCTCGATCGCGGGACCGTCGGGCTGCGGCAAGACCACGCTGCTCTCGATCCTCGGGCTGCTCGACAGCCCTTCGGCGGGCGTGTACATGCTCGACGGTGAGCCGGTCGAGAACCTTTCGGCGAGCCAGCGGGCGAAGATCCGCAACCAGGCGATCGGCTTCATCTTCCAGGCGTTCAACCTGATCGGCGACCTGACGGTCTACGAGAACGTGGAGCTGCCGCTCACGTACCGGGGCATGGCGGGCTCGGAGCGCAAGGAGCGGGTGCAGGCGGCGCTGGAGCGTGTGGGCATGGCGCACCGGATGAGCCACTATCCGAGCCAGCTCTCGGGAGGTCAGCAGCAGCGGGTGGCGGTGGCGCGGGCGATCGTGGGCAAGCCGCTGATCCTCCTGGCCGACGAGCCGACCGGTAACCTGGACTCGAAGAACGGCAACGCGGTCATGGACCTGTTGAAGGAGCTGCACGCGGACGGGGCGACGATCTGCATGGTGACGCACGATCCGCGCTACGCGCACGTGGCGGACCGTCAGGTGCACCTCTTCGACGGCCAGATCGTCAGCGAGGACGACGTCAAGGCGCACGAGCTCGAGGA
>CAZVYM010000074.1:0-19880 GCA_964630935.1 uncultured Gemmatimonadaceae bacterium | reverse complement strand
GCCGTCATCGGTGTCGACCGTTTCGGGGCCAGCGCCCCATGGAAGGAGATCTACGAACACTACGGCCTGACTGCGGAGCACGTCGCGCGCCGAGGGCGCTCGCTCGTGTCCTCGCCGGTTCGGGACGAGAGACCATACGAGGAGGAGCACCATGAGTGAGATCGAGAACCCGCTTCTGGAACTCATCGACCACGGCCAGTCCTATTGGCTCGACAACCTGACCCGGGAGAAGATCCGGAGCGGCGAGCTCGAGCGACGCGTGACCCGCGCTGGGCTGCGAGGTCTCACGTCCAATCCGTCGATCTTCCACGAGGCGGTCTCGGGGAGCGAAGACTACGACGCGCTCATCGATCGGGCGGCCAAAGACGGCAAGAGCGCCTACGAGATCTACGAGGCCCTGGTGCTGGCGGACATCCGGGACGCCTGTGACGTGCTGCGGCCCGTCTACGACGAGTCGGACGGGCTGGATGGATACGTGAGCCTCGAGCTCTCGCCCCATCTGGCGCACGACACGGAAGGCTCGATGCGTGATGCCCGGCGACTCTTCTTCGAGGTCGACCGGCCGAACCTCCTCATCAAGATCCCCGGAACGCCGGCCGGTGTGCCGGCCATCGAGCAGATGCTCTACGAGGGCGTCAACGTCAACGTCACCCTCCTTTTCTCGATCGAGCGGTACCGGGCCGTGGCGGAGGCGTATCTCCGGGCGCTGGAGCGCCGCCTGTCGGAAGGTGAGGCGATCGACGGGGTGGCTTCGGTGGCCAGCTTCTTCCTGAGCAGGATCGACGTGCTCGTGGACCAGCTCCTCAGCCACCGTATCCGCCTCGGAGAGAGCGGCGAACCGAGCGGCGACGCTTCGGTGTCCCCCGAAGATCTCATGGGCAAGGCCGCCATCGCGAACGCGAAGCTCGCCTACCAGAGCTTCCTGGAGCTCCTGGATTCGGATCGCTGGAAGCGCCTGGAAGAGGCGGGCGCCCGTCCGCAGCGGCTCCTCTGGGCGTCCACGAGCACCAAGGATCCATTGTATTCCGACGTGCGCTACGTCGAGCCCCTGATCGGACCCCATACGGTCAACACGATGCCCGATCGGACCATCGCCGCGTTCGCGGACCACGGTG
This sequence comes from uncultured Gemmatimonadaceae bacterium, assembly GCA_964630935.1. GTDB lineage: Bacteria > Gemmatimonadota > Gemmatimonadetes > Longimicrobiales > Gaopeijiaceae > SZUA-318. The sequence continues at coordinate 18,765 of CAZVYM010000074.1, read as the reverse complement.
TGGTGGAAGACACGTTGAAGGGCGGCGTCGACGAGGCCCGTCGGACGTTCGAGGCACTCGATGACGTGGGCATCGACATGGCCGCCGTGACCGAGCAGCTCATGAACGAAGGGGTGCAGAAGTTCATGGACTCCTTCGACGCGCTCCTCACCACCATCACGGACGAGCGGGCCCGCTCGTTGCGGGTCGGCGGAGAGCCCGAGCCGTCCGACCTCGGGACCGAGGCCTCGCACGTCGACGCCATCGTCGAGTCGCTGACCACTCGTCGGTTCTCCCGGCGGTTGCACGACAAGGACGCGTCGCTCTGGACACGTGATCCGGAGAAGGCGGCGGAGGTCCGTAACCGCCTCGGCTGGGTGGATGCGCCCACCGACTTCCTGGAGCGCGTCGATGAGATCAGGTCGTTCGCGGAGGACGTACGAAGGGACGGCTTCCGACGGATCGTCCTCCTCGGGATGGGCGGAAGCTCGCTCGCGCCCTGGGTGTCGGCGCAGACCTTCGGAGAGATCGAGGGGTGGCCGACCCTGACCGTGCTCGACGACACCGACGCGGATGCGGTGCGCGAGGTGCGGGAGAGCATTCCGGAGGATCGCACCTTCTTCCTGGTCTCGAGCAAGTCCGGCTCGACGCTCGAGACGCTCAGCCTGTATCGGCGCTTCTACGAATGGATGGAGGAGCGACACGGTGAGGAGGCGGGGGAGCGGTTCGCCGCCGTCACCGATCCGGGCTCGCCTCTGGCGCGCGACGCCCGGGAGCACGGCTTCAGGCGGGTGTTCGAGAATCCCGAGGACTTCGGGGGTCGCTACTCGGCGCTCTCCTTGTTCGGGCTCGTCCCCATGGCGCTCCAGGGCGTGGACATCGACGAGGTGCTGCGGAGGGCGAAGGACATGCAGTCGAGCTGCGCGGCCCATGTTCCCGAGTCCGCGAACCCGGGCATACGGCTCGGTGCCGCGCTGGGCGGTCTCTGCGTCGCCGGGCGCGACAAGATCACGTTCGTCACGTCCGAGCATCTGAGCGCCTTCGGCGCCTGGGCGGAGCAGCTCCTGGCCGAGAGCACGGGCAAGAGCGGAACCGGGCTCGTCCCCGTCGACGGAGAGCACGTGGGCCCGCCCGAGGTCTACGGCGAGGACCGCGTGTTCGTGCATCTGCGGACGGTGCTCGAGTCCGACCAGGTCAACACCCGCAGGCTCGACACGCTCGCGCAAGCCGGCCACCCGGTGATCCGCATCGTGCTGGGCAATCGATTGGATCTGGGCGCCGAGTGCTACCGCTGGGAGATGGCGGTCGCCACGGCGGGAGCGATCATGGGAATCGACGCGTTCGATCAGCCCGACGTCGAGAGCGCCAAGGCGCGCACGCGGGAGATCCTCGAACGGTGGGAGGACGACGGCTTTCCCTCGACGGGAGATCCCGCTGCGGAGGACGAGCGACTCGCCCTGTACCTGCCGAACGGGACCCCCGCGACGGGCACGCCCGCGGAGGTGATCGACGCCTACCTGCGCGGAGGGCGCGCCGGAGACTACCTCGCGTTGCTGGCCTGGATGCCGCGCTCGCCCGAGTGCGAAGGGCCGCTCGCCGAGCTACGGAAGACGGTCCGCGACCGCTTCGGCATCGCCACGACGATGGGGTGGGGTCCGAGGTATCTCCACTCCATCGGACAGCTCCACAAAGGGGGCGCGAACACCGGCGTCTTCGTCGTCCTGACCCGAGACGAGCCGGAGGATCTGGCGATTCCCGAGAGCGCCTTCGGGTTCTCGACCCTTCACCATGCGCAGATGCTCGGCGACATTCGAGCTCTGAAGGATGCGCACCGGCGGGTTCTCAGAGTCCACCTCAAGGGCGAGCCGTCCGAGGCCCTCGAGCACCTGGTCGGAGCCCTGGACATGCGCGTGCGTGGTGCAACCGCGGAGGCACGATGAAGATCGGACTGATAGGACTCGGCCGCATGGGCGGCAACATGGTACGTCGGCTCGTGCAGGATGGACACGAGGTGGTGGGCTACGACATCAGCGACGACAACGTGAAGCGCGCGGTGGGCGGAGGCGCCGAAGCCGCGGGGTCACTGGAAGATCTGGTGCATGCGCTGGAAGCGCCCCGGATCGTGTGGGTCATGGTCCCCCACGGCGATCCCACCCGGAGCACGCTCGAGGCGCTGCTGCCGCTGATGGACTCCGACGACGTGCTCATCGACGGTGGCAACTCCCATTACACCGAGTCGATCGCCTGGGCCGGGAAGGCCGGCGAGCGAGGGATCCACTTCCTCGACATCGGGGTGAGTGGCGGCGTGTGGGGTCTGAAGATCGGCTACTGCATGATGATCGGAGGACCGCGGGAGGCGTTCGAGCGGGTGGAGCCGATCCTGGCCACGCTCGCGCCGGAAGACGGGTACGGGCTCATGGGGCCCAGCGGGACCGGACACTTCGTGAAGATGGTGCACAACGCCATCGAGTACGCGATGCTCCAGTCGATCGGCGAGGGTTTCGAGTGCCTGGCGGCGTCCGACTGGGACCTGGATCTGAAGCAGATCACGGGCGTGTGGCGACACGGGTCGGTCATCCGCTCCTGGCTGCTCGATCTCCTCGAGGACGCCTTCGACAAGGAGGGCAACGATCTGGCGAAGATCGGGCCGTACGTCGACGACTCGGGCACCGGTCGCTGGACCGTGGACTACGCGCTCGAGAAGGCCGTCCCCGTCCCCGCGATCGCCAACGCGCTCTTCCAGCGTTTCGACTCGCGGACCGACGAGCGCTTCGCCTACAAGACCATCGCCGCGCTCAGAAACCAGTTCGGTGGTCACGCCGTGAAGGAGGACTAGACCGTGGCGAAGACGACGAGGTCCCGGAAGGCGTTCCAGATCGAGGAAGTCGAGGACCGGCAGGGCTACCAGGACGCGTACGGTCCTCCGGACCCGTGTGTCATGGTCATCTTCGGGGCGGGAGGCGATCTGACGGGACGCCAGCTCATCCCGTCCCTCTACGAGCTGGCGTTGAAGGGCCTGCTCCCCGATCCGTTCGCCGTGGTCGGGTTCTCTCGAGGCGACCGCGGAGACGAGGGGTTCAGGCAGGCCATCGAGGAGACGCTGGTCGACGAAGGGATCGACGTGCAGGGAGACGAGACGTGGAAGAAGCTGCGCGCGTCCCTGCACTACGTGAGCGGAGGCTTCGACGACGACCCCGGGGCGTCGTACACGGAGCTGGGGCGGTGCATCGAGAAGATCCGGAAGGACCGGAACATGCCGGACAACGTGTTCTTCCACCTGGCCGCTCCGCCCCGGTTCTTCAGCGACATCGTCGAGCGCCTCGACGCGAGCGGGCTGGCGAAGAGCGACGAAGGCTGGCGCCGGTTGGTCATCGAGAAGCCGTTCGGCGAAGACCGCGCCTCGGCGCGGGAGCTGGACCGGCGGGTTCGGTCGGTGTTCGAGGAGAAGCAGATCTACCGGATCGACCATTTCCTCGGGAAGGAAACGGTGCAGAACATGCTCGTCTTCCGGTTCGCCAACCCCAGCTTCGAGCCGATCTGGAACCGCAACTACGTCGATCACGTCCAGATCACCGTCGCGGAGGAGCTGGGCGTGGGCACGCGGGGGTCGTTCTACGAGAGCACCGGGGTCGTGCGGGACATGATCCAGAACCACCTGCTACAGCTCCTGTGCATGACCGCCATCGAGCCGCCCGTGACCTTCGACGCCTCCGGGGTGCGCGACGAGACCGTCAAGGTCCTGCAGGCGGCCCAGGTCACGCCCGTCGATCCAGCGAAGGACGCGGTGCGCGGTCAATACGGTCCCGGCTCCGAGGATGGAAAGGACGTGCCCGGATATCGCCAGGAAGACAACGTCGACCCGCAGTCGAATACCGAGACCTTCGCCGCGGTGCGGGTGACGCTCGACAATTGGCGGTGGGCCGGCGTGCCGTTCTACCTGAGGACGGGCAAGCGGTTGAAGGAGAAGCTCACCGAGGTCGCCATCCAGTTTCGTCCGACGCCGCACATGATGTTCCCCCACGTGGGCGGAACGCCCATGACCTCGAACGTCCTCGCGTTCCGGCTCCAACCCAAGGAGGCGATCCTGCAGCGCTTCGTGGCCAAGGAGCCCGGGCCGGAGGTGGCCCTCAGGCCCGTGTCCATGAACTTCGACTACGCCGACGCCTTCGGCGTCGAGAAGCCGCCGCGGGCCTACGCCTGGCTGATCCAGGACGTGATGCAGGGTGACCAGCGGCTGTTCGCACGCGCGGACTGGATCTCGGAAGCCTGGTCGATCGTCGACCCGCTCGTGGAGCACTGGTCCGAGGCGGACCCGGGCGAGTTCCCGAACTACGCGTCGGGGACGTGGGGCCCGGATGCGGCCGACGCGCTCCTGGAGCGTGAAGGCCGGTGCTGGAGGAGCTTGTGAGCGCGGAGCCGGCGCCGGACGCCTGGGCCGAGGCCGCCGGAGTGAAGATCGCGGACGCGCTGGCGGAGGCGGCGGAGAGCACGGAGGGCAGTGTGAGCCTGGCGGTGGCGGGCGGCTCCACCCCGCGCCCCGTCTATCGCTGGCTCGCGGAGGCCGGGGGCGTCCCGTGGGATCGCGTGGAGATCTTCTTCGGTGACGAGCGCTGCGTGCCGCCCGACGACCCCGAGAGCAACTACCGCATGGTCCGCGAGACCCTCCTGGAGCCGGCCGGCATCGCGGCCGAGCGTGTCCACCGCATGGAAGCGGAGCGGGCGGACCGTGACGCGGCCGCGGCGGAGTACGCGGCGCTGCTGCCCGAGCGGCTGAGCGTGCTCCTGCTCGGCATCGGCGAGGAGGGCCACACCCTCTCGCTCTTTCCGGGCTCGCCGGCGCTCGAGGAGAGGGAGCGGCGAGTGGTGCCGGTCACCACGCCGAAGCCGCCCCCGGAGCGCCTCACGCTGACTCCCCCCGTGGTCGAGCGGGCGATCCGCATCTTCGTATTGGCTCGCGGAGGGCAGAAGGCAGAGGCCGTTGCGCGCGCGCTCGAGGGGCCGCTCGACATCGACGCCTGCCCGATTCAGCTCGCCCGCGAAGGGGAGTGGCTCCTCGATCCGGCTGCCGCCGCGCGGGTGAAGGGAAAGGGCTGAGGGCCGGCTCCGCTCGGGAGCTCCCGGCGGATGGATTGCCGGGCCCGGCCCGGCTCGGGTTGCGACGCTTCCTGGCGGCCGACCCGGCCCGACGTCCTTGTGGATCGGTACCGGGTCAGCCGGATCGGCCCGACGCCTCCGCGGCGTACGACCGGATCCGGTCGACGATGCCGGCGAGCCCGTTGGCGCGTGCGGGGGAGAGGTGCTCCCTCAGACCGGTCCGATCCAGGAAGTAGAGCTCCGCGTCCGCGACCTCGGCGGCGGGACGGCCGTCGAGGACGCGCAGGAGCAGCGAGAGGATCCCCCGGGTGATCATGGCGTCGCTGTCGCCGACCAGGCGGAGCTTTCCCTCACGCAGACCGGCCTCGATCCAGACGGTCGTCTGACAGCCTCCCACGGCGTTCTCGTCCGTCCTGATGTCGTCGTCGGGGGGCGGCAGCGCCCGCCCCAGCGTCACGAGGTACCGGTACCGCTCGAGTCCGTCGCCCAGACCCGCCATCTCTTCGATGATCGTGTCCTGGATCTCACGGACCGATCGCTCCCGATTGTCGTTCACCGGCCCCATTCGAGCTTCCTCGTCGTCGCTGAGTCGCCGCCGGCCGCTCCGTCTCGTGCGGCCGTACCGGAGTCGGCACCTATCGCTGCGGGACGCCCGTCTCGATCGGGTTGCCGTCGTCGCTGCTCCATTCGAACCATCCCCCGTCGTAGACCGAGACGCGCGGCCATCCGAGAAGCCAGGCGTTGAAGAACGCCTCGCTGCCTCGCCAGCCCGTTCCGCAGTAGAAGGCGTTGTGCTTGTCCGGGGTGACGCCGATCCGCTTCCACGCCTCCTCGACCTCGCGGTACTCCCTCATCGTGTGGTCCAGGTTCCGATAGTTCTCCATGTGATAGGCGTCCGTGCCGCAATCGCCGAACACGGAGCCCGGGATGCGTCCCTTCTTCTCGATGTAGTGGTATCCGCTGACCTCGCCGATGTACTCGCGCCAGCTCCGCACGCTCACCAGGTTCGCCTCGGGCGACGCCAGGATCGCCTTCGCCTCGGGGAGATCGACGGCCAGCTCGGGCGCTCCGGGCACCTCGGCTCCGAAGTCGTCGACGGGACGGCGCGGAGCCGCCTCGGTCGTCGTCTCGAAGCCGGCGTCGATCCACGACTGCAGTCCTCCGTTCAACATCCGGACGTCCTTCACCCCGGCCCACAGCATGATGAACGCGCACCGGAACGCGCCCAGGTGCCCCGCGCTGCTTCCCGGATAGGGATCGCTGAAGTCCGGAGACGAGAACCGTCCGTAGAGCACGACCGTGCTGTCCCGGGTGATGCCCAGCGCCTCGAGCACCCGGCGGACCTCGGACGGCGATCGCCGGTTCCATGTCTCGGGCGATTCGAGCTCGTTGGTATCCAGCGCGACGGCGCCGGGGATGTGGCCCGCCTCGTAGTCGGCCGGGTTCTGGTAGTGGGCGTGGCAGAGCACGTGCCGGTCGGTCGAGCACTCGGGCGCGGCTCCCTCGGTCAGCAGCTGTTTCAGCCACCAGGGCGACACGAGGTGCCGGTAGCGGGGGAGACGGTCCATCGGGAGCTTCTCGTCCCGGCACCATTCCTTCGCAAAGTCCGGATAGACCCGCACGTCGGGATACCCCGCACGGACGAAGAGCCGGGCGACCTCGTCCGCCTCCTCTTCCTCGTAGCCGTAGACGATCAACGAGTGATCGGGGCGGATGTCCTTGGCCTGGACGATCTCGGGCCACTCGATGTAGCCCGTCCACTTCGAGGGCAGCGTACGAGCCCCCCGAATGTGGCCCCCTCGGGGCTCCCCCCGGAGCTTCCACCCGTTGTACGCGTCGATCGGACGGACGTCGATGATCTGGACCGTCGGGTCGTCCAGACGCTCGAGAACGTCGGCCGTGGTCAGGCGGATCGGGCGGTCGGGCATGTAGGAGGTGCTCCGGTGAGGGTCGGGGTCGGAGAACGTTCGCGTCAACATTAACAGGTCGCCGACGACGGGGAGTACACCGTGCCGGCGACGGAGCGTACCCCCCCGCGCGACCCGCACGCGGCATGGAACTCCTCGATGCCCGTGGCGCGGCGGTCCGGGCAGGGCCATCCTTAACAGGTCGCTGAATGAGCGGATCACCCCAGCGGCCTGTCAGGTATCCGTCGTTCCCTGCCGGCTGGAGCCCCCGTCCGTGTCGGAACCCGTGGATCGCCTCAACGAAGCGTTCGCCGGTCGCTACTCGATCGAGCGGGAGATCGGCCATGGCGGCATGTCCACCGTGTACCTGGCGGAGGACCTCAAGCATCACCGCCGGGTGGCCATCAAGGTGCTGCGCGACGAGCTCACGTCGGTGCTGGGAGCCGATCGGTTCCTGCGGGAGATCGAGATCGCGGCCAACCTGAATCATCCGCACGTCCTCCCGCTGTTCGACAGCGGGCGCACGGAGGGCGCGGACGGCTTCCTCTACTACGTGATGCCGTTCGCGGAGGGCGAGACGCTCGGCGACCGCCTGGCCCGGGAGGGAGAGCTGCCGATCGGCGTCACCGTTCGAATCCTGAGGGACGTCGTCGATGCGCTGGCGGCCGCGCACCGGCAAGGCGTGATCCACAGGGACGTCAAGCCCGACAACGTGATGCTGCTCGGCAAGCATGCCGTCGTCGCGGACTTCGGCATCGCCAAGGCCGTGAGCGACGCGGCCGGGCAGAACACGCTGACGACCATGGGGGTCGCGCTGGGCACGCCGGCCTACATGGCTCCGGAGCAGGCGGCCGGCGATCCCCACGTGGACCATCGCGCCGACATCTATGCCGTCGGCGTCATGGCCTACGAGATGCTGACCGGCCGGACGCCCTTCCAGGCAACGACACCTCAGGCGATCCTGGCCGCGCACGTGACGCAGACGCCGGAGCGCGTGGGCGAGCGGCGAGAGTCCGTGCCGCCGCTCCTCGCGGATGCCGTGATGCGCTGCCTGGAGAAGAAGCCGGCGGATCGGTGGCAGAGCGCCGACGATCTGCTGCTTCAGCTCGAGGGCATGCCCATGTCGAGCGGCGGGATGACGCCCACGACGGCCGTTCCCGCGGCCGCGGTCCCCTTCCGGAAGCGGCCCGCGGCGTGGATGGGGGTCGCGGCCGCGGTGCTCGTGCTGGCCGCGGGCGCATGGTGGGCGTCCCATCGGCCTCCGCCCTCGTTCGTGTTCGGCCGCTCGGAGCTGGTGACCGGCCAGCCCGGGCTGGAGATCCACCCGGCCATCTCCCCGGACGGACGGTTCGTGGCCTACGCGGCCGGCGGATCCGCCCACATGCGCATCTACATCCGGAGCGTCGGGGGCGGAAGGACGATCCCGCTCTCCGACGACACCACGGACATCGAGTTCCAGCCGCGCTGGTCGCCGGACGGCAGCGAGCTCCTGTACCTCACGCACGGCGGGGTCTGGGTCTCGTCGGCGCTCGGCGGCGCCGGCCGCCCGGTGGTCGCTCCGTCCTCCGTCAACGGCGTGTCGGCGGCCGCCTGGTCGCCGGACGGCGGCGAGATCGCGTTCGTGCGAGGTGACACGCTGCTCGCCGCGCCCTCGGGGGGAGGGTCCGCTCGGCTCCTCGCGGTGACGCACCAGCCCCATGCATGTCGTTGGTCGCCGAACGGCCGGTGGGTCGCGTGCGCGTCGGGGAACCGAGAGTCCACGGTGCCCGGGAGCTCATTCGGCAACCTCGCTCCCAGCCGGATCGTCCTGGTGCCCGCCGCCGGGGGAAGTCCCATTCCGATCACCGAGGCCGAGAGTCTGAACGAGAGCCCCGTGTGGTCTCCGGACGGGCACGAGCTCTTCTTCGTCAGCAGTCGTGACGGCCCCAGGGACGTCTACGTTCAGGAGATCTCGTCCAACGGTCACGCCAGAGGCTTGCCCTCTCGCATGACGACGGGGCTGGGCGCGCAGTCGCTCTCGATCTCCTCGGACGGGACGCGGTTCGCCTACGACGTCTACACGGCCCGCTCGAACATCTGGACGCTCCCGATCCCCGGTCACGGAGCCGTCGACGCCGAAGAGGCCACGCAGCTCACGACGGGCAATCAGGTCATCGAGTCCATGCGGCCGTCTCCGGACGGCAAGTGGCTCCTCTACGACTCGGACTTGCGCGGAAATGCCGACATCTACCGCATCCCGATCGCGGGAGGGACGCCCGAGCGGCTGACCTCGGAGCCATTCGACGAGTTCGCCCCCTCGCTCTCGCCGGACGGGCGCCTGCTGGCCTACCACTCGTTCCGGACCAGCACGCGGGACGTGGAGGTCAAGGCGCTCGACGGCTCGCCCGCCGTTCGCGTGACCGACACCCCGGCGCAGGAGAGCTATCCTCTCTGGTCTCCGGACGGGAAGAAGCTGCTGATCTGGGATCAGAGTCAGGCGAGGGGCATCCTCGTCGTCACCCGCCTGGGGCCGGATTCGTGGTCTTCCCCGGACACGATCGCGAAGGGCGACCGTCCACGCTGGTCTCCCGACGGACGGGAGATCGCGTTCCTGGGCGTCGATTCCACGGGGGCCGAGCCGGTCGGCGCGGTCTACGTCGTCTCGGTCGCGTCGCGGGCCGTGCGTGAGATCTACGCGAATCGCTCTCGTCGCGGAGAGGCTCGAATGTCCTTGGACGGCCTCGAGTGGGCCCCGGACGGACGCATGTACGTCAAGACCCACGATGCGCTCGGGCGTGCAACCATCTCGCAGGTGGAGGATGACGGGACGCTGCGTCCGATGGTGCGCTTTCCCGACCTCGATCGTCCGTCGAACCGTGCCGACTTCGCCGTGGACCGGAAGCGCTTCTACTTCACCTTCGAGGATCGCGAGAGCGACGTCTACGTCGCGGACGTGACGCGACGCTGAGCCCGAAAAGTCCTTGCCGCCCGCGGACGGCACGCCTACCGTCGTCCTCGGAACCCATCGCCGCGCTCCTCTCCCTCCCGAGCCCCCCATGAGCGACGACACGATCGACCGCCTGAACGAGGCCCTCTCGGGTCGCTACACCATCGAGCGGCAGCTCGGTGAAGGCGGGATGGCGACCGTCTATCTCGCCGAGGACGTGAAGCATCACCGTCAGGTGGCGCTCAAGGTCCTCAAGCCCGAGCTCGCCGCGGTGGTCGGGGCCGACCGATTCCTGTCCGAGATCCAGACGACCGCCAATCTCCACCACCCCCACATCCTGCCGCTCCACGATTCGGGCGAAGCCGACGGCTTCCTCTTCTACGTGATGCCCTACGTGGACGGGGAGTCGCTGCGCGAGCGGCTGGACCGGGAGCGGCAGCTCCCGGTGGACGAGGCGGTGCGGATCGCGGTGGCACTCGCCGGGGCGCTCCAGCACGCGCACGAGCGGGGCGTGATCCACCGGGACATCAAGCCGGCCAACATCCTGCTCCAGGACGGCCAGCCGGTCATGGCGGACTTCGGAATCGCGCTGGCGGTGGGCGCGGCCGGGGGCGCCCGGCTCACCGAGACCGGCCTGAGCGTGGGCACGCCGTACTACATGAGTCCCGAGCAGGCGACCGGCGACCAGGTCATCGGACCCGCGAGCGACATCTACGCGCTCGCGTGCGTGCTGTACGAGATGCTGGTGGGTGAGCCGCCGTTCCCCGGGGCGACCGCGCAGGCGGTGCTCGGCAAGATCATCTCGGGGACCTTCACGCCGCCCTCACAGGTTCGTCCCCAGATCCCGGCGAATGTCGATGCGGCGCTGCGAAGAGCGCTCGAGAAGCTCGCGGCCGACCGCTTCTCGACCGCGGAGTCGTTCAGCAAGGCGCTGACCGATCCCGGCTTCCGTCACGGAGTCGAAGCGACTTCGTCGACCCAGGCGCTCGGACGGTGGAAGACCCTGGCCACGGCCGCGACGGGCTCGGCGGTGGCGCTCGCGCTGCTGTCGCTATGGGCGCTCATGCATCAGGGTGGACCGGAGGTCGTAAGCCGCTACGCCGTGGGCCTTCCCCCCGGGCAGCAGATCATCCAGGACTTCGGCACGAACATCGCGCTCTCACCCGACGGATCGGAGCTGGTGTACGCGGGACCTGCCGCGGATGGAAAGGGGCCGTCCCAGCTCTGGCTCCGGCGTCGCGATCAGCTCGACCCCACGCCCATCCCGGGGACGGTGGACGGGATCAGCCCGTCCTTCTCTCCGGACGGGCAGAGCGTGGCGTTTCTCACGCAGAACCCCGTGTCGGTGAAGGTCGTGTCGCTCGGGGGCGCTCCGCCGATCACGGTGACGGAAGAGGACGTCCAGGGAGGTGCCGTCGCCTGGGGGGTGGACGGAAACCTCTACTACGGCGGTCAGGAAGGCATTCACCAAGTCCCGTCCACCGGCGGGAAGTCGGTGGTCTTCACGCCACCCGATACGGCGAAGGGGGAGATCTTCCGCGCCTGGCCCCAGGCGCTTCCGAACGGGAAGGGTCTGCTGTTCAGCATCATGCGCTCGCCTCCAACCGACGTCACCCAGTACGATCTCGCGGTCGCCGACCTGGCGACGGGCGCCACGAAGATCCTCCTGCGGGGAGTCCTGGGTCGGTACGCCGCCTCCGGTGACCTGATCTACGTGACGGCCGACGGCACGCTCCTCGCCGCGCCGTTCGACCAGGGCGCCATGGAGCTGACGGGGCCTCCCGTCGCGCTCGCCCAGGGCATCGGGATCGGGACCTACGGATCGGTCGGTCTCTCCGTGGCGAACGACGGCACGCTGGCCTACGTCACCGGAGGGACCACGAGCGGTCTCGCCCGGGCGGTGTGGGTGACGCGCGACGGCACGGTCACCCCGGTCGACTCGAGTTGGGAGTTCGATCCCGGTCAGCCGGAGGTCGGCGTCGCGGTCTCGCCGGACGGCTCGCGCCTGGCGGTGAAGATCAACACCGCGTCCGGCGAGGACATCTGGGTCAAGGAGCTCGATCACGGCCCCCTTTCGCGCCTGACGTTCGACGAGGCCATCGACCGGCGTCCGCGCTGGAGCAAGGACGGCAAGGAGATCGACTACACCTCGGACCGCGCGGGTCAGTACGACCTCTGGGAGCAGCCCGCGGACGGAACCGGCACCCCACACGTCCTGCTCGATCTCGACCGGGCGATCCTCGAGGCCCAGCGCACGCCCGACGGGAAGACGTTCCTCGTGCGGCTCGGGGGCAAGTCCGGCGTCACGGGCGTCCGGGACATCGTGGCCGTACACCAGGGAGACACGGCGACCACGCCGGTGGCGGCCGAGCCGTACGACGAGAAGGCGGTGGCGTTGTCGCCCGACGGCCGGTGGGTGGCCTACGAGTCGACCGAGACGGGGGACAACGAGGTCTACGTGCGCCCGTTCCCGGACGTGAACGGAGGAAAGTGGCAGGTCTCCACGGGAGGAGGCATCAACCCCGTGTGGGCGCACAGCGGCCGGGAGATCTTCTACGTCGACGGGAAGGGTCAGATGGTGGCGGCCCAGGTCCAGACCCAGAGCGGCTTTCGTGTCGGTGAGCGCCGCCCGCTCTTCTCGACCGCCGACCGGCAGCTCTTCGCGACCGCCAACTATGCGAGCTGGGACGTGGGCCCCGACGACCAGCGCTTCCTGATGGTGCAGCTGGCCGCCGGGGCGAGCGGTGTGCCCCACGAGTTGATCGTCGTGGAGAACTTCTTCAGAGAGCTGAAGGAGAAGGTCGGCAAGTAGCGACCCGACGTTGCTGACTGCCTTGCCCTCTCGGCGCCCGAGACGGGCATCGCCGGTGACGCGAACGCGACTCGGCCGCGACGACGCCACCGGCGACATTCCATTTCGAGTTCGACCTACCTGCCGCCCCCTCCCGGCGCCCGGACGGGCGGCGCCGGCCGCGCGGGCAGGTGCTTCGGGTGCTCCTGCATGAGCTTCAGGATCTCCTGCGCGCCCCGCTCGAGCTGCGGATCACGCCCCTCGATCACCGACTTGGGATCGTTCTCGACCTGGATGTCCGGATCCACGCCGTGGCCCTCGATGATCCACTTGCCGTCGACGCTGGTGAAGCCGAACTCGGGCACGTTGACCTGGCCGCCGTCGATGAGCGGGCCGTGGCTCGTGATCCCCGTGACGCCGCCCCACGAGCGCATGCCGATGAGCGGACCGAGACCGGCCTGCTTGAACATGGCCGGGAAGATGTCGCCGTCCGACGCCGACGTCTGGTTCAGCAGCGCGACCAGCGAGCCGTAGAAGACCGGGCCTCTCGGATAGGTCGACGGGAAGTCGTTGTTGCGCGAGTACCCGCTGGCCAGGAGCTCGCGGCTCAGTCGCTCGATGAGCATCGACGAGACGTTGCCGCCGCCGTTGCCCCGCACGTCGATGATGAGCCCCTCCTTCCGCACCTGCGGATAGAACCACTTGATGAACTCCGACAGGCCGGCCGCGCCCATGTCGGGCACGTGCAGGTAGCCGACCCGGCCGTGGGTCATGGAGTCGACCTTCTCGCGGTTCCGGTCCACCCACGCCTTGTAGACGAGCTTGGTCTCGCTGGTGATGGGCCGGTAGCTCACCTCCCGGGCGCCGTCCATGGACGGCCGGCTGTTGAGCGTGAGCGTGACCGGGTGCGCGGACCTGTAGCGCAGCAGCTGGTACGGGTTCTCGGGAGCCGCCAGGGGTTGGCCGTCGATGGCCAGCACGTAGTCCCCGACGTGCGCGTCCACGCCCACCTGTGTGAGCGGTGAGCGGTAGGTGGCTTCCGCGTTGTCGCCCTTGAAGATCTTCGCGATGCGGTAGCGCCCCGACGCGGCGTCCAGCTCGAAGCGCGCCCCGGGCAGCGCCACGTCCGGACGGGCCGGAATGTCGTAGTCTCCCCCGGAGATGTACGTGTGCGAGTTGCTCAGCTCGGCGATCATCTCGTTCAGCACGTAGTCGAGATCCGAGCGGTGGCCGACATACTGGAGGAGCGGCTCGTAGCGGTCGCGGATGGCCGCCCAGTCGTAGCCGTTCATGTTGGGTACGTAGAAGTAGTCGCGGAAGCGCCGCCACACCTCGTGGAAGACCTCCGTCCACTCCTGCTTGGGCACGATGTCGGCCTGCAGCCCCGCGGTCGACACGGTCTTGGCCGATGCTCCGCCCTTGGGCTTCGCGTCCAGCAGCTTCCAGGACCCACCCTGGCGCACGAGCAGCTTGGCACCGTCGGCGGAGAGCGCGTAGCCGCCGACGTCGTCCATCAGCGTCGACGCCTCACGATCCTTCAGGTTGAAGATCATGAGCTCCGGCTTCCTCGCCGGCTCGCGACCGTAGACGTAAGGCGTTCCCCGCGCGTAGATCAGGTTCCCCTTCACGGCCGAGAGGCTCCCGTAGTCGTCGGCCGTCACGGGCACCCGCGCCACGCGGTCCGCCAGCCCGTCGAACTCGATGGTGACGTCGGGAGGCGCCGACGCGCCCGCCTTCGCATCCCCGTTCGCGCCACTGCCTGCGGACGCGGAGCCCGCGGAGTCGATCTTCGCCTCGTCGCTCTCGGGCGGGAACGGCGCGGGCACGTCCTTGCGCAACGCCAGCGCGAAGATCCCGGTCATGCGATCGGTGGCGTAGTCCCACTCCGACGAGCTGACCATCGGGGCGTACTCCCGGTCGCTCAAGAAGAAGAGGTACTTGCCCTCGGCCCCGAAGACGGGCTCGACGGCGTTGAACATCGGGTCCGTCACGGCGTGCAGCGCGCCGTCGCCGACGCCCCACACGTAGATCGAGCGGAACCGGTTTCCGTGGCTCAGGCTGAAGGCGAGCCAGCGCGAATCGGGCGACCAGCTCTGGTCCCCCATGTTGCCCGTTGAGTCCCGGACCACCCGAGTGAGCTTCTTGTTCGCCACCTCGAGGACCCAGAGCTGCCCGGACTTGTCACTGAAGGCGAGGCGCTTGCCGTCCGGTGACCACACCGGAGGGAAACGCATCTGGTCGCCGTTGGTGGTCAAGCGCTCGGGCGCGCCGCTGCCGTCCTGGTCGCTCAGGTAGAGCTCGTCCTCGCCGCTCATGTCCGAGATGAAAGCGATCTTGCGGCCGTCGGGAGACCAGCGGGCTCCCTTGTCGTGGGCGTTGGAGCTGTGCGTCAGATTGCGTGTGGGCCCGTGCTCCGCGGGCGCCGTGAAAACGTCGCCCCGGGCGGTGAAGAGCGCCCGGCGGCCGTCGGGGCTGAGCGCGGCGTCCTCGATCCAGCGCGCCACGGACTTGTGGACCGGCCGGGACGCGAGCCCGTCGTCGGGCACGTAGATGTCCAGCTTCCTGTCGCGGCTCGTTCGCGTGTCGAAGACGTGCAGCTCACCTCCGAGCTGGTAGACGATGTCGCCCGTCTCGTCGGCGCTCGGCCAGCGCACGTCCCACGTCGTCTCGTGGGTGAGCTGGACCAGATCCTTCCCGTCCGGATTCACCGAATAGAGGTTGAGCTTGTCAGACCGGTCGGAGTCGAAGTAGATGCGATCTCCGATCCACATCGGATCCCGGTCCGTGCGCACGTTGTTCGTGATGTTGGTCGCGTCGTGCGTCGCGAGGTCGAAGACCCAGAGATCCTCGGCCCACCCACCCTGGTAGCGCTTCCACGCCCGGAAGTCGCGGAAGAGGGGCGAATAGACCACCCGCTTGCCGTCGGGCGACAGATCGCCCGCGCCGGACTGCGGCATCGGGAGCGCGACGGGCAGGCCGCCCCCGACCGGGACCGTGTACAGGCGATTCTCGGCCAGGTCCCAGCCGTCGCGGAGAGAGCGGAACACCACCGACTTGCCGTCGGGCGTCCACCCGTAGACCTGGTTGTCGTATCCCCAACGCGGCGGGAGGGGCCCCTCGGCCGGGAAGAACGTGAGCTGCTTCGGAACGCCGCCGCCGGACGGGATCACGTAGACCTGCTCGTCGCCGTCGTACTGGCCCGTGAACGCGATCCACTTTCCGTCGGGCGAGTACTTGGCGAAGAGCTCCAGTCCGGGGTGCGCCGTCAGACGTACGGCGGTGCCTCCGGTCGACGGTGCGGTCCACAGGTCCCCGGCATAGGTGAAGACCACATGGTCACCGTGGATGTCCGGAAAGCGGAGGAGCTTGGTCTGTGCCGCGGCCGGGGCGGTGATGCCGAGAGCGAGGAGGGCGGCGAGCCGGAGGACCCGGCCGATTCGGAGGCCCGGGGAGCGGGTCATGATCTTCTCCTTCGGGAAGGCGTGATTCCGTCGGGTCGTGGCGTTCCTCGGCCGAGGGCCGCCACGATGGGAGGGCGGGTGCATCCGGGAGGGTGATCAAGCCTAGAAAGGAGGGAGAGCCCTGTCCACCGCAGGGTGCCGGACGCCTTCCGCGCGACGGAGGCTCGTGACACTATCAGGTCATGCCACCAGAGAATGAGACCTACGCGTACCGCATAGACGCGACGGGCATCCTCACCGACGTGAGCCCCAATTGGGATGCGTTCGCTCTCGCGAACGACGGTTCTCACCTCGTGGCGAAGTACGTCGTGGGAAGGCCCCTGCTGGACTTCATCACGGACGATACGACCCGCCTGATCTACGCCCTCGTCTTCGAGAGGCTCTCGTCGCGGACCGAGCCGTTGAAGTTCCCGTTTCGGTGCGACTCGCCCGACAAGCGCAGGTCCATGGAAATGACGTTGCAGCCCCTGCCCGAGGGCGGCCTGAGGCTGGAGAGCAGGGTTCTTTACGTAGAGCGGCGCCCTCCGGTCGCCGTGCTGGACGCTCGGGCCGAGCGAGGCGATGGACTCCTTCGAATGTGCAGTTGGTGTAAGCGGGTCGAGGTCGCCCGCGAGTGGGTGGAGTTGGAGCGCTACGTCGCGGATTCCGGGGTGATGAGCGCGCCGAAGCCTCCCCGTGTCACGCACGGGATGTGCCCCTCGTGCAGCGCCGAGGTCCTCGGCCAGATCGAGCGCCTCGGCTCCCCGTAGAGCGCGAGAGGGAGGGCGAGCCCTCCTCTCCCGCACCCGGGTGGATTTCAAGTCGGGCGTTCAGATCGGGCCGGATTGAAACGACGAGCCGGCCGTCATCGTCGCCCGAGCTACGTAGGAGCGCCGGATCGTACGGTCGGGCATGACCGGATCCGACCCCACGATCGCGCCGTTAGTGCGCCGGTACGTGGGTTCCCGTCATCGGACGATCGCCGGCCACGGCCGAGACGATCCCGAAGACCACCAGCACGGCACCGACGATGAGGTTGTTCCACCAGACCCCCGGTGCGGTCAAGAGAGCACCGATGAAGCCCGAGATGAACAACCATGAGCCGGCGATTCCCGTGATCCAGCCCTCCGCGGGACGGTCCCGCGTCATCCCGAATCCGAGAACGAGCGTGACTGCGCCCACGATCCAGTGACTCCAGGCGTATTCCGGAGACGCCAATCCGGCGAACGGAGCGATGAACGACCAAACTCCGAGTATCGCGATGATCCAACCGTTCCACATAATCGTACCTCCTCCGAAAGAGCGGTGAGGTCGACCTATCAAGAACGCAATGACCATGCCGCCGCTCGAGTCCGGTGGAGGAAGGGGCACGGTCGTCGTCGGGAACGTCCCTTTTTCGGGTTTACCTGATCGCCGTGCTTTTTATCATTGTGGATGCCACTGCCCGAGATCGTTCCGCTGCCAGAGCTTCTTCACGGAATCGGCGCTCACGCGGTCGCCCTCCTCGCGTCCAGCGTGCTCGCCGTCGTGCCTTCTCCCGCACCGAACCCCGCAGCGCCGTCGCCGACGCCCTGGAAGGGGAGCGCGTTGGCCAACGCCAGCCTCTTTTTCGGCAACACGCAGCAGCAGGTCCTGGGGGCGGACGGGAAGCTGGCGCGGGTGGATTCGGCCTTCGGATTCGCCGGCGAGCTTCAGACGCTCTACGGTGAGGCCTCCCTGGATCAAGGGACGAGGGCCGTCACGAAGCGCCTGTGGATGGCCACGATGACGGTCAACTTCCGTCCACTCGCTCCCGTCTCGAGCTTCATCACCACGACCTACCAGTCGAACCTCGAGAAGCGGATCGACGCGCGCTACAGCGTGGGGGCCGGAGCCAAGTGGAACGTTCTGCAGTCTTCGGCCACGAACGCCAGCCTCAGCCTCGCGTTGTCCGCAGAGCGGACCGTGGCGCGCGACAGCACCGTCCATATCCCGGCAGAGCGCCTCGCGCGCTTTTCGTGGCAGGCCCGGTACCACCACTCCTTCGACGACCGACTCCAGGTCGCGCACGTCATGTCGTGGGAGCCGAAGGCTACGGGCGTGTCGCAGTACCTCGTGAGCTCGAACACCGAGCTACGCTACAAGATGAACGGCACGGTGTCGTTGTCGCTGGCCTTCACCGACAACTACGACAGCAGCGCGATCGACCGGGGCGCGCGCACCAACAACGACGGGCAGATGCTCTTCGGGGTGGCTGCCGGCTGGTGAACGTGAGACCCCCGCTATCGGCTTCGCGCAATTTGGGGGGGTCCTTCGCGCAATCCACCTACGACGTCTTGTGTGCCCTCCGACGCTGACGCTCCGCCGAGCTCCGGAGGCGTCCCACAGGCGGGTCAGGCGTAGATCAGCCGGCGTCCCTTGGGGGTGGGCACTGGGCGACCGAGCGCCTTGGCCGTCTCGATCCACTCATCGATGATGACCTCGACGTTCGCGATCGCGTCCTGATAGGTCGGTCCATCGGCAGCGCAGCCCGGGAGCTCGGGGACCTCGGCGATGTAAGCCTCGTCCTCGTCACTCCAGTAGAGGATCACCTCGTAGCGGTGCTTACTCTTCTGCATGGCTTGCGAGCCCGTATTTGAGGATCACTGC
>CAZVYM010000073.1:3082-20081 GCA_964630935.1 uncultured Gemmatimonadaceae bacterium | reverse complement strand
CAGCACCACCGAGCGCACGGCCTCGCCCACGGGTGTGCCACCGGGCTCACGCGTCACCAGATGGGGCACGCCGAGGGTGTCGAGCCACGTCGACAGCAGCGCCGCCTGGGTGCTCTTGCCGGCACCCTCCCCGCCCTCCAGCACGATGAAGCGTCCTCTGGCCATGGCTCCGCCCCGGTCAGCTCCCGAGCTTGGACCCGGGGGGCGCAGCCCGCCCCCCGGATCCCGTTCCGCTCGTCTCGCCGCTACTCGTAGTATTCGATGCCCAGGTGGGTGATCTGCTCCTCGCCCATCATCCAGCGCAGCGTGTTCTTCAGCTTCGTGTGCTGGATGAAGAGATCGTGCTCCGGATACAGCCCCGGCGCCGTCTGCGGGCTCTTGAAGTAGAAGGAGAGCCACTCCTGGATACCCTTCATGCCGGCCCGGCTCGCCAGGTCCATGAAGAGCGTGAGGTCCAGCACGATGGGGGCGGCCAGGATGGAGTCCCGGCACAGGAAGTCCACCTTGATCTGCATCGGGTACCCCATCCACCCGAAGATGTCGATGTTGTCCCACCCCTCCTTGTTGTCCCCACGCGGCGGGTAGTAGTTGATCCGCACCTTGTGGTACATGTCCCCGTAGAGCTCCGGGTACTTGTCCGGCTGGAGGATGTGCTCCAGGACGCCGAGCTTGCTGACCTCCTTGGTCTTGAACGACTCGGGGTCGTCCAGCACCTCGCCGTCGCGGTTGCCCAGGATGTTCGTGCTGAACCACCCGTTCAGGCCCAGCATGCGCGTCTTGAAGCCGGGGGCGAGGATGGTCTTCATGAGGGTCTGGCCCGTCTTGAAGTCCTTGCCGCCGATCGGCACACCCTTCTCGACGGCCAGGTTCTCGAGCGCCGCGAAGTCGGCCGAGAGGTTCGGCGCGCCGTTGGCGTAGGGTACGCCCTCCATGATGGCCGCGTAGGCGTACAGCTGGCTCGGCGTGATCGAGGCATCGTTCTCCTCCATCCCCTTCTCGAAGCTCTCGATCGTCTCGTGTACCGGTGCGGGTCGCACGTAGATCTCGGTCGAGCCGCACCACACCATGACGAGCCGGTCGCAGCCGTTGTTCTCCTTGAAGGCGCGGATGTCGGCCCGAAGCTGCTCGGCCAGATCCCTCTTGTTCTCGCCCTTCTTCACGTTCGGCCCGTTGAGCTTCTTGACGTAGGCGGTGTCGAAGGCCGCCGGCATCGGCTCGATGGACGAAAGGAATTCCTTGATCGGCTCCACGTGCTCGGGCCGCAGGACGCCGGCGTTGACGGCGCTCGCATAGCCGTTGTCGGGAATCGGGTCCCACGCTCCGAACACGAGGTCGTCGAGTCCGGCGAGCGGCACGAAGTCCTTGATGAGCGGCACACGCCCCTCCGTGCGCTTGCCCAGGCGGATGGTACCCATCTGGGTGAGGCTGCCGAACGGCCGAGCCAGACCACGCCGGGCGGACTCCACCCCGGCGACGAAGGTGGTCGCCACCGCCCCGAAGCCGGGCAGGAGGACGCCGAGCCGGCCGGACGCCGGGCGGATCTCTGAAGGTTGCTTCACTGAAATCCCTCGTTTCGGGTTGGGGTCAGCTGTTCACGATGGGAGGATGATGCGGCTCTGGGCGCCTTCCTGCAGCCCCTTGGCCATCGTCTCGTTCACCTTGTACATGATCTTCTCGAAGTTGGCCTGTGCCGCCACCAGCTTCTGGAACTCCGGCTTTCCCTGGAGCTCCTCGGCCGCCTCGTTGTATTCGGTCTTCAGGTCGTCCTCGGGCTCCTTGCCCGCCCTGAGCGAGGCCTCGAGACGTGCCTCGAGATCGCGCAGCTTGTTGCGGAGCTCGACGAGGTCCCGCTCGCCGTCCAAGGATTGACTCGCCCGCTGGAGGGCCTGGTACTCGTCGGTGCGCGCCAGCGCGGCGCCCAGGTCCTTCGCCATGTCGTAGATGCCTGCCATGCCGTCTTCCTTGCAGTTGCAGAAGGTCGCTTCCTTCCCGGTCACGTCCCGCCCGCTCGCCGGGCCAGGACCATGCGCTCACGGCCGGTGAAGTCCCGCCGCACCCGCACGTCTTCGTAGGTCGCCGCCGCCTCGACCCATCCTGTCACGGCGCCGGCCTGACCGGCCCCGACCTCCAGGGCCAGGAGGCCGCCGGCTTCCAGATGCGCCTCGGCGCCGTCGACGATGGCACGCAGGACCCTCATGCCGTCGGGCCCGCCAGCCAGCGCCGGCTTCGGCTCCCACTCGCCCACCTCGGGCTGCAACGCCTCCATCTCGGCGTCCGTCACGTAGGGTGGATTGGACACGATGAGGTCGAACCTCTCGTCCCCACCCAGCGCGTCGAACAGCTCTCCTTCCCTGAGCTCGATCCGGTCCTCCAGCCCGGCGGTCACCGCGTTCTCCCTCGCGACCGCCAGGGCGTCGGCGGACGCGTCGGTGGCCACGAGTCGACCGAACGGTCCCTCGAGCGCGAGGGAGAGCGCGATCGCCCCCGAGCCCGTGCCCAGATCCACCGCCGAGAGGGCGTCTCGGCCCGTCCCGCGTGCCCAGGCCAGGACCTCGTCCACCAGGACCTCCGTCTCGGGCCTGGGAATGAGCACGCGCCGATCGACCTTCAGCTCGAGCTCGCGGAAGGCCGACCGACCCAGAATGTACTGGAGTGGCTCCCTCTTCGCCCGTCGCAGGAGGAGGGGGCGGAAGCGATCGAGCTCTTCGGCGCTCAGCGGACGCTCGAACTGGAGGTAGAGCTGCAGCCGCTCCAGGCCCAACGCGTCGGCCAACAGATGCTCGGCGTCCAGGCGGCCGCGCTCCACCCCCTTGCCCTCGAGATACTCTCCGCTCCAGCGCATGAGCCGAAGCACGGTCCAGATCTCCCCGTCACGCCCCCGCCCCGAGACCGTCGAGCCTCCGCCGCCCGCGCCCACGGTCATGGAGCTCACGCCTGGCCCGCCAGACGCTCTTTCTCCTTGGCGAGCCGAAGGGCCGAGATGAGCTCCTCCAGATCTCCGTCGAGCACGTCGGAGAGCCGGTAGAGCGTGAGCCCGATGCGATGGTCCGTCACGCGGCTCTGCGGGAAGTTGTACGTGCGGATCTTCGCCGACCGATCGCCCGTCCCGACCTGCGTCTTCCGCTCACGCGCCCGCTCCGCCTCCTTCTCGGCGATCATGCGATCCAGCAGCCGGCTGCGCAGCACCTTGAGGGCCTTCGCCTTGTTCTTGTGCTGGGACTTCTCGTCCTGGCACGTCACCACGAGCCCCGACGGGATATGGGTGATGCGGACCGCCGAGTCGGTCGTGTTGACCGACTGCCCTCCCGGCCCGGAGGACCGAAAGACATCGATGCGCAGATCACCCGGATCGATCTCGAGGTCGACCTCCTCGGCTTCCGGAAGGACCGCGACGGTCGCCGCGGACGTGTGGATACGGCCCTGGCTCTCCGTCTCGGGCACGCGTTGGACGCGGTGCACGCCCGACTCGTAACGCAGGCGACCATAGGCGCCGCGTCCCCGGACGGTGAAGATGGCCTCCTTGATCGAGCCCGGAATGCCCTCCGAGAGGCTCAGCAGCTCCACGCGCCAGCCTTCCCGCTCCGCCAGCCGTTGGTACATCCGCATCAGGTCCGAAGCGAAGAGCCCGGCCTCGTCACCGCCCGTGCCCGCGCGGACCTCGACCACGGCCGCCCGGTTCTCCAGCGGATCCTCGGGAATCAGAAGCTCCCTCGCCAACTTGGTGAGCGTCTCGATCCGCTCCTCGAGCGCCTCGATCTCTTCCTCGGCCAGCGCGCGCATGTCGTCGTCGTCGGCCTCGAGCAGCTCCTCGGTTCGGCGGTGTTCGTCCAACGCCCCCCGCAACGCGCGGGCGTTCCGCACCACGTCCTCGAGGTGCGCGCGCTCCTGTCCGAGCTCCCGCAGCTGGTCGTGATCGGAGAGCACCTCCGGGCGGGCGAGGGCTTCGTCCACCTCGGCGAAGCGCTCCTCCGCCTCCCGGAGGCGACGGTCGAGGAGGGGATCCAGGGCGGGGGATTTCATGGAAGATGGAGACGGAGGCTCGGACCAGACCTCGGCTCAGGAGCCTGAACGACGGATCGGGCGGGCCGGATGCTCGCCTACCGCCTCACCGCTCGGCGACGCTCTCGTACTTCTTCTTGAAGCGATCGACGCGGCCGGCGGTGTCGACGAGACGCTGCTTGCCCGTGTAGAACGGATGACACACCGAACAGATCTCGACGTGGATCTCTTCGACGGTCGACATCGTCTCGACCCGATTGCCGCAGGCGCAGGTGACGATCGCCTTCTTAAACTCAGGATGGATATCCTGTTTCATGTTCTGCTCCGCGGGCGAACTGGAACGGGCCCGGGCGCCCGAAGGCCCCTGGCCCGGAAGAATCGGACTGCCGTCGTCGCTCCACCGAGCGACGGGACTGTACAGCCTGGAAAACTTAATCGTCCTCGCCGGACGGGTCCAGTGTTCGCGCCCGCCGCGAGATCCAGAGCGAAGTGAGCGCCAGCAGGAGCGCGGCGAGCGCCGATCCGTCGCCCACCACGTCGCCGAATCTCGTGTAGAGGGTGCGCACGTCGGTGGTATAGACCGTGTCGACCCGCGTGGCCTCCCGGAAGAGGGGCGTCGCCTCGTGGACGTGTCCGATCGGATCGATGAACATCGAGATTCCCGTATTGGCCGCCCGCGCCACGCCGACCCTGTTCTCGATGGCACGCATGACCATGTGTGCGGGGTGCTGCCAGAGGGCCGTCGTGCGGGCATACCACGGCCTGCGTCCGTACCAGGCGTCATTGGTGATGTTGAGCAACACGTCGGCCCCCTCCAGCCGGAAGTGGCGCGAGCCCTGCGGATAGGACGACTCGTAACAGATCAGCACCCCGTACGCCGTCCCGTCGACGTAGGCGAGCGGCCAGCCCTTGCCCACCCCGAACGTCCCGAAGTACTCGAGGCCTCGCAGCCAACGGACCGGCACCAAGGGCACGCGCTCGACCATCGGGACCAGATAGTGCTTGTCGTACTCCCAGTCCGAGAGCTCCCGCGGCCGCATGAGGAAGGCCGAGTTGTAGGGGATGTAGCCTCCGTGGCCGTCCGCGCTGACTCCGATCGCCCCGAACAGGATCGGTGCGCCGAGCTCCCTGCTGTAGCGGTTGAGCACGATCATGGCGCCATCCGCCGTCGTGCTCCGCACACGTGGAGCCACCTGCAGCGCGACCTCGGGCAGCACCACCAGGTTCAGCGAATCGGCCGCGAGGGGCGGCAGGAGGCGGTGAAGCGCCGCACCGGTGCTGTCCAGCGAGGCGGCCACATCCAGCTTGAGGTCCTCCCGGATGTCCGGCTGGACCACCGCCACCTTGGCGGCCGGCCTCATCGTCAGCGTGTGGGCTCGCCACACGCCCCACCCCATCGGCAGCGCGAGCACGAGGGTGAGGGCACCCGCGACCCCGAGCCAGGGGCGCCGCGCCCGTAGTCGCAGCACGATCACCGCCAGCACGCCGTTGGCCAGCGCGAGCCAGAACGTCACGCCACGCGCGCCGACGATCTCGGCGATGCCGACCAGCTCGGGATACCCGGTCAGCGACGTCCCGAGCCCCAGCCACGGGAAGGCGAGGGAGCCGGGCAGATGGGCCCGGAGCCATTCGATGGACGTCCAGGTGACGGGCAACGCGAGCCAGAGCGGCACGCGCAGGTGATGGACGCCTCGATGCAGCATCCACCCGAAGAGCGCGGAGAAGCCCATCAGCGCGAGAATCGTGGCCACGTAGGCCAGGATCGCCAGCTTGGTGAACCAGATCAGCGCGACCAGGATCCAGTACAGGAGCAGCCCGAAGTACACGAGGCCGAAGAGGAGCGAGCCGCGCACCGCCGCGCGGCGACCCTCCGCGCCCGGCTCGAGGCCGTCCACGAAGAGCGCGAACGGCACCAGGGCCACGAACGGCGTCACCAGGGGGTGCAGCGGTGGGAACGAGACCACCAGAAGCAGCGCGGACACGACGGGGAGGAGCCGTTCCCCCGGCCTCGGCCAGAGGAGGCTCTTGAGGCCCCCTATAACGCCACCTCTCCGCCTTCCTCGGCCGAACGGTACGCCGCCTCGATGAGGCGCAGGAGCATCGCCTGTTCCTCGGGCAGCGCGGCGTCACCCAGCCCCGCGACGCTCCGCACGAACTGATCGAGCTGGCGCCGGTACGCGTTCGTGTACGGGTGCTCCCCTCCCCGGGGTCGCGGCTGTCTGGGCGTGACCTCCAGCGGCCTTCCGCCGAGCTGCTTGAAGACCTCGAGCGGCGGGAGCGACCCCGAGCCCTCCGTGCCCATCACGCGGGCGTGATAGCGGTCGTCACCGGCGAAGTACCGGGTGCTCACCTCGACGTTGAAGAGGAGCCCGTCCGCCTCCGCCATCAGCGTGGCCGCATCCTCCACCTCGAAGTCTCCCGGCGTCACGACGCATCGAACCCGGTGGATGGGCGGATAGTCGACCAGCCAGAGGCAGAGATCGAGGGCCGACACGCCGAGATCGACCAGCGCGCCGCCTCCGGCGAGCGCGCGATGCTGTCGCCAGGTCGGACGGGCCAGCGGCACACGGCGTGCGAGCCAGCTGCCTCGCACGGTGTAGACGTGTCCGAGGTCGCCGCTCGCGACGAAGCTCCGCAGCGCGGCGACCTCGGGCCGGAATCGATGGGGCAGCCCCGCCACGAGCCGCCGCCCCGTCGCCCGCGCGGCCGCGAGCACCCGCTCGGCGCCCCCGGACGAGGTGGCCAACGGGCGCTCGACGTAGACATGCTTGCCCGCCTCGAGCGCAGCGATCGCGAGATCCTCGTGGGTGTGGTTCGGCGTGCAGATCACCACCGCATCGAGGTCCTCGCGCGCGACCGCCTCTTCGGGGCTCACCACCTCGGGCACGCCGAAACGCCGGGCGATGGCTTCGGCCTTCTGATCGTCGCGGTCCGAGACCGCCACCAGATCGACGTCCTCCCGTTCGGCGAGGATCGGCACGTGCACGACCTGGCTGATGGCGCCCGTGCCCACCACGACGAAGCGAGGGTGCATGCCGCCATCCGTCATCGCGATCCGGCTCCACCCGAGGCACCACCACTGCCGACCATGACCTGCGTGCCGAGCCTGATCTGGAAGTACTGAAGGTCCCCCATGATCTCGTACCGGCTCGAGCCGTAGACGTGAAGCCGATCGTTCAGCGGATACTCCAGCCCGGCACTCAAGTCGAATCCGGCCGCGACCGAGTCCAGGAGGTCCTCGACGAACGTGCCGTTGATGGCTTCCCCCGATCCGTTGAGGATGTGGGCCGAGGCCCCGACTCCCGCGAACGTCAGGATGTTGTACGGAACGCGCCATACGACCTGGGCGTCCAGGGAGAGCGCGACGTCCGTCCACCTGATATTGCCGAGATCCACCGTGGGCGGAGGTCCTCCCGTCTGGTTCTGGACCAGGCTCGCCACACGGTTCTCGAGGTCGGCGACTTCGGAGTGCTTGAAGTCGGACGACCAGTAGGTGATGCCCGGCAGGATTCGAAGTCCCGGGCCGAGGTAGCCGAGGTCCATGCGGATCCCGATGCTCTGGGTGCGATCGACCCGGCTCGGGAAGAGGTAGCCCCAGTCGACCCCGATGCCCTGGAACGACAGGTTCTGGTAGTCGTAGTCGGCCAGGCTCTGGCCCGCCAGCGGTCCTGCCACGACCAGCAGCCCCGCCAGCGCCGTCGCCCACGTCCTTCCCCTCGTGCAGCTCACCGTCGCACCTCCGCGACCAGATCGTAGTCTCGGGCGTCCACGATCTCGACCTCGACCATGGCGCCGGGCTCCAGCCCGCCTCCCCCGCTCAGGTGGGTGACGCCGTCCACGTCCAGCGCCTGTCCCACGGTGCGCGCGACCGCGTCGAACTCGGGGTCGTCGTCGACGAGGTCGTCCACCAGCGCCGGAAACGTGCGCCCCACCAGCGCCAGGTTCCGGTCCAGCGAGATTCCGCGCTGGAGCTCCGTGAGCTCCTCCATGCGCTCGCGCATCACCTCTTCGGGCACGTGCCCGTCCATCTCCGCCGCCCTCGTGCCCTCTTCCACCGAGTACGTGAAGGCGCCCACGCGCTCGAACTCGATCCGCTCCAGCAGGTCGAGCATCTGCCGGAAGTCCTCGTCGGTCTCGCCCGGGAAGCCCACGATGACCGTCGTGCGAAGCGTCAGATCGGGGATCGCCTCGCGCAGCCACGCCACGCGCTCCAGGATCGTGGCGCGCCGTTCGGGCCGGCGCATGCGCGCGAGGATCCGGTCGCTCCCGTGCTGGATGGGCATGTCCAGGTAGGGAAGCAGGCGCGACTCGGTCGCCAGGAGCTCGACCAGCTCGCGGGTGATGCCCGACGGATACATGTAGAACAGCCGGTACCACGGCACGTCCGTGCCCGCGAGGAGCGCGCGCAGCAGGTCGGGCAGCAAGGGCGCCTCCTTGCCCATCGGCCCACGGCGCAGATCGCGGCCGTACCACGTCGTGTCCTGCGAGACGATGTTGATCTCCTTGACCCCCTGCGCGCCGAGCGCCGCGGCTTCCCGGACCAGCTCCTCGACCGGTTGCGAGCGGTGCAGGCCGCGCATGAGCGGAATCGCGCAGAACGCGCAGGTGTGGTCGCAACCCTCGCTGATCTTCAGATACGACGTGTGCGGCGTCTCGCTACAGAGCACCCTGAGCGGGCGCTCCATGGTGGAGACGCTTTCGCTCTCCTCGGGCAGGAGGGCGCGGGCACGCAGCTCGGGCACCAGGCCGGACAGCTCGTTCAGACCCAGAAAGAGATCGACCTCCGGGATCTCCTCGCGGAGCTCCTCGCCGTAGCGCTGGACCATGCAGCCCACGGCGACCACCGCCCTGAGCGAGCCCTCCTCCTTGAGGCGGCACGCCTCCAGGATCGTCTCGATGGACTGCTCCTTGGCCTCCTGGATGAACCCGCAGGTGTTCACGATGACGACGTCGGCTCCGTCGACCTCGGAGGAGACCCGCGCTCCGTGCCCCACCAGGGCGGCCATCATGCGCTCCGAGTCGACCGTGTTCTTGTCGCAGCCCAGCGTCACGAGCGCGATGCGGGGTCCGCCGAATGCGCCGATCGGCTCGATGTCGAGGCGAACGGCGGACGCGTCGGGCGCCACGTCGGGCCGCACGGGGTCCGGCGAGAGCGGAAAGACCGGGAGGTCCCGGATCCTCATCTGCGAATGACCTGGGTGCCCGGGGGTGGGGTGAAGGTGAACCACGAAGGATCCACCTTCGGGTCCGCCTGTACGTTCGTGAGCGTCACCGTGCGTACCGAACCGTTCTCCTCCTGGGCCTTCAGACGCCGGAGCACCGGGTCGTCACCGGTGTCGATCCACACCTCGGCGCTCTTGTAGGAGACGCTGTCGCTCTTCGGCACGAGGTGCAGATGGTAGGTCCGGTGGTCGGCCACGGTATCGACCCCCACGTAGGTCGCCTCGTACTTCTGGTCCGGATTCTCCAGGAACGCCCGGTGGAAGTCGTAGCTCCCCGGTGCATCGGCCATCGGAATCTGGATCACCTGCTTCGGATCCGAGCTCGGGAAGTAGAGCCAGAGCGAGGTGCCGTCCGCCACCACCGCGTCGCCCTTCGGCTCGGTGAAGCGCATCGCGAAGCGGTCCGGTTGCCGCTCGCACAGCCTCCCCTTCCCCGTCCGTTCCTCCTTGAGGAGCGGTATCGAGAGGTGCTGTACGAAATCGGCGCACAGCGAAGACATGCGTGCGTAGTGATCGGCGGCGGAGGACAGGATCCGGAGCGCGCGGTTCTGGCTCTCCTGACCGGACGCGGAGGCCGCGGGCAGCGCGACCACCAGCGCGGTCGCGGCCAGCGCACGCCACCCCGCCTTCCACCCTCGTCGGCGCTTCACTCGTCGATCCCCGTCGAAGCGGCCGGATCACACAGCGCTTCGAGCTCGCCCAGCGTCATCAGTACCTCCCGGGCCTTCGAGCCGTCCTGCGGCCCGAGGACGCCGGCGTCCTCGAGCTGGTCCACGATGCGGGCAGCCCGCCCGTATCCGATCTTGAGCCTGCGCTGCAGGAGCGAAGTGGAGCCTCCGCCGTTCTGGATGCACACCTCGCCGGCCGCGCGGAACAGCTCGTCCCACTCGCCGGCGATCTCCTCGACCACGGACGCGGCTTCATCCAGCTCGCGCGTGCGCACTTCCTCCAGGATGTCGGGCTCGAGCACCCCCGGCGCGGGTGGCAGCTCGGCCTCCTGGCCCTCCTCTTCCAGTCGCTCCTGCAGCTCGCGGAACCAGTCCATGAGCTGCTCGGTGTCCTGCGTCGGGAGGTAGGCGCCCTGGATCCGGACCGGCTCGCTCTCGCCGGGCGGCAGGTAGAGCATGTCGCCGTTGCCGAGGAGCGCATCCGCCCCGTTCTGGTCCAGGATGGTGCGCGAGTCGGTCTTGGAGGCCACCCGGAAGGCGATCCGCGTCGGGAAGTTCGCCTTGATGAGGCCGGTGATGACGTTCACGGAAGGTCTCTGGGTCGCCACGATCAGGTGGATCCCGATCGCCCGCGCCTTCTGTGCGAGCTGGGTGAGCGGCTTCTCGACCTCGCTCTGGACCGTCATCATGAGGTCCGCCAGCTCGTCCACCACGACCACGATGTAGGGAAGCACGCCACCGTCGTAGATCCACCGGTCCTCGTCGCCCTGGGCACCGGACGGCTCGGCCCGACGCACGACGGCGTCCGAGCGCACCTTCTGGTTCAGCTCTCCGATCGAGCGCGCGTGGTTCGCCTTGAGCAGCGCGTAGCGCCGCTCCATCTCCATCACCGCCCACTTGAGCACGCCGGCCGCGTCACGTGGATCGGTGACCACGTTGTGGCGAAGGTGCGGAAGCCGGGAGTAGACCGACAGCTCGACCATCTTCGGGTCGATCATCAGCAGCCGGAGCGTCTCGGGGGTGTGCTTGTAGACCAGGCTCGTGATGATCGTGTTCAAGCAGACGGACTTGCCCGAGCCCGTCGCCCCGGCGATGAGCAGGTGGGGAGCCTTCGTGAGGTCCGTGACGTACGGCCGTCCGGTGAGGTCCTTGCCGAGCGCCAGCGGAAGCTCGCCCTTGGCGTTGCGGAACGCCGGCGACTCCATGACCTCGCGGAGCGTGACGATCTCGGGCTGCGGGTTCGGGATCTCCACCCCCACCGCGCCCTTCCCCGGAATCGGCGCCACGATCCGGATGCTCTGGGCCTTCATGGCCAACGCCAGGTCCGCGTCCAGGTTCGCGATGCGGTTCACCTTGACGCCCGGCGCCGGCACGACCTCGAACTGGGTGACCATGGGACCGGTGGTGCGTCCCCCCAGCTCGCTCTGGACGTTGAACGTGCTGAGCTTTTCCACCAGCACGCGGCCCAGCTCGTCGAGCTGCCGCTCCATGTCGGCCCGATTCCGATTCTTCGGAGCCGCGAGCAGCTCGACCGGGGGGACCCACTGGCCTCGAGGGCCCAGCACCAACGGGTCCGGGAAGTCGTCGTCGCCCCCGGCCCCGGACTTCACCTTCTTCCGGCCCTTCTTCCTGCCGTTTCCCGACGCCGACGCCTCGGCGTCCGGGAGCTCGAGCGCCTCGATCGTCTCCGTCCCGGCGACGGTGCCCGACTCGGCCGCCGCCGCCTCGTATTCGGCCAGCTCCTCGAGGATGTCGGGCTCCTCCGCCGTGCGCTCCGCCGCCGCCAGCGCCCGGGCCTCGGCCCTCTCCCGCCGCTTTGCCGAGACCGCGCGGAAGCCCCGACCGGCGAGGTCGCCTCCCGCGGCGACGCCCCTGCCCACGGAGCGCACAGGGTTCCACCCGAGCGTGGCCACCGAGAGCGCGATGAGCGCGAACACGTCGAGGAGGAGCGTTCCGAGCCAACCGAGGAGCTGCACGAGCGGAACGCCGGCCCACCATCCGAACCAGCCGGCCGCCTGCGCGTCGGCCCACACGACCCACGCCCCGATCGGAAGGAGGATGAGCAATCCCATCGCGAGCGCGAAGAGCCGCACCGACCGCTGGACCGAGAGCCACCCTCCCGCCCACAGCCCACCCAGGATGACCAGGAGCGGCACGAGGTAGGAGGCGTAGCCGAGGAACGCGCCCAACAGAGCCTTCAGCGTGGCGCCGACGGTCCCCATGGTATTGCCGGAGGGGAACCATTCCGCCCCTCGCGCGCCCAGCACCGAGACCGGAACGAACGACAGCAACATGAAGAGCGCCAGGGCCAGAAGGCCCAGAGCGAGCATCTCCTGCTGCTGCTCTCGACTGAACATCACCTCACCTCGCGACTGTCAGCGCCTGGTCGTGCATCTCCGGAACGATGGCATGCCGGTCGACGTCCGCACAGATCTTCAGGTCGGCACTCAGGCCGATGTTGTCGAGCGAGCGGCCGGCCCACGTCCTGGCCAGGAAGGCGCGCCCCAGCCTGATACCCTTCGTGAGCGCCAGCGACGCGAGCGCTCCGTCGTTCAATGCCGCATCGCCACCCTTCGGCCCCAGCAGCTTCTTCAGAAGATGACCCGCGCAGACGGCGTCTTCGAGAGCGAATCGGTCCTGCCGTCCGGCGCACTGGACCACGAGCCGCTCCACACCGACGAGCGCCTCGGCGACCGCGCTCAGGTTCGTGAGCGAGCATGCGAAGATCCGGTCGGCCTCCTGCGCGTGGGCGAAGGCCCCGGTCCCGTTGGTGGTCTTCATGACGAGCCTCTTGCCCCCGACCACCTCGGGCGTGTACTCGGACGGCGAGTTGCCCAGGTCGAACCCCTCGATCTTGATTCCCTTGCGCTCGCCGCACAGGAGCGTGTCTTCCCGTCCCAGCGACGAAGCGAGCTTGACCGCTTCTTCCGTCGACGTGGTCGGAAAGATCCCCTTGGCCCCGTTCGCCAGGGCCTCCACCATGCTCGTCGTGGCGCGCACGACGTCGATGACGACGGCCGTCGCCTCCTGGAACGCCGTGGGCTCGACCTCGCCCGTGGTGAAGTAGACGTCGATGGTCAAGCGCTCTCCTCCTCCTCCATCATCCGGGCCACGAAGCCCGTGTCCACGTCTCCTCGTACGAAATCGTCGTTGCGCACGATTCGGCGGAGAAACGGAATCGTCGTGGGCACGCCCTCGATGACGAACTCGTCCAGCACGTGTCGTGCCCGAACGATGGCCTCCTCCCGATCGCACCCGCTCACGATCAGCTTGCCGAGCAGCGAGTCGTAGTTGGGCGGTACCGTATACCCGGCATACACGTGGGTGTCCAGGCGGACACCGGGGCCCCCCGGCGAGTGGAAGGTGTGCACGGTGCCCGGGCCCGGCGCGAAGTTGCGGTCGGGATCCTCGGCGTTGATGCGGAACTCGATGGCATGGCCCCGGTGGTGAACCTCCCCTTCGGGGAAGCTCAGCGGCTCGCCGGCCGCCACGCGGATCTGCTCCTTGACCAGGTCACAGCCCGTCGTGACCTCCGTGACGGGGTGCTCCACCTGGATGCGCGTGTTCATCTCCATGAAGTAGAACGAGCCGTCGTGGTCGAGCAGAAACTCGACCGTGCCCGCTCCCACGTAGTCGATCGCCGCCGCCGCGTCTACCGCCGCCTTGCCCATCTTCGCGCGCAGCTCGGGCGTCAGGGCCGGAGAGGGCGCCTCTTCGACCAGCTTCTGATGGCGACGCTGGATCGAGCAGTCGCGCTCGCCCAGGTGCATGACGCGCCCATGCTGGTCACCGAAGACCTGGAACTCGACGTGGCGTGGCCTGAGAATGCAGCGCTCCAGGTAGACGCCCGGGTCGCCGAACGCCGCGTTGGCCTCGACCTGGGCGGCGTTCAGGAGCTTCAGGAAGGACTCGGGCTCGGAGGCCACGCGCATGCCCTTGCCGCCTCCCCCGGCCGAGGCCTTGATCATGATCGGAAAGCCGATCTCCTCGGCGACCTTCCGCGCTTCGTCGGGGTCGCTGACGATGCCCTCGGATCCCGGGACCGTGGGCACACCCACCTCCATCATGGTGCGCCGTGCGGTGGCCTTGTCGCCCATGGCCCGGATCTGATCGGGCGTGGGCCCGATGAAGACCAGATCGGAGCGGGTGCAGATCTCGCTGAACTCCGCGTTCTCGGCCAGGAACCCGTAGCCGGGGTGGATCGCCTCGGCGCCGGTCACCTCGGCCGCGGCGATGAGACGCGGGATGTTCAAGTAGCTCTCCGACGCGGGAGCCCCGCCGATGCACACGTCCTCGTCGGCGAACCTGACGTGGAGGGACTCGCGGTCCGCTTCGGAGTACACCGCCACGGTCTGGATGCCCAGCTCGTGACAGGCTCGGATGATGCGGAGCGCGATCTCGCCCCGGTTGGCGATCAGGACCTTCTGGAACAAGAATTTCCTCCCTGTACAGGCTCCACTCACGACAGCGCGCCCGGCTCTCCAGGAGCTCGGGCGCGCGACGGAAGAACCCGTCGGTTCGAGCGCCGGACCCGCGTGGGCGACGACCCGCCCGCTACGCCGGGTCGACCCGGTAGAGCACCTGCCCGTACTCGACGGGCTGGGCGTTCTCGACGCAGACCTCGACGATCGTGCCCTCGACCTCGCTCTCGAGCTCGTTCATGAGCTTCATCGCCTCGATGATGCACACGACGTCGCCCTTGTGGACCCGATTCCCCTTCTCGACGTAGGGAGGCGCATCGGGCGCCGGCGACCGGTAGAAGGTGCCCACCATCGGAGAGGTGACCTCCAACAGGTTGGAGGCCTCGGAGGCCACCGGGCCCGCCTCCCCCGGGGAACCCGCGCTCTCTCCCGTGCCGGTGGACACGGGTGTCTCCACGGACACCGGACCCGGACTGGCCGGGGGCCCACTGTTCATGTGGACCGGAGCGGCCGGAGGCGTTTTCGACAAGCGGATACGCGTGCCGCCACGCTCGATCTCCAGGGAGTCGAGACCGCTCTGGTCGATGGCCTGGATCAGCCGTTCGAGAAACTCGAGATCGATCATGCCGTCACACCCTGGAAAGGTATTTGTCCTCGCGACGATCCACCTTCAGGACGTCTCCCTCCTCGACGAAGAGGGGGACCTGAACGACGGCGCCGGTCTCCAGCGTGGCCGGCTTCGTTCCGCCCTGGGCGGTGTCTCCCCGGAGACCCGGGTCGGTCTTGACCACCTTCAACTCCACGAAGTTCGGGAGCTCGACGCTGATGACCTTGTCGTCGTGAACGAGCCCCTCGCACTCCATGTTCTCCTTGAGATACTGCAGCTGGTGCTCGCCGATGAGGTCCCCCGAGATGGGAATCATCTCGAAGGTGTCCTTGTCCATGAAGTAGTAGATGTCGCCGTCCGTGTAGCTGTAGTTGACCGGGCGCCGCTCGAGACGCACGTCGTTGACCTTCTCACCCGCCCGATAGGTCCTTTCGACCACCTGGCCGGTGAGGACGTTCTTGAGCTTGGTGCGGACGAACGCCCCACCCTTCCCCGGCTTCACGTGCTGGAAATACGTGATCGCCCAGAGCTCGCCGTCGATGTCCAACACCATGCCGTTGCGGAATTCCGCTGTGCTCGCCATTCAGTCCCGTCGCTGGAATTCTGTGACTCACGGGTCCGATTCACGAGGCCGACCGCGCTCGGCCGCCACCGGTGGATCGGACCCCTTACGACGCTAATCGAGGGCGCGCAGCAGCCCCCGGAGCCCTAGAAGATAGCTCTCGGGCCCGAATCCAAAAACCACACCCGCCGCCACGTCGGACAGATAGGAGTGGCGTCGAAAGGGCTCTCGACCCGCCGTATTCGACAGGTGCACCTCGACGAACGGCCGGTCGACGCCGAGCAGCGCGTCCCTCAAAGCGACCGACGTGTGGGTCAGAGCCCCGGGGTTGATCAGGAAGCCGTCCACCCGGCCGGACGCCTCGTCGACGAAGTCGAGGATTCGGCCTTCGTGATTCGACTGGAAGAACTCGACCTCCGCCCCGAGCTCCGCCGCCAGGCCGGAGATCGCGGCTTCGATGTCGTCCAGCGTGTCGGTCCCGTAGACCTCCGGCTCCCTGCGGCCGAGGAGGCGGAGGTTGGGGCCGTGGATCACGGCGACCCTCATGGGCGACCCTCTTCGGACTCGTCCGGCGGGGTCCACGAGAGCATGCGTCGGAAATATTCCCCGACGGGCGGCGCATCCGAGCGCACCTCCGGGCCTTCGGACTCCGTCCACGTGAACGGCGTATCCACGTCGTGCCGGCCCTCCCCGGAGGCGGCCAGACGTCGCGCCTGGATCTCCGACTCCTCCTCGTCCTCGTGATCGGCTTCCGCTTCGAGCCGAGCGATGCGCTCGAGGAGATCCGGGTCTCCCGGGTGATCTCCGAGAAGGTGTCGGTACACGTCCAGGGCTCGCTCGGTCAGACCCTGGCGGGCGAAGAGGTCCGCCATGGTCCGCGTGTACAACGGCTCCCCGTCGCCCACGGAGAGATCGTCCTCTCCGCCCTCGTCTCCACCCCCGTCTCCGTCGTCCCGGTCGTCTCCGTCGTCCCCGCCTTCTCCCGATTCGTCCGGCGCGAGCGCCGCGATGTCCCAGACCTCACGCTCGGCCGCCGACTCGTCCTCGGCTTCCTCGGACGCCGGAGCGGGCGCCTCGGGCGCGAGGCTCGCGATATCGACCACGAGCGTCGCCACCGCCCCCTGAGCGGCCTCGTCCGGGGCGAGCGCCGCGATGTCCCAGACCTCCCCAGCCACCGCACGCTCGCCGGGCGTCGCGGTCACTACGTCGCCCCCCGCCGCCGGGCTCGCGGCCTCGGACGAATCCGGCGCGAGCGCCGCGATGTCCCACACGTCCTCGTCGGACGCCGTCGCTTCTTCGGACGGCAGCGGTGCGAGGGCCGCGAGGTCCCACGCTTCGTCTTCGGCGCCCCCAGCGTCGATCGCGTCCTCCTCCGGAGCGGGAGAGACGGCGGCCGGAGCCTCCTCCGGGATCACGCCCAATTCCTCCGGGGGCTCCTCGGGCGCGAGCGCCTCCTCCTCGGCCGCCTGCACCGACGCCTCGCTCGCGGCCACCGGCTCCGCCGTTGCGGGCGGGGTCGC
>CAZVYM010000073.1:0-2982 GCA_964630935.1 uncultured Gemmatimonadaceae bacterium | reverse complement strand
GGTCGCTTCCTCCGGTGCTACGGCCGCCTCTTCCGCCACGCGGGCGGTCGCTTCCTCCGGTGCCATCGCCGGCTCCGGCCCACGCGTCTCCTCCTGTCGGGCCGGCTCCTCCTCCGGGTCCAACTCGCCGAGCCGGGCACGAGCATCGGCCGCCGCCCCCGTGTCGTCGCTGACCTCCAGCGCGTCGGCGAGGACCCGCAGGGCTTCCACGTTCTCCGCGTCGAACTCGAGTGCCCTGCGGGCGGCCAGCGTCGCTTCGTGGATCAGCCCGGCGTCGAAGTGGACCCACGCGGAGACGACGTGCCCGCTCACGAACGCGGGGTGTCGATCGAGGCCGTCCTTCAGCAGCTCCAGCGCCTGCCGCAGATCGCCCGCCCGACGGTACGCGTCGGCCAGAGGGGCGAACGCCCGGCCGTCCGGATCACGATCGGACCAGAACAGCGAGCGAAGCGTCCGGATCTCCCCTTCGAGGGATTCGATCACCTGGCGGCTCCGGAATCGGAGGAGAAACGCCACACGGGATTATTGGGGCGTCGAGAAGGACGAAGATACGGACCGGCTCGAAAAAGTGTCAACGTGGCCGTCCGCCCCGCCTACGCGAAACATTCGACCGGCCTCCGGATATGAAGTTGAGCGCGGGTGCGTAAGCCATTAAACTGTTTGGTCTTTCCACGAACGTTTCGAACCCCGACGAGGTTGCCGGAGACGCTGCTCTATGATGCGTCAGATGCGGGAAGCCACGAAGCCGATCATGATATCCACGGCGTTGGCCTTCGTGGCGCTCATGGTATTCCAGTGGGGCATGGACATCACGGGGCGTAGCTCCGGGAGGGCTGGCGAGATCGGGAAGGTCAACGGGACCCCCGTGATGTACAACGACTACATGTCCGCCTACCGGAACATGTACGAGCAGGCCCAGAAGTCCTCCGAGTCTCCGATCACCTCGGAACAGAACAAGCAGATCGAAGACGCTGCGTTCAATCAGGTGGTCAACCAGATTCTCATCCAGCAAGAATTGCACCGGAGGGGAATCTCGGTCACCAACCAGGAGATCCAGGACGCGGCCAAGTACGACCCGCCGGCGGACGTACGAGCCCAGTTCACCGACAGCACCGGGCACTTCGACCTCCAGGCGTGGCAGACCACGCTTGCGCAGCTCTCTCAGGAGCAGCTGCTCTCGCTGGAGAGCTACTATCGGGACGTGATCCCGCGCGGCAAGCTCCTGCGCCAGGTCTCCTCGGGCATCTATCCGCCGGACGGCGAGCTGTGGAACCGGTGGAAGGACGCGCACGCCAAGGTCGAGATCCGCTACATCCCCTTCGATCCTTCGACGAGCATTCCGGACGATTCCGTGAAGGTGTCCGACGAGGACGTGCAGGCGTACTACCAGTCGCACCAGGACGACTTCAAGGTGCCGGCCAAGGCCACCGTGAAGGCCGTCGTGCTGTCGAAGACGCCCACACCCGCGGACACCGCCGCGTCGCTCGACAAGGCCCGAGCGGTTCTCGACTCGATCAGGAGCGGGACGTCTTTCGCGGAGATGGCCCAGCATGAGTCGTCGGACAGCGCCTCCGCCGCCCAGGGCGGAAGTCTCGGGGTGATTGCGCGCGGCCAGGCGCCCGCGCCGCTCGATTCGGCGATCTTCTCGGCACGCCTCGACCGGGCGACCGGGCCGGTGAAGACCGGCTACGGCTACCATATCATCGAGGTGTCGAAGCGATGGGGCGCCGACAGCGCGAGGGTGAGCCACATCCTGATCCCGATTGCCAGGACGGACTCGAGCGAGCTCGCGTTGCTCGACGAGGCGGACTCACTCGAGGCGCTCGGCGCGAAGATGCCCCTGTCCGAGGCGGCGTCGAACTTGGGACTCGACGTGGAGACGGCCGATATCACCTCCACGCTCCCCTACCTGCAAGGTGCGGGTCAGATCGGAGAAGGCGCGGACTGGGCCTTCCAGGACGCCGCGCCCGGCGATGTCAGCCCGGTCTTCGAGAACGCGCAGGCGTTCTATTCCCTCGAGCTCGTGAGCAGCCAACCGGCCGG
Organism: uncultured Gemmatimonadaceae bacterium; assembly: GCA_964630935.1. Taxonomy (GTDB): domain Bacteria; phylum Gemmatimonadota; class Gemmatimonadetes; order Longimicrobiales; family Gaopeijiaceae; genus SZUA-318. The sequence continues at coordinate 939 of CAZVYM010000073.1, read as the reverse complement.
CGTGCTGCCGCTCGATCAGGCCAAGAGCTCGATTCTGCAGACGCTACGAATGCAGAAGAAGATGAAGATGGCCGAGGCCGAGGCCCAGAAGGTCGTCGACATGGTGAAGGGCGGCGAGCCGCTGGCGAAGGTCGCCTCGAACCTGCACCTGGAGATGCGGCACGCAGGGCCGTTCACCCAAGACGACTTCGTGCCGGGGATCGGGCGTCAGAACGCGGCGATCGGAGCCGCCTTCGCCTTGCAGCCGGGTCAGGTCAGTGGGGTGGTCACCACGAGCTCGAACGTCTACGTCATCGAGAACATCGACCGGATTCCCGCCGACTCGACGGCGTGGCTGAACCAGAAGCAGCAGCAGCGGCAGACCTTCATCAGCACCGAGCAGCAGCAGCGGCTCCAGCAGTGGATCACGGCCCTGCGCGCCTCCGCGAACATCGTCGACCGGCGTGAGCAGGTGCTCAAGCCCGCCGACTCCGACGCGGATCAGCAGACCCCGACCTCTTCGGGGCCCTACGGGATGCCGCGCACGCGCTGACCGCGGCGAGACGGAGAGCGCGTCGGGCACCCATCCTTAATGGAGTGGCGGCCCGGGAACGCAACGTTCCCGGGCCGCCTCTTTTCACTTCGCGACTTCTCGTGACTTCGCGCTCGCCGTGCTCGCGAATGGCGAGCGCAACCGCTTTCAGGCTGCGCCGTCGCTCAGCTTGCGCGGCTCACCCTCGTCTTCCGTGCTCTGGGACTGAGCCGGCGGGACCTGACGCTTCGGCGGCTCGTCCATCGCCTTGAATTCGCCCTCGATCTCCCGCATGGAGCTCTTGAACTCCCGGATCCCCTTTCCGAGGGACGATCCGATCTCGGGGAGGCGCTTCGCGCCGAAGAGGAGAAGTACGACCAGGAAGATGAGGATCATCTCCCCCATGCCGAGTCCACCGATACCCATCG
>CAZVYM010000072.1:0-21425 GCA_964630935.1 uncultured Gemmatimonadaceae bacterium | reverse complement strand
CCGGGCCGGTCGCGTCGTCCGGACGTGCCGCCTCTTCCGTCATCGGTTGGACTCCTCTCGAATTCGATCGATGTACCTGGACGTGGCCAGGAGGTCCCGCTCGTCCCTCTCGAACGCCTCTCGCAGGGCGCGCGCGGGGGCCGCCACGGCCCCGCCCCGTCCCTCCACCCGATGGAGCAGCGCCATCGCATCCCGCTCGTCGCGCGGCGTGGGCTCACCGAGCGCGCGCGCCAACCCTCCCAGCAGACGGAGCCTGGGCACGGCCGAGGCGGACGCCTCGGCGTACACCTGGCCGAGCGCTTGCACGTGCTCCAGGGGCGACCGCCGCTCCTTGCGGTCGTCCACGTCCGGCCCGCCCAGACGAGCCGCGAGGAGGAGGAGCGCGATCAGGCCCACGGCGATCTCCTGCATCATGACATGTCCGAAGCGGTAGCGCACCAGGAAGCGGGCCACCGCCCTTCCGACGTTGCCGCCGTGGAAGCCCTGGTGGAACTCGTCGAACGTCAGCGTGCCGTCACCCGCTGCGGAGGCCGCGGCGCGGACGAAGAGCGGGGCGATGCCCGACTCCGCGATGGACCGGTTCTCCAGGGGAGCGCGGTCGGAGAATGCGATGACGCGGCCCCGACCGAGTGGAGCGACGAAGGCGAGCACGTCGAGTCGATTTCCCACCTGGCGGCGGCGGGCATCCTGGAGCGAGTCGACCGTGACCAGCAACGGAGTCGCGTCGTTGCCGAAGCGGCCCGTGTCCCGGAAGGCCATGCGAAAGCCCTTCACGCTGTCGATCCCCTCGGTCCAGGGGTGGGGCTCCACCCGGACCTTCGGAAGTGGCTCGTTCCCGAAGCTGCCCAACCAGGCCGGGTGCAGGTCGAGCGAGTCCCCCAGCGCCCCGAGCGGCGTCGCGACCCAGAGGAGCGTGCCCCCGGCGCGCACCTCGTCCAGGACCGTCGAGACCTCCTTCGGGGTGAGGCGCTCTCGTGGAGCCAGGATGGCGAGGGCGTGGGGAAGCGGGCCGACGTCGGTGAGGGGAGCTTCCCAGCGGCGAACGCGGATGCCCAGGCGCTCCAGGGTCAGATAGAGGGCCTTCGCGCCATCAGGCGACGCCAGGTTGCTCGACAAGGTGGGATTGACCGGATACACGGAGCCGGTCGGACGCAGCAACAGAGCCAACACCGCGACCAGACCGATGACGGTGCCGCCCAGGATCCACTCCCTGCGCTCAACCATGGGCGCCCAGGAGCTCCGCCATGTCCCGCAGGCGATGGTAGTCGGCGGCGATGGGAAGGCTACGCGCGAACGCCACGCGCTCGAACGAGTGCAGGAAATCCGCTACGACAACGTGAAGATCGCCCGAAGCCGCCCCGCCGGCGAGCTCCTTGCGATAGTCGCCCGGGGTCTTGGAGGCGCTCGGCTTCAGCCGACCGGCCTCCGCGAGCCGGAGGACCACGGCGTGATACAGGGCCAGGGAAGCCTCTCTCCAACGCTGCCCACGGCTGGCTTCACGGGCGAGCGCCTCCCAGTCCGCCGCCGTTCTCTCCCGAGCCGCTCGCGAGCTCCCGGACGCGTCTCGACGGCTGCCGTCGCGACGGAGGGCCTGGAGGCCGATACGCGTCAGCCTCACCAGGAGCCAGACACCCACCGCGGCACCCATGAGCACGAAGATCCACCCGGCCACGTGCCAGCTCGGCGCCGTGAAGTCGGTGTCACGGAAGAGCCATCCGAGGGCCTTCGATACGAGGCTCGAGATCCACTCCCACGCTCGACCGAAAAGCGTGGTCACGTGCGACGGCATCCGCTCCTCGAACTCGGGATCCGAGAGAACGGCAGTCAGGACGCGACGGACCGAATCCGCCGCGAGCGCCTGCTGTGGGGTCACGCCGGGACTTCTTCCGTGCTCAGTGCGGCCGCGGCTACCTCGACGTCATAGCCTTCCCGCCGTACCCGTCGCTCGTAGTACAGGAGAACCAGCAGCGCGATGAAATACGGGAGGGTGAGCGCGCCCACGCTTACCCCAACGATCTGCTGGAGGAAGAGCCTGCCCGCGCTCAAGGACGTCACGGCGCCCGGGTGGAAGAGCGTCGACCCGAGGCCCAGCACCATGTAGAGGCCCAGCGTCGGAAGAGCCGTGATCAACCACCCCAGGATCCCCAACCCCGTGAGCCGGAGGCGAGCGCCCTTGGCCAATTCGTTCCCCCGCTTCAGCGATGCGAGGGCGCCGATCCTTTCGCCGACCATGGCCGGCAGCGAAAGCACGGTCAGGGCAATCCACCAGATGAACGTCACGACGACGACGCCCGTCACGACGACGCCGAGCACGATGGTCGACACCACGCTCCCTCCTCCCGCCCCGCTGAAGGCACCGATGGCCGCTCCGACGCCCCCGACCAGCGCGGCGGGGATGAAGCACCCGGCCATCAGGAGATAGCTCAGGATGCCGAGGAGGATGAGGCGCGGCAGGAGGGCGATCCCGTTGAGCAACGCCCGGCCGAGCGGAACATCCGAGCCCTCGACCGCCGCGACGGTGACGCTGGTCAGCGCCCCCCAGCTCGCCATGCCGAACAGAATGCTCACCAGGCCGAGGACAACGGTCAGCACGCTCCAGGACGGACCGGGCTCCACGACCTGGAACGACGTGCCCGACATGGCGTACAGGAGCGCCATAGGCGCATAACATACGATGCCCACGAGAACGAGGCGGGAGAAGTTGCCACGATAGAGGCGAAAAGCCTGATCCAGCACCTCGCCAGCCGATAGGGGGCGCAACTCGAGCTCATTCATGAGAAGCTCCAGAGCGAAGGGATGGACACTACCCGTAGGTTGCCCGCCATCCGCCACCCGTCGTCCACCACCCATCCACCGGGAGCCAACGTAGGGGCGGTGCCATCGGCCGGCAACCGGCCCCAGGGCGGAGGACCGCGAGGCGGGCCACCGCCGGGAGCGACCGGGGGGTGAACCCCACCCGAGCTCGTTCTGGTGTGGGGCATGGGCAAGCTATTCCGGGGGGGCGCCACCGTGCGGGGGTGTCGCCCGGTCCTCCGCTCGTCGCGGGGCCGGCGAAGCGCCGAGCTCCCGTCCCGCGATCCGCTCGGCCAGCTTGAAGACGGACAGCGGGGCCGAGCCTTCGGCCTTGTTGTTGACGATCACGAAGGCGGAGCGCTCCGCGAGGAGCGCGTCGAAGACGGCCCGGGTGATGCGCTCGCGGGTGTCCGGATCCTCGTCGACCAGGCGGTCGAAAGGATCATAGCGGTCCTTCGCGACCTCGTAGGCCAGTCCCGAGTGCAGCATCCACCGCACGACGAGAGCGGGCTGCTGGAACGGCTGGAGCAAGGCGAGCTGCTTCTGCAGGCCGGCCATGGAGGGGTGGACGTTGAAGCAGTGGGCCGCCGGGCCGTCCGCCATGGCCTGGGCATACTCGCGTGTCAGGAAGCCGGGCGTACGCAGCTCGACGGTGTAGAGGGGTCCTTCGGGGAGCGCCTCCAGAAACCGATGCAGCCGCTCGATGAACGTGCTGGTTCCCCCCACCAGGTTGGGCGGCATCGGGGAGAACTGGAAGAGCAACGGGCCCGCCTTGTCTCCGAGCCCCTCCACCATGGGGCCGACCACCTCGTCGGTGGCGTAGCGGGCGTCGAGGAAGAGGGCGTTCGGCTCTCGAACGCTCGATGTCCGGGGGTCGAGCGGGGACGTGACCATCCGGTCGGCCTTCACGAGGAAGCGGAAATCCGCGGGCACGGCGTCGGCCATCGCCCGGAAGTCCTCGGCGGCAATCGGCCGATAGTACGTGCGGTCGACCCCGACGGTGCGCAGAAGCGGATGGGTCGCGTACGCCGGGAGCCCGTCGCTCGCGAGCACGGACTGCGATACCGTCCGGTCGTAGACGAGGCCGGCCCATCCCGGGAACGTCCACGAGGACGTTCCGAGTCGCAGTCCGGAGGGGAGGTCGCGAGCCAGCTCGCGCTGCTCGTCGTTAGGAGGCGCGCCTTCCACCGGTCGAGGAAGCTCGGCCGGGGCCTGGTCGAAGAGTCCGAGCTGGGTGTGGGTGTTCATTCCCTGGCAGGTCGGTGAAGAAGGGGAGCACTCGGCGACCCGTGCATGCGCACGGGTGCCCGGAGCGCCACGCCACAGCCTGAGCTACGGCCAGGATCTGCAACGAAGGAGGCGGGGCCGTGCCGCCCCGACCCACAGCGATCCAAGAAAGATATCTATCATAGTGTTGGGCGCATGGGGACCAACGCCTTCGGCGTCGGTGCCCTCGCCGACGATGCGGCGTTCTTCTCGCGGAGTACTCTTCTCCTTCAGCGACCTGCCAGTCTACCATGGACGTCCAGATCTTCGGCATCAAGAACGACGCCGACACGCGAAAGGCGCTCCGCTTCTTCAAGGAGCGTCGCATCCAGGTCCACTTCGTGGACTTCAAGACGAGGAGCCCCTCGAAGGGCGAGTTGAAGCGCTTCGCGCAGAAGCTGGGAATCGAGGCTCTCCTCGACCGCGATTCCAGGCGCTTCGCCGCGCTCGGGCTGCAGGCCGCCTACTACGGGGAAGAGCGCTGGCTCGAGATCCTCTCCGACGAGCCGCTCTGTCTGCGCATGCCCCTGGTCCGCTGCGGCAAGGACGTGAGCGTGGGACACGCCGAAGACACGTGGAAGGAATGGGCGGCACGTTGACAGAATAGATATCTCGTTAATATATAAATGGCATACGTAACGCCGTGTGCCGAACCACTTCGCCGGCGGCCGAGCTCCACGTGCACGATGGACCCACCACGATGCCACCTCCGACCCCTCTGACCTACGAGATCCTCCTGGCCCTCGCCGACCAGGATCTCCACGGATACGGAATCATCAAAGAGATCGAGGCCCGCAGCGAAGCATCGGCCGCTCCGAGCACGGGAGCGCTCTACCTCGCGCTCCAGCGCATGGAGTCGGAGGGGCTGGTCCGGGAGGCACCGAGCCGGCCCCCCGGCGGTGACGACCGGCGCCGGCGCTACTACCGGATCACGAAGCGAGGCCGGGCGGTGGCCGAGGAGGAATCGACCCGCCTGGCCTCGCTGGTCGCCGCGGCCCGGGAGAAGAATCTCCTGGGTGGGGAGACCGCGTGATCCGAACGCTCCTGAGGGGGCTGGTCGCTCTCGCGCCTCGCTCGTTCCGGGACCGGCACGGCATCGAGGTGATGGAGGTGCACGACGCGAGGACGGCGGAGCTCGGGTCCTCGCTCGACCGGACCCTCTTCGGCCTGCGGGAGCTGTGCGGGCTCGGCTGGGCGGTCGTCCGGCTCCGCCTGGGCGCGGGGGGTGGCGGTGTGTCGGATGCGATGAAGGGGGCGACGACGGTGGGGAGGGGAGGGGCATCCATGATCGAGACGACGATGCAGGACGTTCGCTTCGCGCTGCGCACGCTGCGCAGGCACCCCGGGTTCACCGCCACCACCGTCGTGGTCCTGGCGCTGGGGATCGGGGCGAACACGGCCATCTTCTCGGCGGCGAACGCGTTCCTGTTCCGCCCGCTTCCGTTCCGGAACGCGAACCGGCTGGTGATGCTCTACGAAACCAACCCGGAGTTCGGGTGGACGCACGAGACCGCGGCACCGGCGAACGTGCTCGACTGGCGCGAGCAGGTGGGCGACTTCGCGGACGTGGCCATGTACTCCGAATTCGTCGACCAGGTCGCCCACGTCCGGGACGGCGAGCCGGAGCTGCTGGGGGTGGTCAGCGTCACCGGCAACTTCTTCTCCGTGCTCGGCGCCCGACCCGAGCTCGGTCGAGGGTTCACGTGGGACGAGACCTGGGAGGGTCGCGACCACGTGGTCGTGCTGAGCCACGACTTCTGGGTCTCGCACTTCGGCTCGGATCCGGACGTGGTGGGCCGAGCCCTCCAGCTCGACACGACGTCCATGGAGATCGTCGGCGTGGCGCCCGTCGGCTTCGACTTCCCGAACCCGGACGTGGACCTCTGGGCTCCCTGGGGGTGGGATGCGGCCAATCGCCGGGCCACGTGGTTCCGGCGTGCCCACTGGGTCCGTCCGATCGCCCGCCTGAAGCCCGGCGTCACGCCTGCGCAGGCCGATGCCGAGCTCCAGACGGTGGTGAAGCGACTTCAGTCGGAGTACCCGGAGACGAACGAGGTCATGGGTGCCGGGCTCATGCCGCTGCGGAGCTTCCTGGTGATGGACGTCCATCGGACGCTGCTCGTCCTCCTCGGCGCCGTGGGGCTCCTGCTCCTGCTGGCGTGTACGAACGTGGCCAACCTCATGCTCGTGCGCGGGCGCGAGCGCGCACGGGAGGTCGCCCTGCGCTTCGCGGTCGGCGCGGGGCGTGGAAGGGTGGCACGCCAGATCGTGACGGAGGGCCTGGTCCTGGCCTTGGTCGCCGGGGTGCTCGGACTCGGCCTGGGCTGGCTCGGCATCCGGGCCCTCGCGACGCGGCAGCAGGTGGGGATTCGCGGTGCCACGACCCTGGTGCTGGACGGTCGCGTCGTGCTCTTCACGCTCGGGGCGGCGCTGGTCGCCGGGCTGCTCTTCAGCCTCGTACCCGCCCTGCGAACCGCCCGAGGTGACGTGCAGGAGGCCCTGAAGGAGGGCGGTCGCACCGGCTCGGCCGCGAGGCGAAGCCTGCGGGCCGTGGGCACGCTCGTGGCGGTGGAAGTCGCGCTCGCCGTGCTCCTGGTCGCGGGAGCGGGCCTGATGGTGCGCAGCTTCTGGCTGCTGCGTCACGTCGATCCGGGCTTCCAGCCCCGCGGTGTGCTCGCCGTGCGGTTCTCTCTGCCGCCCGCGCGATACGCGAGCCGCGACCAGGTGCTCGGCTTCCAGGACGAGCTCGAGCGGCGCCTCGCGGCCCGTCCGGGAATCGTCGGCGTCGGTGCGGTCGCCCAGCTCCCGCTCAACGGCACGGCCTGGACGGGCCAGTTCCAGGCGGAGGGATGGCCGCCGGAGCGCGTCGGGTTCGAGATCGTCCACCGCCGGGCGGACGCGGGCTACTTCCGCGCGCTGGAGACGCCCCTGCTCGAGGGCCGTCTGTGGAACGCCGCGGACGGACCGGACGGGGACAAGGTCATCCTCATCAACCGGACGTTCGCCCGCAAATACTTCCCGAACGAGGATCCGGTCGGCCGCAAGATCACCTACGATCGGGTCGCCACGCCCCAATCGGTCTGGCACACCATCATCGGAGTGGTCGGGGACCAGCTCCAGACGAGCCCGGCCGAGCCGGCGCGCGCCGAGGTCTTCGAGAGCCGGAAGCAGGACTGGAACCGGAGCCTCTGGTTCGTGGTGCGCACCCGGGGCGAGGCGGAGAGCGCCCTGCCGGCCGTGAAGAGCGTCCTCGAGGAGATGGATCCCCTCGTTCCGCTCGGTCAGGTGAAGACCATGCCCGAGGTGTGGCGTGCCTCCATGGCCCGGGAGAGCTTCCTCCTGATCCTTCTCGGCGCGTTCGGGGCACTCGCGCTCGTGCTCGCGGCCGTCGGCGTGTACGGCGTGACGTCGCAGGCCGCTCGCAGGCGCACGCAGGAGATCGGGATCCGGATGGCGCTCGGCGCACGAGCGTCCGAGGTCGTGCGCTTGATGCTCCGCGAAGGGATGACGGTGGTGGCGCTCGGCCTCGCGGCCGGACTGGTCGCGGCGCTCCTCAGCACCCGCGCCCTGGGCGCGATCCTCTATGGCGTGGCCCCGACCGACCCGACGACGTTGACGGCCGTGGTGGCGCTCCTCGCCGCGGTGGCGCTGGCCGCGTGCTGGATTCCCGCCAGGAAGGCCACCGGCGTCGACCCGGTCCGCTCGCTGCGGTCCGAGTAGGAAGGCGCGAGCGCATCCACGCGCTCCCGCGCGCAGGACCCTGCTCCGCCGCCGGACGGTATGAAACCTGCAAGCCGGATTGCCGCATCCGGGCCGGACCCTCGTCGAAAAACTTGATTTCCGGGCCGCCGGAGCGTCCATTTCCTGCCACCGGCCATCGCTCCGCTTCCCTATGATCCCACGGAGGGATACATGCAGGACACAGTCGCCCTGACCGGTCTCCAGCTTGCCCTCCTGCAGATCCTGTGGGACCGGGGCGAGGCGACGACGCAGGAGGTCCACGAGGCCCTCCAGGAAGAGCGTCCTCTGGCACTGACGACGGTCGCGACGCTGCTCTCCCGGCTCGAGCGCAGAAACGTCCTGACGCATCGGCGCGAGGGGCGGCAGTATGTCTTCCGGCCCACGGTGAGCCGCTCCGAGGTCACACGCTCGAAGGTGCGGGAGCTGACGGAGAGCCTCTTCGACGGCGATCCGGCCGCGCTCGTGAGCCATCTCGTCCGCGCCGACGGGGTCGACGCGGACGATCTCGCGCGGATCCGCACGCTCATCGAGGAGGCCGAAGCGGGCGAAGCGGAGGCCTAGCAAGTAGGAGGGGCGCTTCATCCTCGGCGGAGCGGGCCTATATTCCTCGGGCGAGCGGCGCGCCCCGGCCTCCGGACGACCGGCCCGGAACGCGCCAGACCCTCACGTCCGCCGACACGCCTTGAGCTCGACCGATCCGACACCCACGACGCCCGCCTCCCGGGCTTTCGTCACGGCGCGCCTTCCTGTCGGCGCGGGCGCGTTGGAGGCGTTTCTGCGCGGCGGCTCCGGAGGACCCCGGGGCTTCTGGGCGCGCGGTGACCGGTGGATCGCCCATCGGGGAACGCTTCGCGCCCTGGCCGTGCACGGCGATGAGGGAGACCGCTTCGAGGTCGTGAGGGAGGCTGCGGCCGGATCCAGGCGCATGCGCTTCTTCGGGGGGTTCTCCTTCCGCGCGGACCACCGGCCCGGGGGACCGTGGTCGGCCTTTCCGTCGGGTCTCTTCCACCTGCCCGAGTTCGAGCTGGAGCGCGAAGGTGCGGGAGATCTCGAGCTGCGTGGTCGGGCGATCGTGGACGAAGCGCGCGATCCGGAAGAGGTCCGGCAGGAGCTGGAGCAGCGACTGATCGACCTGCGCGGCGAGCTCGCGTTCCGCTCTCCCGAGACGCAACGGCCCCGTGTCGTCCGGGCGAACCGGGTGGCGACGGACCGCACGTCGTGGGAAGGCGCGGTGGTCGAGGTGTTGGCCGCCATTCGGCTCGGCCGGGTCTCCAAGGTCGTCCTGGCGCGCACACTCGACGTCACGCCGGAGGACCCCGTGGACCCGGTCGACGTGGTGCTCCGCCTCTGGGACGCCAACCGGGGCACCCACGTCTTCCTGTTCGAGCCGGAGGCGGGCTCCGCACTCATCGGCGCGGCACCGGAGACGGTGGCGACGCTGCGCAACGGGACCTTCCAGGCGACCGCCGTGGCCGGCTCGATCCGGCGCGGGGACGATCCCGACGAGCAGGCCGCGTTGGCGGCCACCTTGCTGGCGAGCCACAAGGACCGTGAGGAGCAGCGCATCGCGCTGGACGACATGGTCGAGCGGCTGACCGACGTGGCGACCCAGATCCGCATGGACGCCGAGCCTCACGTGCTCGCGCTCACGCGCATCCAGCATCTCGAGACCGTCATTCGCGCGCGGGTGAACAACGGCCGGGACGTGCTGGACCTCGTGCGCCTCCTGCATCCGACGCCCGCCGTCTGCGGCCTCCCGCGCGACGCGGCGCTCGAGCTGCTCGCCCGGGAAGAGCCGTTCGACCGGGGGTGGTACGCCGGCCCCGTCGGCTGGTTCGACGGAGAGGGGAACGGGATCTTCGCGCCCGCCCTGCGGATGGCGGTGCTGCACGGGGGCACATGGCGGCTCTTCGCGGGCGCCGGGATCGTCGAGGAATCGATGCCCGCGCTCGAGTGGGAGGAGACCGGCATGAAGTTCGAGCCGGTGCTGCGGGCGTTGGCGGCCGCCGGGGTGGCGCTCTCGGACCGGGAGGAGCCGGTGCGCAGCGAGGAGCGGCGAGGTTGAACACCCTCTGGGCCCGCGCCTTTCTCGATGAGCTCGCCCGCTCGGGCGTGCGCGACGTGTGCGTGGCGCCCGGATCGCGCTCCACCCCGCTGGTGCTGGCGTGCGCGGCCGACGGTCGATTCCGCGCGCGGGTCCACCTCGACGAACGCTCGGCCGCGTTCTTCGCGCTGGGCGTGGGCAAGGCGACGGGCCGACCCGCCGCCGTGATCACGACGTCGGGGACGGCGACCGCGAACCTGCTGCCCGCCGTGATCGAGGCCTCGCGCAGCGAGACCCCGCTGCTGTTGCTCACGGCGGACCGGCCGCACCGACTGCGGGACGCCGACGCCAACCAGGCGATCGACCAGACCCGCCTGTACGGTCCGTACGTGCGCGAGTTCGTCGAGGTGGCTCCGCCGTCGCTGGACGGACCGGCGCTGCGGCACCTGCGTGCGCTCGCGTGCCGGACGGTCGCCCGCTCGATGGGGATTCCCGCCGGACCCGTGCACCTGAACTTCCCGTTCGACAAGCCGCTCGAGCCCTCCGAGGAGGAGGCCGCCGCGGAGCGCACCTTCGCCGAGACGCACCCGGCCGCGGCCGGCGGACACGCGGATGGGAGCCCCTTCGTCACGGTCGGGCACGCACGTCCTCAGGCGTCCAACGCGGAGATCGAGGCGCTGCACGAGCTCCTCGCCCGGTCACCCAGGGGGCTGATCGTGGCGGGGCCGTCTCCGGATCCGGCCGCGGGGACGGCCGCCCTGGGCCTGGGCGCGGCGACGGGCTATCCCGTGCTCGCCGATCCGCTCTCCGGCGCCCGATACGGGGCGCCCCGAGGGGCGTTGGTCGTGGGCGCCTACGACCTCTTCCTGCGCGACGCGGACGTACGAGAGCAGCTGCGGCCCGAGCTGATCGTGCGCGTGGGCTCGAGTCCGACGTCCCAGCCGCTCCTGGATGCCCTGTTGCACTGGCGGGGCGTGCGCCACGTGGTCGTGGACCCCGGTGGCCGATGGAAGGACCACACGGACGCGGCCACGGACTACGTGATGGCGGACGTCGCCACCACGCTGGACCGCTTGGCGGGCGGACTCGCGACGGACGCTTCCGCCGCGTGGGAAGGGGCCTGGCGCGAGGCGGAGCGCATCGCGCGCGTAGCCCGGGACGGGGACGCCCTGGAGCATGGCCCCCACGAGGGCACGATCCTCGCCGCCGTGGCCGCCGCCATGCCGGAAGACGGAACGCTCTTCGTCTCGAGCTCGATGCCCGTGCGGGACCTCGACGCCTACGGGTCTCCGCGCGAGGCGCCGATGAGGGTGCTCGCCAACCGGGGCGCCAGCGGCATCGACGGAGTCGTCTCGACCGCCTTCGGCGTGGCCGCCGCGCGCGCCGAGCCCGTCGCGTGCGTGCTCGGCGACATCGCCTTCTTCCACGACCAGAACGGCCTCCTGTGGAGCCGCGAGAGCGACGCGGCCGTGGTCTTCGTCCTCATCGACAACGACGGGGGCGGGATCTTCCACATGTTGCCCGTGCGCGAGCACGAGCCGTACTTCACGCCGTATTTCGCCACGCCGCACGGGCTGGACTTCTCCCATGCGGCACGGCTCCACGGCATTCCCCTGGACGACGTGCCGCCCGCCGACGTGGGCGACGCGCTGTCCCGCGCGCTGGCCGACGGCGCCACGCGCATCCTCAGGGTTCGCACGGACCGCGAGCAGAACCGGATCCGGCACCGGGCGGTCGCCGACGCGGTGACCCGGGCCGTGCGCGCCTCACTCGTCTGACCTGTCCCATCCCTCCCACGGAGCCGACCGATGACCAAGCCCGACTGGAAAGAGGTCAAGCGCTACGAAGACATCACCTATCACAAGTCCGGCGGCGTCGCCCGCATCGCCTTCAATCGGCCCGAGGTGCGGAACGCGTTCCGCCCGGACACGCTCCTCGAGCTGCAGGAGGCGTTCAAGGACGCGGGCGAAGACCTCGACATCGGCGTGGTTCTGCTGACCGGAAACGGACCGGCAAAGGACGGGAAGTGGGCCTTCTGCTCCGGCGGTGACCAGAAGGTGCGCGGCGAGGCGGGCTACGTGGGCAAGAGCGGCGTGCCGCGGCTCAACGTGCTCGAGCTGCAGCGCTACATGCGCTCGATGCCGAAGCCCGTGATCGCGCTCGTGCCCGGCTACGCCATCGGCGGCGGGCACGTGCTGCACGTGGTGTGCGATCTGACGATCGCGGCCGACAACGCCGTGTTCGGCCAGACCGGCCCGATCGTCGGCTCGTTCGACGGCGGGTTCGGCGCCTCCTATCTGGCGCGCTCGGTGGGACAGAAGAAGGCGCGTGAGATCTGGTTCCTCTGCCGGCAATACTCGGCCCAGGAGGCGCTGGAGATGGGTCTGGTGAACAAGGTCGTTCCGCTCGAGCAGCTCGAGGACGAAGGATGGCAGTGGGCCCAGGAGATCCTCGACAAGAGCCCCCTCGCGATCAGGCTGCTGAAGAGCGCGTTCAACGCGGAGCTGGACGGCCAGGCCGGCCTGCAGGAGCTGGCCGGCAACGCGACGCTCCTCTTCTACATGACCGAGCAGGGCCAGGAGGGAAAGACCGCTTACGTGGAGAAGCGGAAGCCGGAGTTCCGCAAGTACAAGTGGCTGCCTTGGTGAGCAGGGGGCGGAGCACGGGATCCGAGGCGCCGAGGCCGGCGCCGGACGTGGAGGTGGGGGCGGGGGACCCCGCGCCCACGCGCTTCCAGGCGTGGGTCATGGCGTCGCGGCCCAAGACGCTTCCCGCCGCCGCCGCCCCCGTGATGGCGGGCACCGGCCTGGCGGCGCACCACGGCGCTCTGGCGTGGGGCCCGGCCGCGGCCGCCATGCTCGGTGCGCTCCTCATCCAGATCGGCACGAACCTCGCGAACGACTACTACGACTTCGTGCACGGGGGCGACACGGCGGAGCGGGTCGGTCCGGTGCGCGTCACCCAGGCGGGAATCCTGCCGCCGGCGACCGTGAAGCGGGGAATGATCGCGGTGCTGGGGGCTGCGGTGGTGGTCGGCGTCTACCTGGTGGGGGTGGCCGGCTGGCCGATCGTCTGGATCGGCCTGGCGAGCGTGGCGAGCGCGGTGCTCTACACCGGAGGACCCTATCCGCTGGCGTACCACGGCCTGGGCGACCTGTTCGTGTTCGTCTTCTTCGGGCTCGCGGCCGTGGGGGGGACCTTTTGGGTGCAGGCGCTGACGCTGCCGCCCGACACCTGGCTCGCGGGCGCCGCGCTCGGCGCGCTCGTCACGGACATCCTGGTGGTGAACAACCTGCGTGACATCGAGACCGATGCCCGTGCGGGAAAGCACACGATGGCGGTTCGGCTCGGGCGGTCGGGCACCTTCGTCGAGTACGTGGTCCTGTTGGCCGTGGGCCTGGCGGCTCCGGTGGTCGGCGTGACCTCGTTCGGATGGCCGATCACGGCATTGGCCCCCCTCCTGGTCATCCCCCTCTGCATCGCACCCGTCCGCAAGGTCCACGGGTTCCGCGAAGCGCGTGAGCTCCTGCCGGCGCTGGGCGAGACGGCTCGGGTCGTCGCGCTCTACGGGCTCTTGCTGGGCGTGGGGCTGGCGCTCGGCTGAGCGCCCGGGAGGGGGACGTGAGCCCGGGCGGTGGCGTCGTGGACTTCCTCGCGGAGGTGCGGGGCCGGGGACCGGATGCACCGGCGCTCTCCTCGCTCGAGCGGAGGTGGACGTACGAGCAGCTCGACCGGCGGGTCGAGGAGCGCGCGGCCGAGCTGCGGGAGGGCGGTACCCGTCCGGGCACGCTCGTTCCGACCGTCCTCGAGTCCAACGCCGAAGGCATCATCACGCTGCTCGCGTTCTGGCGCCTGGGTGTCACGCCCGCGCCGCTCAACCCGAACCTGACGCCTCGGGAGCGGCGGGCGGCGGAGGCGGCACTGAAGAACGTCGGCCCGATGGGGGTGACGCCCGGCGACGTGGGTAGGGACATGGAGGGGTCGGACGGAGCCTCCGAGGGACTGGCCAAGGAGGGCGGCGAAGCGCCGCAAGCGCCGCAGGCCGTCCTCTGGACCTCCGGCACCGAAGGCACGCCGCGGGGCGTGGCGATCTCGGCGGAGAACCTGCGTGCCAACGCGATGGCCGCCGCGGCCAGGCTGGACCTGGGTCCGACGGACACGTGGCTCGCCTCGCTCTCGCTGGCGCACGTGGGCGGGTTGGCGCTCGTCGTACGCTCGATCCTGCTGGGCGGGCACCTCCTCGCGGCCGGCCGGTTCGAGGCGGGGCTGGTCTCGGATCTGGTGGACGGGAAGGGCGCCGAGCCCTCGGGCGGCGCGGACCCGCGCGCCGGAGCGAACGTCGTCGCCCGACCCCTCACGCACGTGTCCTTCGTGCCGACGCAGCTCCTGCGGGTGTTGGACCACCGCCAGGGCAGGCCCCCACCCGGGAGCTTCCGGTGCGTGCTCCTGGGAGGAGCCCACGCGCCGGAGGATCTGGTGGCGCGTGCGCTCGCCCAAGGCTGGCCCATCGCCCTCACGTACGGGATGACCGAGATGACCTCGCAGGTGGCCACGGCGCCGCCCGGGCTGGTGCGCGCGAAGCCGGGCACGGTGGGGGCGCCGCTGGAGGGCGTGGAGCTGCGCATCGCGGACGACGGCGAGGTGCTCGTGCGGGGCCCGACGCGCGCGCTCGGCTACGTGGCCACGAAGCGGGCGCTCGCCGACGCGGAAGGCTGGTACCACACCGGGGATCTCGGCCGGCTCGACGACGAAGGCGATCTTTGGATCACCGGACGGCGATCGGAGCGGATCCTCACCGGCGGCGTCACCGTGGATCCGCTCGAGGTGGAGGACGCGCTTCGGGCCCACCCCGCCGTGGCCGACGCGTGCGTGGTGGGGCTCGACGACCCGGAGTGGGGGGAGCTCGTGGCGGCGGTGCTCGTGCCCGCCGGCTCCGCGCTCGACGTGGACGACGTGGACGCCTGGGCGCGGGAGCGGCTGGCGCCCGCCAAGCGGCCGAGGCGCTGGAGCGTCGTGGACGAGCTTCCGCGGAACGCGAACGGGAAGGTGAGCCGCCGCGCCGTGCGAGAGGCGCTGGCGGAAGGGGGGCGCTGAGCCGGCGGCGCCGTCGCCCCGGCCTAGGAGCCCGCGCCGGCCGGCGTTCCGGCGGTTCCGCCCGGTGAGCCGGATGGCTCGCCGGCGGCGCGGGGATAGGCGGCGGAGGGCGCCGCGCCCGACGTGCCCGACACGATGAACATCCGTCCGGTGTGCCCCCCGTGGATCGAGCTCCAGGCCGACGTCAGCAGGAAGTCTGGCGTGCCGTCTCCGTCCACGTCGCCCATCCCGGTCGCGTCGAACCCGAAGGTCTCGCCCATCACCTTGCCGGTGATGACGCGCATGAGCGATCCGTCGGCACCCGAGTACAGGTAGACCTTCCCGCCCGAAGGCGCGCCCGAGCCGTTCTGCCATGCACCGATGACCAGGTCGGCGTGGCCGTCTCCGTTCACGTCGCCCGCGTCCGCGACGCCGATCCCGAACCCGTCCCCGGCCGCCTCGCCGGTGAGCGTGTAGAGCCGCTCGCCCGAGGCGCCGGAGTAGATGTACACGCGGCCGGCCCGCGCCAGCCCGTGCGCGCCGTTCCCCGCCCAGTCCGAGGCGTACACGTCCGTCGCTCCGTCTCCGTCGACGTCGCCCACGGCGGACACGAACATCGCGCCGAGCTGCGCGCCCGCCGTGTCCGAGTGGATGACGAAGGCGGGCTTGCCCGACAGATCGTGGTAGACGTAGACGGCGCCCTTGTGCCGGGGGCCGGCATTCGGCGCGCCCACGATCAGGGTGATCTTCCCGTCCGGAGACGTGCTCCCGCCCGCCGAGCTCCCGAACGCGTCGCCGGCCCGCTCTCCGGTGAGGGTCACGATCGGTTCGCCGGTGCGCCCCGAGAAGACGTAGGCCCGGCCCGCGTTCTCGCCCGCGGCGTCGTTGCGCGGGGCGCCCACGATCACGTCGGCGTGCCCGTCCCCGTCCACGTCGCCGAGGTCGCCCACCTTCCGTCCGAACCACTCGCCGGGCTGGCGGGCGTCCAGCGTGAGGATCACCCGTCCGTCCCGTCCGGAGTACACGTAGGCGCGGTCGCCGTACGGCGCCCCGGCGATCACGTCGGGAACGCCGTCCGCATCGACGTCACCGGCCGCCTCGATGCCGAGTCCGAGCTGGTCTCCGGGGTGGCCGTCCGCGGTCCACAGGAGCTTGCCGGTCCCGCTCGAATAGACGTAGACGCGTCCCGCGTCTGCGCCCCCATGGGCGTGGGTGGGTGCTGACGTGCCGACGTCGTCGATGCCGTCCCCGTCCACGTCGCCGATGTCGCGGGCGATCCACCCGAACTGGTCTCCACGCGCCTCGCCGTCCCACTCGCGCAGGATCTTCACCGGCTCGACGAACGGGTGGGCGAGCTCGGTCTTCGACGGGAAGAGCGCGCGGTAGCGAGAATCGCCGCGGAGGAGCGCGGCGGCGGTGTCGGCATCGATGCCCGTGACGTCGATGCGGCCTGTAGCCTTCGCCTTCCCGAGCCAGGCGAACGCCTCGTCGAGGTCGCCCTTGCGCGCCAGGGCCAGGGCCCCGTTCAGGTAGACGCCGGGCGTCGGATCGGGGAGCTGCATGGCGGTCCGGTAGGCGGCGACGGCCCCGTCGACGTCCTGGAGCTGCAGACGCGAATAGCCCAGAAGCGACCAGGCGCCCACGTTCTTCGGCTGGTCCTTCGTGATCCGCTCGAGCATCGTCGCGGCTCCCCGGAAGTCACCCGCCTGGACCTTCGTGAGGGCGTCCTGCAGGGTCGGGTGGGCATCCTGGGCGCGGAGCGGCGCGAGCGGAAGGAGCGCGGAAAGGCAGGCGAGCAAGACCAGGACGGCGGGGCGAGCGTTCATGGCATCGTCTCCGGGGAGGGTTCTGGTCTACCTACGACCGGAGCGCCGAACCTTTTCGCTCCGTGCCCCGGCCGCGGCGTCGGACGAAGCGACAGGCGCCCGCTCCGGGCTCGCCCGAACGTTCTCGCCGGCTGCGCCCTTGCTGCAAGACGGCCCGGCGGCCCATGTTCGCCCCCCATGGACGACCGCCCCCGGTACCGCTCGCACTTCATTCCCCGCACGCGTGACGGCTGGATCGCCACCGTGGCGTTCCTGGTGCTCTTTCTCGTCGCGGAGCCCCCGATCGTCGACACGCTGCTGAACCGCATCCATCCGTTCATCCTGGGGATGCCGTTCCTCTACGCCGTCCTCCTGGCCGTCTACCTGGCGCTCATCGGCGTGCTGCTCTGGACGCTACGGAGAGGCGTCTGATGCCGGCTTGGGTGATCGCCACGGGGCTGATCGTCGTGTATCTGCTCATCACGCTCGTGCTGGGCGCGGTGGCCAACCAGAAGATGACCGTGGAGCTCGAGGACTTCCTCCTCTACGGGCGCAAAGCCGGGTTCTTCGTCCTCTATCTGACCGTGGTGGCGACGTTCCACTCGGCGTTCGCGTTCCTGGGCTCGGGCGGGTTCTTCTACTCCCAGGGGATCGGGTTCTGGTCGGCGGGCACCTGGACGATCCTGGTCGGCGCGATCACCTACGTGATCGGCACGCGCATCTGGGCGCTCGGCAAGGCGTTCGGCTACATCACCCCGGCCGACATGCTCGCCGACTTCTACGAGTCCGAGATCGTGCGCGTGGCGGTGGCGGTGGTCTCCGTGGTGTTCACGATCCTCTACATCCAGGTGCAGGCTCAGGGGCTGGGCTACATCATCAACGTGGCTTCCGGAGGCCGTATCTCGGTCGACGTGGGCACGTTCGTCCTCCTCGCGGTGGCGGCCATCTACCTCATGGCCGGCGGCCTGCGGGCCGTCTACTGGACCGACGTGCTCCAGGGGATCTGGATGTACGTCGCGGTATGGGCGGGCGCGATCTTCCTGACCTACCACCTCTTCGGAGGTCCTGTCGCGCTCTGGCACCGGCTGGTCGCCGAGCGCCCCGACCTCCTCACGCTCCCCGGCCCGCACGGCTACTTCACGCCGGGGATGTGGATCGGGATGACGATCACGCTCTCGTTCGGGATCGTCTTCCAGCCCCATCTGATGATCCGGTGGTACACGGCCATCGACGCGAAGACGCTCAAGTGGCTGGGGGCGACGACGCCGATCTACCTGATGACGCTCTACATCCCGACGGCGTTCGTCGGGCTCGGCGGCGCCCTGGTGATGCCCCACCTCGACGTGCCGGACCGGATCTTTCCCGAGCTCCTCTTCCGGTACGCCAACCCGTGGCTCACGGGCCTCATCCTCGCCGGCGCGACCGCCGCGGCGATGTCGACGCTCGACTCGATCCTGCACGCGAACATGACGGTGCTCACCCGCGACGTCTATCAGCGCTACGTCGCGCCGGACCGGAGCCAGGCGCACTACGTCTGGGTGGGGCGGGTGATCGTCCTGGGGCTGCTGCTCGTCGGCTATCTGCTTTCGGTGCGCACCTACAACTTCCTGGTGGTGCTGGTGGCGTTGTCCGGGTCGGGCGCGCTCCAGCTCATGCCGGGGATCCTGGGCGTGTGCTTCCCCGGAGGCAGGACGCTCACCCGCACGGGGGTCCTCGCCGGGCTGGGCGTCGGGTTGGCGACGCTGTACGTGACCCTGAGGATCGTGCCCCACCCGCTCGGGATCCACGCGGGGATCTGGTCGCTTCTGATCAATGGAGCCGTAGCGCTCGTCGTCTCCAGCTTCACCCGTGCGCCGTCGAGCGAGACGGTCCGGCGGGTGCATGGAGAGCTCGAGCGCTTCGTGTACGGGGAGGCGAGAGGAGGGGAGGGGGCCAAACTCACACCGATGGAGACCGCATCATGAGCATGGCCGACAGCGGATTCGCTCGTTTCATGTCCAGCCCCGCGGGACGTATCCTGCGGGTCGTCGTGGGCCTCGCGCTGATCGCCTGGGGAGGGACGAGCTGGGGAACGACGGCAGCGATCGTCGAGGTCGTCGTCGGGGTCGTCTTCGTCTTCGTGGGCGCTTTCGACATCTGCCTCCTCGCAGGGCTGTTCGGCGGCGTCTGGTCGGGCAAGAGGATCCGGGCCCGGGCGGCGCAGCAGCCGTAACCCGGAAGTGCCGGAAACGACCCTCCCCGTTCGAGCCGTGCCCGCCGCGACGGCCCGCTTCGCGGCGGCGGCTGCCCTCGCCGTGAGGGAGACGCACGCGCCGATGACCGTCTTGGCCGTGACGGCGGTGCTCGCCCTGGCCGCGTGTGGCGGCCCCGAACCGATTCCGGTCGATCCCGCACGGTACGCGCCTGAGGTCGAGGCGTGGCACGAGCGCCGTGTCTCCGAGCTCGAGGCGCCCGACTCGTGGCTCTCCCTCGTTGGACTGGCATGGCTCGACGAGGGGGCATCCACGATGGGCTCGGATTCGACCAACGACATCGTGCTCCCGGCCCAAGCGGCGCCGCGAGTCGGTCGGGTGATCGTCTCCAACAGCGTGGTCCGCTTCGTCGCGGAACCCGGCGTGGTGGTCACGCGCGGAGTCGACTCGACCATGGTTCTTGCCGAGGGCAGCTGGCTCGTCCCCCGGGACCGCACGACGGAGCCCCGGGTGGACGAGGCGACACTCGGCCAGGTGGCCCCGGGCCACTACACGGTGCTGCGCAACGGCCCCGTGGACTGGCTGCTCCTGCGCCGGGGAGATCGTTGGGCGCTCCGGATCCGGAGCGACAGCGCGCCGGCCTACGCGCGCTTCCACGGCATCGACCGGTTTCCCGTCAGCCTCGATTGGCGGGTGACCGCCCGCTTCGAGGCCCGTCCCGACACGGTCGCCGTTCCGGATGCCCTCGGCGGCGTGAGCAGGCAGCCCTCCCCCGGTGCGCTCGTGTTCGAGCTCGGTGCGGAGCGTCGTAGGCTCGTCCTGACGGGGCGGCCCGAGGACGGGCGCTACATGATCGTCTTCGGCGACCGGACGAACGGCACCGAGACCTACGGAGGCGGCCGTTTCCTGTGGGTCGACGAGCCCGACGGTCGCGGTCGCGTCGTCGTGGATTTCAACTACGCGTACAATCCTCCCTGCGTGTATTCTCCGTACGCGACCTGCCCGCTTCCGCCGCGTGAGAACCGACTCGCGCTGCGCGTCGAGGCGGGCGAAAAGGCCCCCCCACACACCTTTTGATGTTCCCCTCCGGCAGATGCCGGACGCCTTCCGAGCCTTTCCCTCCGGGATCGCACGGACCCCGTATGTAGGGATTATTCCCACATCTATTTCAACGGAAGTACTACAGCGAGTCTATTCACGGTTCAAGAAGATGAAGGCAGCGGTTCGACTACATCGGTTCGATCTCATGTGCCGAAAGGCACCGAGAGCATAGAGACGGGAGCAGTGCGGAAGCACTGGCAGGAGTTCGACGGACGGGTGCGCTGTGCGCCCGCCCGACTCTTGGACCGGGGTCGAGCCATGGACACCAAGCCGTCCCAACGATTCACCGGAATCGTGAGAGCTGCGTTCCTCGGAGAAGCGGCGTCCTGCGGACGAATCGTCGTCTCCTGGACCGCCACCGGGGGAGTCACAGCGGGCGGCATGCTCATCGGCCTCACGGCCCTGGCGAGCGCCGAAGAGGCCCAGGTGCTCCTTCCTCTTGCCCCCGTGCTCTTCCTTCTCGGTGCCGTCGCAGGGCTCCTCCACGGTGCCGTCCTCGCGTACGTCGGGCGCCCTCTCACGGTGTCCGGTCGCGCGGCGGTAGGGAGGATCTTTCTCAGCTTCCTCGGCGTGCTACCCGCTCTGGTCGTAGGCTGGGTGGTGGCGGCCTGGATCTCCTTGACCGGGGCCGTTCTCGCCATCCGCGGTGCCAGCACCATCGCGTTGACGAGTATCGGCTGGGTCGCGGGACTGGCCCTGTGCTTCTGGGCCGCCTCCGAAGGCTGGCACGGCGTCGAGCGAGCCTTCACCCGGTGGCCTGAAAGCAGGCCGGGGGCAATCCTGATCTCAGGCTCGCTCGCTATTCTGGCGCTCACGTTCGTTCTGCATCGCCCTCCCATCGGCCACACGAACCTGCGGCTCACGGGGCTCGGCGCGGTGATCCTGGCCATCGTCGCCACCATCTGGATCGCCACGCCCCTCGTGATCGTTTCGCTGCATTACCTCCACAAGTGGTTCGCACCGGTTTGGGACCGTACGGTCCAGCTATGACCTCGAACCTCCAAAACCGACCCGCGAGAGCATGAGATCGAGAGCATGAGATGATGTCCATAGAGCAAGACATGTGGCCCGTGAGATTCTGGACGCCGACGGCGCTGGCCGTGACCGGCCGTGTCGATACGAAGGAGGTGCTCGTCAGCGGGGCCCCCTACGAGAAATCGCCCACCATCGAGAAGGACCGCGGCCTCCAGGCCGCACCCACGTTGCAGCTCCGCAACGTCCTTCATTTGCGGAAATAGCCAGCCGGACGGGTGGTGAGGCGGCCTCGACCGCCCCGCCGCCGCCGGGCCCTCGGACACGGACTATGACGATGCGTGCGCGACCGATCTTCACCGCACTGTGCCTGGCCTTCGGGCTGTGGAGCTGCTCGCGGGAGTCGCCGCCCGAAGAGGCGGGGGCGGCCCCGGCCGA
>CAZVYM010000071.1:0-21461 GCA_964630935.1 uncultured Gemmatimonadaceae bacterium | reverse complement strand
CCACCGCCTTGTACTGGGGAGCGAACGCCTCGTTGACCTCCACGAGGTCCATGTCACCGAGCTCGAGCCCGGCCTTCTCCAGCGCCTTCCTGGCGGCCGGGACCGGACCGAACCCCATGACCCGAGGATCGACGCCCACGAACGCCCATGACACCAACCGTCCGATCGGCTTCATCCCATGCTCTTCAGCCCAGGCCGCGTCGGCCACCACGGCGCTGGCGGACCCGTCTCCGATACCACTCGCGTTGCCCGCGGTGACCAGGCCGTCCTTCTTGAAGTACGGGCGCAGCGCCCCGAGCGCTTCCAGAGTCGCGTCGGGACGCATGTGCTCGTCTCGGGCGTAGATCGTTTCGCCCTTCCGCGTGGTGATGGTCACGGGGGCGATCTCGGCCTCGAACCGACCCTCGTCCCAGGCGCGCTTCGCACGCAGCTGCGAGGCCAGCGCGACATGGTCGACCTCGTCGCGGGTGACGTCGTAGCGCGATGCGAGCTCCTCCGCCGTCTGCGCCATGGTGAGTCCGCAGTTCGAATCGAGGAGCGACTGCCACAGCAGATCCTCGAAGAACCCGCTCGCCTCGCCCAACCGCAGCCCGCCCCAGCGGGCCCCGCGAACGACGTGGGGAGCCTGGCTCATCGACTCCGTCCCCCCCGTGAGACAGACCTCAGCCCCATCGAGCAGGATCTCCTTCGCCCCCTGGACGATGGCCTCGAATCCCGACCCGCACAGTCGGTTCACCGTCAACGCGGGACGCTCCTCCGGGACTCCGACGCGCAGCCCGATGTGCCGCGCCAGGTAGATGGCGTCGGAGGAGGTCTGAAGCGCATTGCCGAAGAACGTATGGTCCACCTGGCCCGGCTCGACCCCGGCGGCCTCCAGCGCGGCGGCGCTGCTGACGACTCCGAGGTCCGTGGCGGTGAAATCCCGCAGGGATCCGCCGAAGGTACCGAACCCCGTGCGCTTACCCGAAAGAAAGACGACGTCTCGCTCGTGTCCCTGGGTGCCCATCCGCCACACTCCTCTTGCCGGCTTCGAAGGCGGCCCCGGTGCCCGTCTCGACGGGCGGGTCCGCCCACGCCTGGTATCCCATGAATCTAGTGTGGTGTCTCGGAAATCCGCGAGCCACCGAGAGCGCTGAGGCGCCGGATCGTGCAAGGCGCGACGACGAGGAACAGCAGCGCTGTTCCGAGCCATGAGCAACACCGCAGGGCCGGATGCATCGGTGCTCGAATGGCCGAGGTATCTCCGAGACACCACACTGGGGGAGCCCCCTGCAAGTGTGGCACCCTCTACACGAATTCCGCGGACGGCTTCTCCTTGAGGTACTGCTTGAAGGCCTGCTTGTTGTTGGCCCTCATGTAGGCCTCCTGCGCGTCGATCTCTCCGGACATCAGGAACTCGAGGATGTGCTGATCGAGCAGCTGCATCCCGTCCTTCTTTCCGGTCTGGATCATGGAGGGGATCTGGAAGACCTTGTTCTCCCGGATCAGATTCGACACCGCCGACGTGCCGACCATGATCTCCTGGGCGGCCACCCTTCCCTTGCCCCCCTTCTTCCGCAGGAGCACCTGAGAGACCACACCCTTGAGCGACTCGGCCAGCATGGACCGGATCTGCTCCTGCTGGTCGGCCGGAAAGACGTCGATGATCCGATCGACCGTCTTCGGCGCGGTGCTCGTGTGCAGCGTTCCGAACACGAGATGGCCGGTCTCGGCCGCCGTGATGCCGAGCTCGATCGTCTCCTGGTCCCGCATCTCCCCGACCAGGATCACGTCCGGGTCCTCACGCAGGGCTGCCCGCAGGGCGTTCGCGAAGCTCCGGGTGTTGGTGTTGACCTCCCGCTGGTTGATCAGGCACTTCTTGTTCTGGTGCACGAACTCGATCGGGTCCTCGATGGTGATCACGTGATCGGCGCGGGTTTCGTTGACCAGATCCACCATGGCCGCCAACGTCGTGCTCTTCCCCGAGCCCGTGGGCCCGGTCACGAGCACCAGCCCCTTGGTGAGCATGCAGAACTTGCGCACCGCATCGGGCAGGCCCAGCTGGTCGGCCGTGAGGACCTCGGACGGAATCGTCCGCATCACCGCCCCCAGCCCTTTGCGCTGCCAGAACACGTTCACCCGGAAGCGCGCCAGGTCCGCGACCTCGTACGCGAAGTCGTAATCGAGCCGGTCGAGGAATCGCATTCGCCATTCCTCTTCCATGATCTCGTAGACCAGCGCTTCCATGTCCTTGTTGGTCAGCTCTCGGAACTTGATGCGCTGCATGTGTCCGTGCACCCGCATCACGGGCGGGGAGCCCGCGGTCAAGTGGAGATCGGACCCCCCGTGCTCGACGAGAACCTTGAGGAACTGATCGATCTGCGGCATGGGCTTTTTCCTGACGGCTCAGGCGGGCAGAGGTTCGAGGGACCACGCCAGCCGATGCCCTTCGGCGGCGACGATGTGGAGGTCCCAGCGGATGCCTGCGTCGAGGGCGATCTTCCGCTGCTCCGACGCGGGCCAGAGAAAGAACGCCACGGGGGCCACAGCGAGCGCGCGGTCGGCCCAGTCGGCTCGATCTCCGGGGAGATCCACGGTCACCACGTCGAAATGGAACGCCCGGAGGGCCTCGAGCTCCGACGTCCACCTCTCCGGATCGGTCGGCAGCCGGAAGGCGAAGACGCCGGCGGGAGGTTCGCGATCCTCCCGGAGGATGTGGAGGCTCCGCCACGAGGGATCCAGGAGAAGCCCGGGAAGGTGCGGCAGGATCTCGTGGCCCAACTCGGACGGCTCGGTGGTCACGATGAAACGCGCCGAGCCCGAGCGGGCCAACATGCGCACCTCCGAGACGAGGCCGCGGCCGGGTGTGGAGAAGCGGTCTTCGAGCGCCGGGCGCTCTCCCACCGGCCGCACGAGGAGCTCGCGCCCGGACTCGTCGGCGAGGTATCGCACCTCCACGGGCGTGGGCACGCCGTCCCTGTCGAGGGAGGCCTCCCAGGTGGCCCTGGACGACGAGGCGATCCGGTCCCGGGGCGGCGGCTCCAGAAGCTGCTCGAGCTCGGCCTCCCATCCATGACGGAGGGGGCGCCTACGGACGGTACCGGAATCGTCCCACCACGCCGAAGCGCGCGGACCGCGTGTCGAGACGCCGAACGCGGATGACGCCGCCCCCAGCGCCTCGCGGAACGCAGACTCGAGGTCGACCGGCTTCTGCTGTGCGCCCTCCTCGGCGGGCGCGCCTCGTGCGTAGACCTGCTGGATCGCCTCGCGGATGTTCGTCGGCGATGCCAGCGCCAGCTCGATCTCGAGCCCGGTCCGGGTCTCCAGCTCGTCCAACGCCGCAGTACGAAACGGCGATTCCACCACCACCGTGAGGGTGTCCTCGGTCCTGGTGATGGGCAGGGCGAGATGCGCCAACGCCCATTCCGCGGACACCAGCGAGGCGGCCTCCACGTCGATGCTGTCCGCGTCGGGAAAGACGTAGGGTAGATCGAACTGGGAGGCGAGGCCCCACTCGAGCTCTTCGGCCGAAAGGAAGCCGCAGGCGATCAGCGCTTCCCCGAAATAGCCACCGTGATCGCGCTGATACTCGAGCGCCTTGGCGACGGCCTCGTCGGACAAGCGCCCGATGCCCGTGAGGATGTCGCCGAGATTGCGTCGTTCCGCCATGCTCGATTCCGTCAGGGGTATACGCTCAGGCTCCGGCTGCCAACCGGGCCACTCCATCGGCAATCCAGGCGCCTGCCTGGTCGACCGAGAGGCTACCCCCGAGATCGGGCGTGGTCCTCCCTCCGGCCGCGGCCAGCCCCACGCCACCCGATCCGGTGCCGTCTACGGCATACGACCCGACGGGTGAAGTGAAGGCAGAAGCCTTTGGGGAGGGGTTCTTCGTGGGAACGAGATTAAGGCCTCGGGCGCACGATGACCACCCCGCGAGCCGGAGCCGTGTTTCCCCGCACGACGAAGGGGTAGCGCCCGGGGGGGGCCCGGTCGAACCAGACGACGAAGCGGCTGTCTCGGTCGACGAGCGGTGGCGACGTGCTCTGCTCCGAGTGTTGCAGAAAGGTCCTGGCAGCCGCGGATAGGCTGTCGAGCTCGAACTGGACCTCGTGGATGCGCCAGTCTCCCGTGACGAACTCCACGTAGGCCCCGGGGGGCACGACCACGGATGGAGGGTCGACGCTCTCCGCATCGGCGGCCGTCAGCGTCACCCGATGGACCTCGTCCCGGTCGGTCAGGCCGAGCTCCCGCTTCAGAGTCTCATCGGGACGGAACGCAGGCTCGACCTTGGCCCTGCAATCGGCCGCGGCCACGAGCAGGAGACCCATCATCGCGGCCCGCGCGGCGGGCCCGATCCGGATGCCCCTCCGTTCCCCCTTGCGCGGGCCCGCGACCCTCAACCCTGCACTTCCGTCCCACAGGCGATGCAGAACCGCCAGTCGGGCTCCAACTCCTCGCCGCACTCGGGGCATGGCACCACGTTGACGTCGGTACCGCAGAATGGACAGAAGTTCAGCCTCTCGCGGGCGGGCAGAGGCGCTCGGCACCACCGACACGTCTCCGGCGCCGCGGCCTCGGCAGCTTCCTCGTCCGCCGAATCCTCCACCGCACTCCCCGACGGAGCGCCGATGGGCCCGGCTTCCAGCGTCACCTCGACGCGGCCCTGCCCGTAGGCCTCGGTGGTGGAAGGCGGAGCGTCGCCCGGCGGCATCCGCTCGGGGTTGAGGCGCACGTCCACCGCCGCGAACTCCCGATAGAGCCCGGTGTTGGGGTTCGGTGCGCTCATCTCCTCTCTCAGCTGCCTCAGCGCCGCTTCGGAGTCGAGGATCAGGTAGTTGTCCTGACCGGCCAGCAGACGCAGGAGCGCGTCCTCGTAGTCCCCATTCATCTCGACTCCGATCCGGTCCCGGTGGGTACCGTAGGGCACGAGCGTCTGGTAGATCTCGGCTACGGAGAACGGCTCCTCGAGGTACTCCGGCTTTCTGGCCCGGATCTCTTCCACGAGGGTCCGGTGGAAGCGCTCCAGCACGTCGTTCATCTCACTCATCGTCATCCCGACTCTTCTTCGAGGTGAACCAGACTCGCCGCGATCGCGGCCCGCAGGAACGTCTCGGGATCGGTGAAGGGAATCACGACCCCGTTTTGTTCATGCCAGCGCTCCGCGAGTCGGCGCATGTAGTGGGCGATGGTCTCGTGGGAAAAGCCCGCCTGGTCCCTCATCTGGCGAACGATCTCGTGCCAGGTGCCGCGGATCAGGTGCCCGTCGGAGAGCCGAACGGTCACCGACTGCCCTCCCTCTTTCCCCGATGCCTGGGCGTGTCCCCGCTCGAAAAGCTCCAACTGGCTCGGGTCGTACACCGGGCCCGGGCCCCCTCCGCCCATGGCGACTTCCACCTCCGCCAGGAGCTTGTCGATGGGATCGTCGAGCGTCTCGAGCTCGCGCAACCGCTGCTCCCAGGGCGACAGGCGAGCATCGCCCGGCTCCAGGTGCCAGATGGAGCGCTTCAGCTCGATCAGCCGCCAAACGGCCAATGGATCCCAATGCTCCTGCGGCGGTACTCGCTCCAACTCTCTCAGGGCGCCTTCCCAGTCGCCCCGCTCATACAGGAGATGACCCAGATAGATCCGGGCTTCGTGGAGATCCGGATCCAGGCGAAGTGCCCGGCGAATCTGGCGCCCCGCTCCCACGTCGTCTCCGAGCCGGTGGAACGCGTACCCGAGCGCGGCCGCCGCGTCGGCGCTGTCGGGGCGAGCGGCCGCGGCCTTCGCGAAGATGTCCCGACACTCGCCGTACATGGCCTCCCGGTAGAGCGCTCGGCCCATGGTGAGCATGAGCTCGACGTCCTCGTCGAAGCCCATGGCGGCCACCTGGCCGAAGAGCTGGAGCGCACGCTCCCGCTCCCCGAAACGAAGGAGCGCCTCCCCCAGCCCTACGAGCGCGTCCTCGTGCGCCGGATCCAGGATCGCCGCGCGCTCGAACGCCTGTCTCGCCCAGGCGTACTCCTCCCGGGCGAGCCGCGCGTAGCCCAAGCCCACGTAGAGCTCCACCGCGTTCGGATAGAGTGAGAGGCCCTCTTTGAGCATCTCGAGGGCCCCGTCGTAGTCACCGTCGTTGTAGAGCTTGTGTGCCTGCTCGTCGTATTCCTCGGAGCTGAGGAATCCCTGGGGCATCTACGGGGCTCCTTGGCAGACGGAGTTCATCGGGGTCGCGGAGGCCGCTGCGGTGAAGACGACGTCCAATGTAGCCCTCGCCCCCGGGCGATACTATCACGCGAACGGACGGTGTCAACAGGTCGGCGAGCGAAGCCCGGAAACCGGGGCGGATCGGTCGGGATCCGTGCGGGCGGAGGGTCCGCCACGCGAGAGCTGCGCGCGCTCAGGCTTTTCCGTACGCGATTCCGCAGACCGGGCAGACCAGGTCCTTGCCCGCCCTCACGAGTCGGATCCCTTCGCCGTGGCGTGGGCAGTCCGGGTCACCCCCGTCCTCCTGCACCTCTCGTACCTTCTTGCGCTCCGCTCGGGTAGCCTTGGGAATCTCCATGGCGTAGCGCAAAGAGGATGCGCTGCACTCGAAGAACGCGAGCGCTCCGCCGCCGGGCCAATGGCGCACCCCCAGAGGCTCGAGGAAGCCGCCCATCGGCGACGGGAGTTGCTGCCCGGCGTAGAACAACTTGCGGAGCTGCTTCTCGTCATCCAGTCGAAGCGCATCGCCCACCGCGTCCTCTCCGTGGCTTTGTAGGCTCGAGGTTGGCCACCCCGAGGCACCGACTTCGCTGTCCGGACACTGATCCCGAGCAGACCGACGCCCCGAGGCGAACAGAGGAGAACCCCCTGGAAGCACCCCAAAACGGGCCGAAGTATAGGCAGGCAGGCGGATGGTCGCCACCCATTCGACGTGCGACCGCACGCCGCGGATCGGCGGGTTGGAACTACGTCTTGAGTGGAGCGGGAAGCCTGGACGGCCCCCCGCTCGCTCGGGCCTGTGTGGGAGGGCCTTCGCGACCTCAGGCGGCGCTTGCGTCCTCGACCGACTTGGCCGTACTGTCGGCGCCGTGAGGAATGGCAGGCTTGCAGAATCGGGAGCCGATGTCGTGAAGCTCCCTCAGATCGACGTCGCTGAGGTCCGGATACCGCTCGCCCAGGTACTCGATGGTCTCGTCCATCCAGTGACGCTGGTCCTCGTCCGTGGCCTGCAGCACGCCGCAACGGTTGATGTGGCTGAATAGCTCGTCACGAGCCCGATTCATGAGCTTATCTTTGCCCAAGTTCTCCTCCCTTTAGCGCTGCAGCGCGCGCGTGTCACGCGCACTCGATGTCATCTATGGTGAATGCTCTATGCTTCAGCGCAATAACGTAACGGACTCGAACGTTCTGGGAAACCGGAGAGGGGGAGGTTCCCGTGGTCGACCGACCCACACCTGACGCCGTCGCACTGGAGGTTTTCCGCCACCTCTTCACCGCCCTGGCGGAGGAGATGGGAGCGGCTCTGAAGCGCGCCTCGTTCTCCCCCAACATCAAGGAGCGACGGGACTACTCGTGCGCTCTCTTCTCTCCCGAAGGTGCCGCCGTGGCCCTGGGTGACCACATGCCCGTGCACCTCGGAGCCATGCCGATGAGCGTCGAAGCCGCCCTGGCGGAGCTGGGCACGCTCTCCGCCGGCGACGTGGCGTGCCTGAACGATCCGTTCCGGGGGGGGACGCATCTGCCCGACATCAGCCTCATGGCGCCCGTCCACGACGAGACCGGCCGACTGCTCGGATACGTCGCTTCGCGAGCCCATCACAGCGACGTGGGCGGCTCCACGCCAGGATCCATGCCGCTGGCCCGCGAGATCTTCGAGGAGGGCATCCGCATCCCCCCGGTCCGCCTGTACGCGGCCGGGCGGCGAAACGAAGACCTCTGGAAGGCGATTCTCGCCAACGTCCGCACGCCCGTCGAGCGCGCCGGTGACCTGGACGCGCAGCTCGCCGCCCTGCATACGGGAGCCACGCGCCTCCTCGAGATCGCCGACAGGCGGGGCACCGAGGACACGCTGGCGGCGATGGACGCTCTGATCGCCTACGCCGACCGCCTCGTGGCGGCCGGGCTCGAGTGCATCCCCGACGGGCGATACGAAGCCGAGGACTTCATGGAAGACGACGGGTTCGGCTCGGGACCGGTGCCCATCCGGGTCGCTCTGACGGTAGAAGGAAATCGCATGCGGGTGGACTTCGAGGGGACCGCTCCGCAGGTGCCCGGCGGCATCAACGCCGTGGCGGCCATCACGGCTTCGGCGACCCGGTACGTCGTCCGGTGCGTCATCGAGGCCCTCCTCGGCGAGCCGCTTCCGGCAGGCGGAGGCTCGATGTCGTCGGTGACGATGGCGCTGCCCGAGGGCACGCTGGTCAACGCACGTCCGCCAGCCTCCGTGGCGGCAGGCAATGTCGAGACCAGTCAGAGGATCACGGACGTGCTCATCCGCGCGTTCTCCGAGGCCCTGCCCGACCTCATGCCCGCCCTCTCGCAGGGCACGATGAACAACCAGACGGTGGGAGGCGTGGACCCCCGGACCGGAGAGCCGTTCGCCTACTACGAGACCGTGGGCGGGGGGATGGGGGCGGGCCCCGGCGGGCCGGGCCTCTCCGGCGTGCACGTCCACATGTCGAACACCATGAACACCCCCGTCGAAGCGCTCGAGCATGCGTACCCCTTCCGCATCGTCCGTTACGGAATCCGGCGGGGCACGGGTGGCGCGGGGCTCCACCGGGGCGGAGACGGGCTGCGCCGCGACCTCCAGATCCTCACGCCCGCGCGGGTAGCCCTCCTGTGCGAGAGACGCTCCACGGGGCCGAGCGGAGCCCGTGGAGGAAGCCCGGGGGCACCGGGAGAGAACGTCCTGATCCATGAGGGGTTAGAGAGGCCCCTCCCGGCCAAGGCCACCTTCTTCGTCGAAGAGGGGGACGTGGTGAGCATTCGCACGCCCGGTGGCGGCGGTTGGGGCTCCGAACCCGAAACCTCGAAACGCTGAAGCGACCCGACATGCAGCTCCTCCTCGCCGCCGTTTGCGACGACGCACGACTCAACGACCAGGGCAAGCTGGACGTGCACGGGGTGTTCAACGACCTCTACGCCCCCGGATTCCCCGCCAAGCAGGACCGCATGGTCCTGGTCCTCGTGATCGAGTGGGACCGCGAAGACGAGGGCCGCTACAAGTTCCGGGTCGACCTCGAGGGCCCGGACGGGAAGCCCTCGATCTCGCTCGACGGACACTCCGAGGTGGACCGGCGTCCCGACGACCGTCCACCACCGCGTACCCGCCTCGTGATGCCCCTGGAGGAGGTCGTCTTCCCCCAGCCGGGTCCCTACACCTTCAAGGTGACGATGAAGGGGCGTGCGTTTCAGGGACCGAGCCTGTACCTCGTGGAGTCCGACGAGGCGCCGGCGGCTTCCTAGCCCACCGGCCCTGACGTGCTCGGAAGACCCAAGGTCGTAGACGCCTCCGGCCCGGTGCTGCTTCCCGACGGCGGCGCGTGCCGCGTGTGCATCGTCCTGCTCACGGGAATCGGAGACGTGATCCACGGGCTCCCGCTCGCGAACGACCTTAAGCGCCGCTCTCCCGAGATCGAGATCGTCTGGGTCGCGGAGCCGGCACCCGCCCAGGTCCTGGCGCACCATCCCGCCGTGGATCGCACCGTCGTCTATCGGAAGGGGGCCGGGTTCGCGGGGGTCTCGGCGCTCCGAGAGGCGATGCGGGACGTCCGGGCCGACCTGACGCTGAACATCCAGCGCTACCTCAAGAGCGTCTGGCCCACGGTCTTCTCCGGCGCCCCGACGCGGGTCGGCCTGCCCCGGTCGAAGACCCGGGACGGGATCTTCCTCTTCCATACCCACACCCTGGCGGAAGGTCCGTGGAAGCACAGCCAGGACCTCTTCCTGGACTTCCGCTGGGCACTCGGTGTGCCGCGCGATGCGCCGGTCACGTGGAGGCTCGCCTTCTCGGACGAAGAGCGCTCGGCGCAGCGCGACTTCTTCGCACGCCTCGAGGGCCGCCCGCGCGCCGCTCTGATCGTGGCCTCCGCCAACGCCAAGAAGGACTGGGCCGCGGAGCGGCTCGCCGCGCTCGCCGACGTGCTCGCGACGGAGCACGGGTTCGAGGTCCTCCTTCTGGGCGGACCGTCGACTCGGGAGCGACGGATCGCGGACGCCGTGCTCGCGCGAGCCGAATCGCGCCCGCTGGATTGCCTGGGCGACTCCGTCCGGCGTCTGTCCTGGATCATCGACGGCTCGGATCTGGTCGTCGCTCCGGATACGGGCCCCCTGCACATCGCGCATGCGCTCGGCGTTCCCGTGATCGGGCTCTTCGGGCACACGAACCCCGCTCGAGTCGGGCCCTATCTGCGCTTCCGGGATCTGGTGGTCGATCGCTACACGGAACCGGGCGACGAGCCCGACCCTTCGAGCTACCTTCCCAAGGACGATCGCATGGACTCGATCACCCTGGACGACGTGCTCGAGAAGGTGGAGGTGGCCCGATCGCGCTATCTGTGAAGCTCCCCGAGGACTACGAGCACGTGACGTTCGCCGATGCGCGGGCGTTCGGCGTGCGTCCCGTTCTGCCCTGGCTCCGGGGCACGCTCGCGGCAGGGATCACCCTCACGCAGTGGGCCCAGGCGCAGCCGGGCGCGGAACGGCGGACAGGTCGAGGCCACGTCCAGGTGGTCGGCGCGCCGGCGCCGGGTCCGGACGGCCGCTCCCGCTGGGCGGTCCGTCACTACTGGCGAGGGGGCGCGGTGGCCGCCCCGCTGCTCCGGGACCGATATCTCGCGAACGGAAAGCCGCGACCGTTCCAAGAGCTGGACGCCAGCCACCTGGCACGCCTACGTGGGATCCGGACGCCGGCGGTGGTGGCCGGGGCCGTGTATCCCGCCGGCGTGTTCTACCGGGCCGACCTCGTCACGGAGCTGATCCCGGACGGCTCCGACCTCGCGGAGATCCTGTTCGGGCCGGAGCCGGCATCGCAGGAGCGGACCCGCGCCGCGCTGGAGGCGGCCGGCCTTCTGGTGCGTCAGCTCGAGGAGGCCAGGATCCATCACCCGGACCTGAACGCGAAGAACGTCTTCCTGGCCGGGAGCGACGGCACGGACGCCCACCTCCTGGATCTCGACGGCTGTCGCGTGCTGGATGCGCGCGCCATCATTCCGGCCGGCCCGATGCGTCGCCGGCTCGAACGGTCCCTGCGCAAGTTCGAGGACCGCACGGGGCGCGCGCTCGGCGCGGACGCATGGTCCGCCCTCCGCACCGGCTTCGGAGAGGAGGTGTGAGCGACGTGACCGGCCCGGGCTGGGAGGGACCGCCACCCCGCGAGATCTGCATCGTCATGCTGTCGGCGATCGGTGATGCGGTCCACGTGCTCCCCGTGGCCAACGCGCTGAAGCGGGCCTGGCCGGAATCCCGGATCACCTGGGTCATCCAGCCCGTGCCCCACCAGCTGGTCGAGGGTCATCCCGCGATCGACGATTTCGTCGTCTTCAGGCGCCGGCGCGGGCTCCACGCCTGGGAGGGCTACGCCGAGCTGTCGCGCCAGGTGCGTGAGCGACGCTTCGACCTCCTCATCGGGCTGCAGGTCTACTTCAAGGCGGGCCTCGTCACCGCGCTGGTCCCGGCGGACGTCAAGCTCGGCTTCGACCGCGAGCGCGCCCGGGACATGAACTGGCTCTTCACGAACCGGCGCATCCCCCCACACGAGCCGCAGCACGTGCAGGACCAGTACTTCGAGTTCGTGCGCTGGCTCGGGATCGACCCGGAGCCGATCACCTGGGGCATCCGCCTCACCGAAGCGGAGCGCGAGGCGCAGGCGGCGTTTTTCGAACGGCTGGGCGGGCCCGCGTGCGCGGTGGTGGTGGGCACGAGCAAGCCGAAGAAGAACTGGACCCCCGAGGGCTACGCTCGTGTCCTCGAGGAGATCGAGCGCAGGCACGGCCTGCGTCCGGTGCTGGTGGGCGGACCCTCGACCGTGGAGCGCGCTCTGGCCGATGCCGTGCTGGAGCGGACGAGCGCACGCGTGGTGGATACGCTCGGAAACGACCTGCGCAGGCTGATCTGGATCCTGGAAGGGAGCTCGCTCGCGCTGAGTCCCGATACCGGGCCGCTCCATATCAGTCGGGCGCTCGGCACGCCGGTCGTCGGCCTCTTCGGCTATACGAACCCGAAGCGGACCGGGCCCTACGCAGCCTACCAGGACCTGGTAGTGGACGGCTACGCGCGCCATCCCGGAGAGGAATATCCGCTCGAGCACGCGTACCGAGACGGCATGGGACGCATCACGGTCGAGGCCGTGCTCGAGAAGGTGTCGCTCGCGATGGAGCGATACGTCGGGCGCTAGGAACGAGCGACCCGCGCAGGTCGGAGCGGCCGACGCGGACCCTCAGGGCGTCGCGGAGCCGGCGTTCCCTTCGCGGCGCCGCGCGCTCGCCCGCCGCCGCAACAGCAGCGCGCCGATCCCGATCCACACGAGCCAGGCCAGCCGCTCCGGCCGGGTCAAGCCACCGAAGAGGGCGACGAGCGAGAGCACCGGCGAGGCGGCCCGCATGGCTCCGTCGGCTCGATGCTGGCGGCGGCGGGCCACCACCTCGACGGCTCCCGAATCTCCGGCGCGGAGCATGCCTTCGATGCGCGCCCCGAGCTGCTCGGGGCTCATGGACCGCCAGCCCGGAACCTCGACGAGGTTCCAGGCCACGGCCGTCCGGCCCCACCCGTGGTTGTTCGAGGACGCGACCAGCACGAGGTGGAGGGAGTCGGCGATGTGCTCGATCTCGCCGCGGTCGCGCTCTCCCTGGTCGATCCCTTTCGGAGCGCCGTCCGAGATCTCGATCGCGTGCACCACGGGACAGCCGCCCGGCCCGGGGGTGGGAACGTGGTCGAGGTTCTCGGGGATGGTCTGGATCAGGATGGGCCACGAGGCGCAGTCCGGCGCTTCGTCCGATCCGCCCCCCGCGGAGTCCCCGGGCACCGGGGTGACGCGTGGATCCACGGTGCCGAGCACCGCCACGTGCTCGTTCCGATACACGACTTCCCTGCCCGTGAGGAGGACCATGCCCTGCCCCGCAGTCGTCGGGTTGCGCGCCTCCGCCCTCTGTCCGGCTCCGATGCTGTCGTGGTCCGTGATCCAGGCCAGGTCGAACCCGGCATCCCGATGCCATGCCCGATTGACCGGGGCGGTGAACGACTTGCGACCGTCGTGTGACGAGGCGGTATGGCTGTGGAAATCCACGACCACGACGTCCGGGTCGCTCACCTCGAGCTTGGCCATCGGTCTCGGTCCGAGCGCGCCATAGGCATAGACGCCCACGACGACGCCGAGGAACAAGACGAACGCGCCGACTTCGATGGCCATGCGGGCCAACACCCCGCGCCGGCGCCGGCGCCGCACGACCCGCCAGACCACGAACGCGAGAATGAGGGTCAGCAGGATGGCGATGTGCTCGGGCACCGTGAGGAGCGTGAGGAAGTCGAGCACGCCGCAGATCGGCGCGAGGGCGAGGTAAGCCGCCGGAAAATGGAGCGACACCCCCGGGACGGGCTCGCCCGAAAGCACGGAGATCACCGGGCTGCGGGACGGAAGCGCCAGCAGCACGGCGGCGACCGCGACGACCCACGCGACCTTCGCCTTTCCGCTCACCTCACGCCCCCTCGAGGCCGTACACGAGGACCTCGAACGAGCCCGGAACCACCTGGCGCCTGCCCCGGGAACCGCCGGAATCGCCTGTACCCGAGGGAGGCTCGAAGTCGGCCGCGGACAGGTAGATCCGGTGCGTCACCGGATCGAGCGCCATGGTCCGGGCCGACGCCTTCGTCTCGAGCGTCTGGAGGACGCCGAGCTTCGAGGGATTGTCGAGGTGCGCGATGGTGACCGTCCCCTCTCCGTTGGAGCTGAAGGCCAGCTTGGTCTTCGGGTCGTAGCGCGCCGCGTCCGCCCCCCGACCGATCGGGACGCTCCCCACCAGCAAGCCCGTGTCGGCATCGAGCATCACCATGCGCCCGTTCCCGCACACCGCGAAGAGTCGTCGGCCTTCGACGTCGATGGCCAGCCCGGTCGGAGCTTCACCGGGCGCGACCGGCCACGTCTTCTCGACTTCCCGCTTCGCGGGATCGATGACGACGATCTCGTTCTGGTCCTCGATGTTGTTGTAGATCCGCTTGGACGTGGGATCCCAGACCGCGAACTCCGGCTTGCCGGGAAGGGGAATCGTGGCCACGAACCGGCCGTCCTTCGCGTCGATCACGGTGGCGGAGTGGCCTCGCCCGTTGAAGGCGTACACTTGCTCGGTGGACGGGACGTAGAGGACGGCATCGGGGTTGTCCCCCGTCGCCACCCGCGAGACGACCTTCAGGGACTCCAGATCGACGATCGCCACCTGGTTCGTCGCGCCCGCGCTCGCGAAGCCGCGGCCCAGGTCGTGGGCGATCGCGATCCCGTGGACCCCGGGCAGGGAATCGATGCGTCCCACCACCGTGTTCCGGTCGGTGTCCACGACGACGATGTTGGTGCCGTGGCTCACGTAGAGCCGATGGGCCTCGGGATCGACCGCGAGGTAGTCCCAGAAGCCCTCGTCCCCACCGATCGCGATCCGGCCGGCGAAATGGTACGGGACGAGGGAATCGGCCAACTCCGAGCGGGTGTCGCCGGATCTGCCGGGAATCTTGGGGGCGCCGTGACAGGCGGCGGTCACGACCAGAAGGGCAGCCGAAAGCAGGACGGAGGTTCGTGTCACCTTGGGCTCCTGGAATGGGCGTGCAGGACGATAGCCTGTCAACGCGCCAGCAGCCACCACTTCGCGGCCATGAACGCGAACCCCGCCACGGCGCCCAGCAACGCCTCCCACTCGCGGTTCCGCTTGTACTGGGCGAGCCGAAAGCCGGCGGGCGCCCGGCCCGCCTCCGGAGGCCGGTACGGCGTGAGCCGCGGCACGAAGGCCGGAACGTGCGCGGTGTAGTGCCGGTACCGGTCGCCGAAGAGCGACGTGAGCAACTCCGCTTCTCCCCGCATCGTGGTCCCGTACACGGCGAGATAGAAGACCACGAACGCGAGCACGAAATACCAGAGCCCCCCCGCCACCGTCACGCCGATCCCCAGCAGGAAGCTCCCTACATACAGGGGATTGCGGGTGAAGGCGTAGGGTCCCGACGTGGTCAGGTCCTCTTCCTTGTGGATGGTGCCCGCCGCCCAGGCTCGGATCAAGATCCCGCACGACCCGAGCGCGGCCCCGACCAGGAGGAGCCGCGGAGTCGGCCGAGCCAGCCACAGGAAGGGAATGACCAGCAGCCACACCGCCCGCAATCGGAGGCGGCGCATGTCTACGGCCATCAGTCGCCCGAGCCGTCCGGCACGCTGTCCTTCTTGACCAGGCGCTCGAGCACCTCGGCGCGGGACTTCGGATTCAGCGGCAATCCCGGCTGGTACGACTTCAGATGCAGCGTGAGCGAACCCGGGAAATGGGGAATGTTCGAGCGCATGTAGACGAGGATACGGCGATCGTCGTCCGTGAAATACAGCTCGGCGTTTCCGCCCTCGCCGAAGAGGCCCGCGGTCTTGATGATCGGCTGTACGACGATGGTCTTGAACTTCCCGGCGGGCACCTCACGCTCGGCCTTGCGCAGCACCTTGATGGTGACCGGATTGCCTTCGTCCTTGAAGTACCGGTCGAAGGTGTAGGTCTTCCCGACTTCCAACGGCAGCGTTCGGATGAAGTAGACGAACGAGATGTCGTCCAGCGGCATCTCGGAGCCCAGCGGACCCGATTCGTCGTTGTCCGTGCGCTCCCAAAGGTCCTTCGACGGATAGAGCTCGTAGTGCCGGAAGCTCCGATAGTTGACCTCGTGCAGGTTCTGCACGAAGCGGTAGCTCACGAGATCGGTCACGGAGAACCACGTGGTGGTGATGTCGTCCACGTCGGCGGGGCCGAGGCCGCCCTTGATGGCCATGCTGGCTCGATAGGTCATGTGTCCGCGAACGGTGTCGAGGCTCTCCACCCGCATCGAGCCCTCGCCCACCGAGAAGATCCCGATCTTGACCTTGTATTCCATCCGCTCGCCCGGCCCGAACGGCGCCGGGGCCGCATCCGGGTCGGCGGGTGGGATGCCCGTGTGGCCGCTGACGACCTTCGCGTGAGGGATCGGGATCCCGGTCTGCTGGGCCGTCGCCCCACCGGGCCACGCGAGCGCGCCCCCCAGGAGGACCACGCCGAGCGGCAGGGTCCACATCGCGACCCGCGGGCGAGACGGCATCAGGCCGCCGTGACGTCCGGGCCGGGCTGCCAGGAGGTGCCGCGCAGTCGAACGAGCGAGAGGAGCGTCTGCAGCGGGCGGAACCGCGAAGGCCGTGTGCGCAGCTCGTACCGGGGGTTGAGCGGCGCCTCCTCGATCCGGCGTGCGTGCGGCGCCAGGGCTCCGAGGAGCTCGAGGTTCGCCGCCCACCCGTCGGTCTTGAGGAGCGGACGGTCTTCGGGTCGCTCGCGCAGCGCCTTCTTGAGCACGATCACCCGGTAGGCCCTCAGACCGCTCAGAGGGTCGGAGACCGGTGCGCCCCCGAGGGCACGGCCGAGGACGATCCGGGCCGTGCGCCGGACCCAGCGGACCGACCGGGGGAGCCGGACCCGAGTGGCATCCAGCGCACCCGCGACGATGTCGGCGCCGCCCTCGAGGATCTTCACCAGGCTCACGACGTCTTCGGGATTCTCCGTGAAGTCTCCCTGCAATACGACAGCGCAGTCGCGCTTGGGGTAGGGCGCGTCGTCCACCACCCAGCGCAGGAGACGCTCGAC
This sequence comes from uncultured Gemmatimonadaceae bacterium, assembly GCA_964630935.1. Classification (GTDB taxonomy): domain Bacteria; phylum Gemmatimonadota; class Gemmatimonadetes; order Longimicrobiales; family Gaopeijiaceae; genus SZUA-318. The sequence goes on along the minus strand of CAZVYM010000071.1, from coordinate 4,683 downwards.
CGAGCGCCCGTAGCCGAGCGGCTCGTCGGAGTGGAGCACGGTAAGCGGGAGCATGCGCCGGTATCGGGCCAGGACCTCGGCGGTGTCGTCCTCCGAGGCGTCGTCCAGAACGACGATCTTGTAGTCACGGCCGAACTCACCGACGACCTTGCGTACCTTCCAGAGAAGGACGCCGACCGTTGCGGCTTCGTTGTGAGCGGGAACGCAGATATAGATCAAGGAAGCCTCGAAGGGCGGGAATTCGACGGAGCCGCTGAACCGGACACTCTGGACGTTCTCCTTCCCGGTCGCCGGTTTATACCGAGCCCCGGGTGGCCGGTTCCGGCCCTTCGGGGCCGGGCGGGGGCGTTCTCCAACGCTTGTGCTGCCAGAAATACTGCTCGGGAGCCTCACGCACGGCACGCTCCAGCTCGGCGACGTGCGCCTCGGTCAGGGCCCGGACGTCCTGGTCGGCGTCGCCGGTCCGCTCCACTTCGATTCGTCTGAACTCGACCCGGTACCGGGGGCGCCACCCGGGCTCCCGACGGGCGACGGCCACGAAGAGCGGACAGCGGGCACGCAGGCTGAACACGGCCGGACCACGCCACGTCGACGCCGGAATCCCGAAGAACGGTACCAGGACCCCGTACTCGCGGGCGTTCTGGTCCGCTACCAGGGCCACCGCGGAGCCGGATCTGAGCTCGCGCAGCCCTTGTCGGGGAGCGTTCCACATCTCCACGACCCGCATGCCGAGTCGCTCACGCGTGGCCGTCAGCGCCCGGTCGAAGCGACGGTTGGCCATCCCCTTGGCGATCACGACGAGCGGCAGGCCACGAGCCGCGAAGGCCGCGCCTCCGATCTCCCAGTTCCCCAGGTGACCGGTGACGATCACCACCCCGTTCCCACGATCGAGGACCTCTCGAATCGACTCGAGTCCCACCATGACCGTTCGGTCCACGACATCGGCGGCGGCCAGGCCCGCCATCCTCGAGAGCGACACCGCCTCGCGGCCCAGATGTACGTAGGACGCCCGCGCGACCTTGCGCCGCCACTCGGTCGAGCGGTCCGGAAACGCACGCTCGAGGTTCTCGTCGACCACGTCTCTCCGGATGCGCAGCACGCTGCCCACCAGCCATCCCAGGACGGCTCCGAAGCGCTGGGCGAGCCCTTCGGGAAGGATACGCAGGAGGCCGGAGAAGACCTTGAAGGCCCCGTACTCGAGCGCGTGGGCAAGCGCCTTGTCGCTCACGTGGCGGGGGCGTCCGCGTTCTCGAACTGCATCTCGTGGAGCCTGCGGTACAGCCCCCCCTCGGCCATCAGGGAGGCGTGATCACCCCGCTCCACGACGCGTCCCTCCTGAAGCACGAGGATCTGGTCGGCCCGCTGCACCGTGGACAGCCGGTGCGCGATCACGAACACCGTCCGTCCCTCCAGGAGGCGCTCGATGGCATCCTGCACCAGCCGCTCGGACTCCGTGTCGAGCGCGCTCGTCGCCTCGTCGAGGATCAGGATCGGCGGATCGCGCAGGATCGCCCTCGCGATCGCCACCCGCTGGCGCTGACCGCCCGACAGCTCCGTACCGCGCTCCCCCACCACGCTTTCGTAGCCCAGGGGCATCTGCGAGATGAACTCGTGCGCGTGGGCCGCCCGGGCCGCACGCTCGATCTCCTCGTCCGTCGCCTCGGGGCGCCCGTACGCGATGTTGGCGCGGACCGTGTCGTGGAAAAGGACCGTCTCCTGGGAGACGATGCCGAGCCTCTCTCGCAGATCTTCGATGCGCAGATCGCGGATGTCCACGCCGTCGATGGCGATGCGTCCCTCCTGCACCTCGAAGAAGCGGCCGAGCAGGTCGACGAGCGTGCTCTTGCCGGCCCCGGACGGGCCTACCAGCGCGACGACCCTCCCTCGGGGCGCCGTGAACGATACGTCGCTCAGCACCGGCTCGCCCGGTCGGTACGCGAAGGAGACACCTTCGAAGGAGATCTCGCGCTCCAGGCCGGTGAACGGACGGGCGCCCCGGTGGTCACGGATCTCGACCGGCGCGTCCAGGAACTCGAACACTCGCTCGGCCGCGACCAGCCCGGGCTGCATGAGCGCCGGGAACTTCGCGACGTTCTTCACCGGCGCGTACAGGTTGAGCGAGAAGCCGAGGAAGGCGACGAGCTGCGAGCCCGGGAGCCCACCACCCACGACGAGGCGGGCTCCGTACCAGAGCAGGATCATGGTGCCGACCGCCGCCATCATCTCCGTGACCGGCGCCGCCATCGCGCGCAGACGCTCGGTCCGCAGAAAAGTCTTGAAGTACTCGCCCGTCAGGCCGTGGAATCGAATGCGCTCCCGGGTCTCCGCCGACGAGGACTTGACCAGGCGGATCCCGGAGAGGGTCTCCTGGATGTGCGCGTTGACCTCGCCTCCGAGGTGCAGCACGCGACGGTCTCCACGACGCAGCCGCTTGACCATAGGCCCCCAGATGATCATGGCGCCCGGGATCACGATGAACGCGGCCAACGTGAGCTTCCAGGAGATGGCGACCATGAACGTGAGAGCCACAACGAACTTGAAGAACGAGGTGACCATCTGGGCCAGCTGCGACGTGACGAGCGTGCGCAGCTGCTCGACCTCGGTCGTGAGCCGGCTCACGATCTGGCCCATCCGCACACGGCCGAAGAAGGCCAGATCCAGCTCCACCAGGTGGTCGTAGACCTGGTTCCTGAGGTCGCGCGTGACGCCTTGCTCGACCCGGGCCATCAGGTAGGACTGCGCGAACAGGAAGACGTTCTTCGCCAGGAAGACGAAGAAGATGAGGATGATGATCCACTGGATCGCCTCGAGCGGGTCTCCGCGCAGATCGACCCACTGGTAGATCGTCGCGTCCAGAAGGCGCGACATCAGGTTCGTACCGCCCGTCCCCGGCACCGGCGCGCCGGTGAAGAGCGCCTGCACGAAGGGGATGAGCAGGACGAACGTCGCGCCGTCCAGCACCGCGTACAGGAACGTCGCCGCCACCGCCACCACGAGGATGGTGCCGTGCGGCTTCAGGTACGAGAGGATGCGTGCGTAGAGCTTCACGGCAACGAAGGTAGCCTACCGCTCACTGGTAGCCTAGCCGCTTCAGAAGCATCTCGGCCACCACGGCGCCCTCCTTCCCGAGGCCGTGGCGGCCCGGACGCTGCATGACCTCCATCAGCCCCGGCGGCGCCTCGGGACACAGCGACCCGGATTCCTCCTGGCCGTAGATGCACACGATCGGGACCCCCTTCATGCGCTCGATCTCGGGAAGCACGGGAAGGTCGGTCGATCGATGCGCGTCACGAACCAGGTCCGTGAAGTGGAAGGTGAAGCTCGCGTTGGGCTGAGGGCCCAGCAGGGCCACCATCTTGATGCGCGACCTCAAATCGGGATCGAGGCGATTGACGATGAACGGCATGAGGTCCGCGCCGCGGGAGTACCCGACCAGGATCAGCGTGTCTCTCTGCCACCGCTGCAGGTACTCCTTCAGGACTCCGTCCACGTCACGGGCCGCGCTCTCCGGTGTGCGGTGTCCCCCCCTCAAGTAGCTCCGTGCCTTGAGGCCGACGACGGGAAGCCCCGCGGACGCCAATGCCTCGCCCAGATCCTTGTCCGCACCTGCCCAGTTCCCGTCACCCGAGAACAGGAAAACCAGCGGTGCCCCGGGAAGCACGGGGGCGTCGGCGGCGACGGGAAGCTCCACGAGCGGGAGCTTCTGCGGAGCGAGTGGCGGCGGGAGGAAGAGAGCCAGCGCCAGGAGCGCGCCGCCACCCGGGTGCATCGAGCGTATCATGGTCCTGGACCGTGGCCCGACCTAGAGAGGCCTCGGAGTGAGGCTCGCAACCGGCACGATCATCTCCTCGGGACTGATGCCTCCGTGGAGAAACGAGTTCCGGTAACGGGCCTGGTATTCCCGGAGCTTCGTCGGATAGACGAAGAAGTGGTCCTCGAGGGCCAGCAGGTAGGTCGTCCCGAGCCGGCCTCGTGGAAAGCGGAGGTCGTCCTCGTCGGAGGTCTGCAGCGTCGCGTTCCTGGACTCGGCACGCAGATCCTGGCCGAACTTGTAGCGCAGGTTGCTCGTGGCGTCCCGCCGGGCGTACACCGTGGTGGGGCGCTGGCAGAGGATGGAGCCGTGGTCGGTCGTCAAGATGACGCGATGACCCAGGCGCGCCGCCTCCTTGAGGACCTGGTAGGCCGTGGACCTCTCGAACCACGAGCGCGTGAGATCCCGCAGCGCGGCCTCGTCCTTCGCGACCTCCATCAGAATCGGCGACTCCGAGCGGCCGTGCGTCATCAGGTCCACGAAGTTGAACACGAGCGCGATGACGCGGCCCGGGGTCCTGAGCGCGGAGTTCACCCGCGCGCGCACCTGCTCGCCTTCTCGGTCGGAGAAGATCTTCTCGTAGTGGACGGGCACGTCGCGGCCGACGAGGCGGCGGAGCTGCTCGACGAGGAGCGCGTCCTCGAACGCGTTGAGGGAGCCCTCGTCATCCGAGGAATTCCACCACCCCGGATGGCCCTTGGCGATCTCGGCCGGGTAGAGCCCGCTGAAGATCGCGTTGCGCGCGTAGGGCGTGGCGGTCGGGAGGATCGAATAGTGGTAGTGCTCCTCGATCTCGAAATACGGCGCCAGAAGGGGAGCGATGACCCGCCACTGGTCCAGACGCATGCAGTCGAGGACCACGAAGAAGACCG
>CAZVYM010000070.1:0-21574 GCA_964630935.1 uncultured Gemmatimonadaceae bacterium | reverse complement strand
TTCATCGCGTTCGAGGGCTACGAGATCATCGCCCAGACGAGCGAGGAGGTGGAGGACCCGAAGAAGAACGTCCCGCGCGCGACGTTCATCTCGCTGCTGATCGTCGTGCCGATCTACCTCCTGGTGGCGCTCGTCGCAGTGGGAGCCGTGCACGCCCCCCAGGGGATGACCGTCACGGAATATCTGGGCCGGGAGAAGGAGACGGCGCTGGTGAGCGCGGCCGATCAGTTCATCGCGGGCGGCGGGGTCGTGATCCTCATCGGCGGATTGCTGTCCACGCTGTCGGCGCTGAACGCGACGATCTACTCCTCCTCGAGGGTGGCCTTCGCGATGGCGCGGGACGCCAACCTCCCCGAGCTCCTGGGCAGGGTGCACGCGCGCAAGGCCACGCCGCACTTCGCGATCCTCTTCTCGACGGTGCTGATCGTCTTCATGGCGGTGGCGCTCCCGATCGAGTCGGTGGCCGCGGCGGCCGACATCATGTTCCTGCTCCTCTTCGTGCAGGTGAACGTCGCGGTCATGCGGTTGCGCAAGACGCGTCCGGACCTCGACCGGGGCTTCCGTATCCCGCTGATGCCGCTGGTGCCGGTGCTCGCCATCGCCACCATGCTGTTCCTCACGGTCTTCCTCGTGGCCCACTACGTGCTGTCGATGGTGGCCGCAGGTGGATGGATCATCCTGGGCGGGTTCTTCTACTATGGCTACGCCCGGGACCGCGAGGCTGCGTTCGTGGAGCGCACGGCCTGGATGGAGCGCATCGAGCGGAAGGAGTACCGCGTCCTGGTGGCGCTCGCGGCGGAGCGGCACATGGAGGCCCTCATGGAGGTGGGCCTCGCGATCGCGAGGCAGAACGCCGGCGAGCTGGTCGCGCTCACCGTCGTCGAAGTGCCCGAAGGCGAATCGCTCATGACGGGCAGACAGGGCGTGCGCGATCTGGAGGCGCCGCTGGATCGTGCGGTCCGCTACGGAGAGGAGCGGGGCGTGCCCGTCCACCCGGTGATCAAGATCGCGCATCGCATCAGCCACGGGATCGTCGAGACGGCACGCGAGGAGGGCTGCAACTTCATCGTGATCGGCCAGCCGACGCGGCAGTCGTGGTTCGAACGCCTGGTGAGCACCGTGGTCGAGCGCGTGTTGCAGAACGCGCCTTGCCAGGTGGCGATCGTCTACGGCGATCTTCCGCAGGGCGGGCCCTCGGGGATCGTGCTGCCGACGACGAGCGGGGCCAATACGGAGCTCGCGCTGGACCTCGTCCCCGCGTTCCGCTCCTGGTTCGGCGCGGCGGCGCGGGCGCTCACGGTCGTCTCGCCCGACGACGCCCAGGCCGAGCGTGACAAGGGGATCGCCGAAGCGCGCGAGACGCTGGACGAGTTGCAGTTCGACGGAGATCTCGGAATCGTGACGAACCGCGACGTGACGCACGGACTCGTCGGAGCGCTCGCCCCGCGCGAGCTGGTCGTGATGGGGGCGCCCCAGGACGCTCCGGTCGCCGCGCTCTTCGGCGAGACGGTGCCGGCTTCCCTGGCGCGCACGGGGTGGAACCCGGTCGTGGTGCTGCGCGACGTCACGCGCAAGAGAACCCGTAGCTTCGAGCGACTCTTCTTCCGTCAGGAGTAGGCCATGCAGACGAATGCCGGAGCCCTGGCGCACTTCTCCGATCAGGTCTTCGCGTATCTGCCCAGGGGGGCTGGGGGCCTTGCGGTCCTGGCACTCGGCTTCCTGGTCGGATGGGTGGCCAAGCACGTGGTCGTCCGCGCCATGGTGTGGCTCAGGCTCGACCGCCTCGGCGGACGCACGGGCTGGCGCGCGGCCTTCGGCAAGGGAGACGTACGCGCCGCCATGTACGGGCTGGTGGGCGATGTGGTCATGGTGGGCCTGGTGCTCGTCTTCCTCGACAACGCGCTCCAGATCTGGGGGCTGACCGTCCTCTCGCACCTGATCGATCGGTCGGTCTTCTACTTGCCGAACCTGGCGTTCGTCGCGCTCATCGTCGGCGTGGGCCTGCTCGTCTCGAACATCGTCGGCAACCGTGTCACGAACGCGCTGGAGGACGAGGGCTTCGACCGGGCACGCCTCCTCGGGAAGGTCATGAAGGGCGTGCTGCAGGCCGTCGTCGGCGCGCTTGCGCTCTGGCAGCTCGGTTTCGCCCGCCAGATCGTGCTCGGGGCGTTCCTCATCAGCTTCGGCGCCATCGGCGTGGCCTTCGCGCTGGCCGTCGGGATCGGCGCGGGGCGCGCGATCCAGACGAGCCTGGAGCGCGTGACCTCACGCGACAAGCAGGAGGAATGACGTTGCGGACCCTTCCCGTTCTCGCGCTCGTCGCGGCCTGCCCGCTCGTCGCCTGGTCGTGCGGAGGCTCCACGCGGTCCGCCCCGAGCGCGGCGAGCTCCCCGGGCACCGACAGCGCGGGCGTGCGGGTCGTGACCAGCACCACCCCCGCCTGGTCGGCAGGAGAGGGATGGGTCGTGGATTCGGTGCCGGCGGTCGTGCTGAATCCCCAGCGCTCGGGACCCCATGCCGAGTTCTCCTCGGTTTCGACCGCCGCCCGATTCCCGGACGGCCGCATCGTGCTCGCCGACGAGGCCACGGACGAGCTGCGCCTCTTCGGTCCGGACGGGCGCTTCATCGGCATCGCCTGGAAGCCGCCGTCGGAGGCGGGTGGGACGCCGGGCCCGTCCCGCGTGTGGGCCGTGCCCCCCGACACGGTCGTGGCCCTCTTCGAAGACGACCGGGTGCGCTGGCTCTCGACGTCCGGTTCCGTCCTCCGCGAGGACTCGTTGGCTCCACCGGAGGGCCAGTCCTGGGACGACGTCGCGCTACTCGACGACGGATCGTTCGTCGGGACGCTGGGCGTCGCGGCCTCCCAGCTCGATCCGAGCGCGGGCGGGCTGCAGCGTATCCCGACTTCGCTCCTGAGGGTGGAGCCGGAGACCGGCCGTACGGAGACCCTCGCCGCCCTTCCCGGCGTGGAGGTCTTCGCGGAGACCATGGGCGGGCGGACGATGCTGGGCATTCCGCCGCTGGCGCGCCAGACCGTGGTCCGCTCGGACGGAGCGCTCATCCTCGTCGGGACCGACGAAGGAATGAGCTACGAGCTCCGCCGCACCGACGGGTCGATCGTTCGCCGCGTGGGCATCGAGGGCTACGACCTCTCCGGAGCCGACACCATGGCGGCGCGGATCATGGACGAACGTCTCGCCGAAGTGAAGGAGCCCGCGGTCCGCGACCTCATGCGCCGCGCGCTCGGGCAGATTCCGGTCCCGGCCCAGCGGCCCGCCTACTCGGACATTCTGGTTTCCCCGGACGGCCACGTGTGGGTCGGAAAGAACCGTGGCCCGGTGGCGCAGATGCCGCCCGACGCATGGGAGCTGTTCGATGCCGACGGCCGCTGGCTCGGGACGGTCCGGACCCCTTCGGGCTTCCGGGTGCTCGCGGTGGGCGCGGGCGACGTCTTGGGGACCGTCAACGATGGACAGGAGGTAGATGTCCTCAGGCTCCAGAAGCGGGACGGGGGTTAGCCTCGGTCCGATTGCACGATTTGCGCGATGCGCAGCCCGCGCGCACCTTGCGGCCCCGCTTACACATCCGACCACACCATCCGCTGCCCGAGCCCCTGTCCATGACCGCCGTGTCCGCCTCCGCCCTGCTGGGCCTCTTCGCCGTCTGGCTTCTTTCGCTCAACCTGCTGATGGGGCTGCTGCTGGGCGTGCAATACAATCCCTATCGGCGTTGGCCCTACCAGCGCATCAATTACTTCTCCCTGCACAACTGGACCGGCTACGTGGCGCTGGCCCTGGTCGTGGGCCACGTGGTCCTGATCCCGCTTTCGTCGACGGCCGGCTGGAGCTGGGCCGACGCCTTCTGGCCCGCTCGGGCCCCCCAGCAGGCCGGCGCCAACGTGGTGGGCGCGATCTCGTTCTATCTGCTGATCGTGGTGGTGGCGACGTCCTACCTGCGCCGGAGGATGGGCCGCAAGTCGTGGAAGCTCGTCCACTACACGTCGTACGCGTGCGCGGCGCTCTTCTTCTGGCACGGAGCCGTTCTCGATCCGAAGCTGACGAACCAGCCGATCAACTACCTGGACCCGGAGAAGCTCGGCATCGTCGTTCTCGCGGTCGTGACCGTCGCGGCGACCCTGATGCGCGCACGCTCGTTCCTCCGGGAGCGCGCGCGCGGCAAGGCCCGGAAAGACCTCTCGCACTGGGACGCGCCCTCGCCGACGGAGTGGGCCGAAGGCTGAGGTCGCGGCCCCCGGGCTCGCTCGTCCTCCGGCGGCGGATCACGCCGCTCAACGACCCAAAAACCTTCGATCGCAGAGGCTTTTCGCTATCTTGAACGGCTACGGGGGGAGGCCCTCCCGGCTCCGTTCTTCTCAGCACAACGCCACGATGAGTGACAGAGAGACACCCGGCCGTGCCGGGACCGACTTCATCCGCCAGATCGTAGCGGCCCACCTCGACGAGGGACGCTACGACGGACAGATCGTGACCCGCTTTCCGCCGGAGCCGAACGGCTACCCGCACATCGGCCACGCGAAGTCCATCTGCTTGAACTTCGGGATCGCCGCGGAGTTCGGCGGGCGGTGCAACCTGCGCTTCGACGACACGAACCCGGAGACCGAGGACGAGGAGTACGTCGAGGCGTTCCAGGACGCCATTCGATGGCTCGGCTTCGACTGGGGCGAGCACCTCTACTTCGCCTCGGACTACTTCGAGCGGATGTACGACTGTGCCGTCGTCCTCATCGAGAAGGGACTGGCCTACGTCGACTCGCAGAACGAGGAGGCGATCCGGGAAGGCCGCGGCACGGTCACGGAGGCGGGCAAGCCCAGTCCGTACCGGGACCGCTCCGTGGAGGAGAATCTAGACCTCTTCAGGCGGATGAGAGACGGCGAGTTCGGCAACGGGGAGCACGTGCTCCGCGCCAGGATCGACATGACGTCGCCGAACATGCTGATGCGTGACCCGCTCCTGTACCGGATCCGGCACGCGACGCATTACCGTCGAGGCGACGCGTGGTGCATCTACCCGATGTACGACTACGCGCACTGCCTCGAGGACGCGTTCGAGGGCGTCACGCACTCGATCTGTACGCTCGAGTTCGAGAACAATCGGGAGCTCTACGACTGGGTGCTGGAGAACGTGGGCTTCGAGGAGCCGCGTCCGCATCAGTACGAGTTCAACCGCCTCAACCTCGAGTACACCGTCGTCTCCAAGCGGAAGCTCGGCCCGCTGGTGCGCGAGGGGCACGTATCCGGCTGGGACGATCCACGCATGTCCACCCTCGCGGGACTCCGGCGCCGCGGCGTACCTCCGGAGGCGATCCGGAAGTTCTGCGACCTCATCGGCGTGGCGAAGACCGATTCCTGGGTCGACCCGGGGAAGCTCGAGTACGCCGCGCGTGACGTGCTCAACCGGTCGGCGCCGCGCGTGATGGCCGTTCTCGACCCGCTGCTCGTGGTGATCACGAACTACCCCGAAGGCCGGACCGAGGCGCTCGAGGCGCCCTACTATCCCCACGACGTGGGACTGGAGGGGACGCGCTCCGTGCCGTTCTCGCGTCGGGTCTGGATCGATCGTTCCGACTTCTCGGAGGACCCGCCGAAGGGATTCAAGCGCCTCGTGCTCGGTGGCGAGGTTCGGCTGCGCTACGGGTACGTCGTCAAGTGCGAAGACGTGGTGAAGGATCCCGAGAGCGGAGACGTGGTCGAGCTCCACTGCACGTACGACCCGGCCACGCGGGGAGGGGACACGCCGGACGGCCGCAAGGTGAAGGGAACCATCCAGTGGGTCTCGAAGGAGCATGCACTGTCCGCCGAGGTCCGGCTCTACGACCGGCTGTTCGACCGACCCGACCCGGAGGATGTCGGGGAGGGCGAGACGCTCGTCGATCACCTCAACCCGGACTCGCTCAGGGTGGTCGAGAACGCGTGGATCGAGCCGAGCGTGGCCGACGACGCTCCCGACACCCGCTACCAGTTCGAGCGCGTGGGCTATTTCTGGCGCGACCCGAAGGACTCCCGGCCGGGGCGGCCGGTGTTCAACCGGATCGTCACCCTGAAGGACACCTGGGCCAGGAAGAGCGCGCAGACCGATACGGCTCCGTCGGAGGCTCGTGCCGCCGACGAGGGCGCGGCCCCCGCGGGCGAGCGGAGCTCCATCAGTGAAGAGCGTTCGGGAAAGCGACGAGCCGACCCGGCCCTGGCCGCCCGGATGGAGGCGTACGTGCGCGAGATGGACCTGACGCTCGAGGATGCCGACGTCCTCACGGGCTCGCACGCCTTCGCCGACTTCTTCGACGCGGCGCTCTCCGAGCTGAATGACCCCATCACGGTGGCCTCTTGGCTGGTCAACGACCTGCGCGGCGTGCTGGAAGGACGGGAGATCGGAGAGCTTCCGTTCGGCGGCACGGCGATCGGCAGGCTCGCGGCCCTCGTGGCCCAGGGGCGCATCTCGCGGCGTGCGGGCAAGACGGTGCTCGCCGAGATGGCGGCCGGAGGCGGCGACCCGGAGGAGATCGTGCGGAGGCTGGGTCTCGAGAAGGTCGCCGATGCCGAGGAGCTCGGGCCGGTGGTGGACCGTGTGCTCGCGGCGTGGCCCGACAAGGTGAGCGAGTACCGGGACGGGAAGACGGCCCTGATCGGGCTCTTCGTGGGAGAGGTGATGAAGGCGACGGGTGGTGCCGCCGACCCGAAGGTGGCCCGGGGTCTGCTCGAGGCGCGTCTGGAGGCCGGGTCGTGAGCACACCGCGGCTGCGCTTCGCGCCTTCGCCGACGGGCTACCTCCATGTCGGGGGGGCACGCACGGCGCTCTTCAATTGGCTCCTGGCGCGCAAGGAGGGAGGCGTGTTCGTGCTCCGTATCGAGGATACGGACCGGGCGCGCTCCACGGACGAGCACACCGAGGCCATCCTGCACGGTCTCGGCTGGCTCGGCATCGACTGGGACGAAGGCCCCTACTTCCAGAGCGAAGGATTCGAGCGCCACCGGGCCGACGCGCTTCGCTTGCTGGCCGAAGGCAAGGCCTACCGGGATTTCACGACCCCGGAGGAGATCCAGGCGGAGGCCGAGGCCCGCGGGATGCACCCGAGCCGCGTCGCCCGGGAAAAGGCCGACGCGCTCGGTCCGGAAGAGTCGAAACGGCGGGCGGATGCGGGCGAGGCCTTCGCGATCCGCTTCCGCGTGCCGAGCGGGGAGACCCGCTTCGAGGACATGGTCCACGGCCCGATGCGCTTTCCCAACGACGACATCGACGACCTCGTGATCCTCCGGAGCGACGGCACGCCCGTGTACAACCTGGCGGTCGTCTCCGACGACGCCGAGATGGGAATCACGCACGTGATCCGCGGAGACGACCACCTCTCGAACACCCCCAAGCAGGCGCTGCTCTACCGCGCCCTCGGTCTTCCCGAGCCGGTCTTCGGGCACGTACCGCTGATCCTCGGACCCGACGGCAAGCGCCTTTCCAAGCGGCACGGCGCGACCGCCGTGGGCGACTACGAGCAGCGCGGGATCCTGCCCGAGGCGATGATGAACTTCCTCGCCTTCCTCGGATGGAACCCGGGCGACGAGCGTGAGGTGATGACGAGAGAGGAGCTCGTGGAGGCCTTCACGGCGGAGAGAATTCTCAAGAAGAGCGCCGTCTTCGACCTCGAGAAGCTCGAGTGGCTGAACGGCCGCCATCTGGCCGAAACGCCGGCGGATCGGCTCCTCGAGCGGGTTCGGGCGCGCTTGCGGGAAGAGGGCGCTCCGGGCCGGCTCATGGATGACGACGCGTGGATGACGCACCTGATCGACCTCCTCAAGGTGCGCGCCAGGACGGTGGACGACCTGGCGGAGCAGGCACGTCCGTACGTGAGCGAGCGCGTGACCTACGCCGAGGACGCAGTCGCGAAGCACTGGACGAAAGACCCCCGGGAAGCCGCGCAGCGCCTGGAGTCCCTGGCGGAGCGCCTGGGTTCCACCGCTTGGCAGGCCGAGCCGTTGGAGGACGCGCTCCGGGCGCTCGCGGCGGAAATGGACGTGGGTGCGGGCAAGCTGATCCACCCTCTGCGGGTCGCGCTGACCGGGCAAATGTCGAGTCCGGGGATCTTCGACGTGCTGGTTCTGCTGGGTCGAGATCGCTCGCTCGAGCGCATCGCAGAAGGAAAAGCCTTTCTTGACACCGCTTCCGCGCGCACATTAGGATAGCCGTCCACCGCGGATTCGGGGCGGGTTCACTGCTCTCCAAGGTCCCACGTTGGCACGTTCAGAACCGACTGCGCAGCGCGAAGCTCCGACCCACCCGGGTCGCAGGAATGTGGACGCCGGGCGGGCGTCGCTCACCGAGATCGAGGGCAAGATCCTCGACTTCATGGTCCAATACCTGCGCAGGAACACCTATCAGCCCTCGATCCGTGAGATCGGCGAGCGCTTCGGTATCAAGAGCACCAAGACCGTATCGGAGCATCTCCAGGCGCTCGCGGACAAAGGCTTCCTCGAGCGGGACCCCTCGCGCTCACGTGGTGTGCGCATCCTGGGCGTGGATCTCAGCGGCGACTCCGTATCGATCCCTTGTTTCGGATCCATGCCGGAAGAGCCCAACGGTAGCCACCAGAAGCCGGAGATCCACCTTTCCATCGACCGCAGGCTCGGCGGAGCGAAAGGGTCCTTCTTCGTGCGCGCCGGCGTGGGTGATCTCGCGGTGCTCGGTGTCCACGAAGGGGATTACATCCTCGTGGAGCCCGCGACGCTCGAGGACGTGGAGGATGGATCGGTCGTCGTGGCCCGCACGGGCACCGGCTGCTGGTTCCACCGCCTCCGGCGCAACGGAGTCGGCGTCAAGCTCGAGGAGCTCTCGCCCGGAGGGGACGCGACGGTCGTGCCGGAGGGGGAGAGCCTCCTTCTTCTCGGGCGTGTGACGGCGTTCTATCGTCGGATGGACACGAGCGCGAGCGCGCTGAATCTGACGCAGCACTGACCCGGTTGGGCCGAAGGGCGCTCCGGGACCCCATGGTGTCCGAGACTCTCCCCCCCGTTCCCGTTCTGGAAATCACACCCGAATCGCCCGAGGATCGCCTCTGGATGGCGCGCGCGCTCGAGCAGGCCCGGATGGCCTGGGCTCGTGGCGAGGTGCCCGTAGGGGCCGTTCTCGTGCGCGACCGCCGGATTCTGGCCGAGGGTCACAACCGGACGGTCACGGACGCCGACCCGACGGCCCACGCCGAGCTCGTCACCATCCGACGGGGCGCGGCGCGGGTGGGGGACTGGCGACTCTCGGACACCACCTTCTACGCCACGCTCGAGCCGTGCGCGATGTGCGCGGGCGCGCTGGTGCTCTCTCGGGTGGCGCGCGTGGTCTACGGGGCGGCGGACCCGAAGGCGGGAATGGCGGGGACGCTCGGGAACCTCCTGCAGGACGCGCGCCTCAACCACCGATGCCAGGTCACGCCCGGCGTGCTGGCCGACGCATCGGCCGAGCTCCTCCAGGCCTTCTTCCGGGAGCGGCGATGACGCGGGAGGACACGCCGTCCGTCTTCCTTCCGCGAGCCGCGAAGAGGCGGCTCGAGGCACGGTCCCTCCTCCAGGGAGCCGTGAAGGGGCTCGATGTGCGACGGCGCAGATGGTGCCGGGCCTGGTGGCCGATGCTCCTGGCCGTCGCCTCGGGATGTACCGTCATGGGCATGCCTTCCGGGCTTCCGCACCCCACGCCGGAGGGCGGACGGGTACCGGAACGTGGGGAGGGCGCGCCGGCGGCGGGCGGCGGCGCCACGGTGAACCCGGTTCGACGGTTTCGGGAGGTCCGCGGCCTGTGGGTGGTGCGCTCCACCCTGACGAGCCCGGAGGAAGTGCGTGCGATGGTCGAGCGCGCCTCGGCGGCCGGGTTCAACACGCTCCTGGTGCAGGTCCGGGGACGCGGCGACGCGTACTACGACTCGGAGTGGGAGCCGCGCGCCGAATCCCTCGAGGGTCGGGCGGACTTCGATCCGCTCGCGCTCACCATCGAGGAGGCGCACGCGCGCGGCATGGCCGTGCACGCCTGGGTCGACACGCACCTGGTCTGGGGATCGGGCGCCCTCCCGAAGAGTCCCGACCACCTGGTCAACGCGCATCCGGAGTGGCTGGCGGTACCGCGCGAGCTTGGCAAGGATCTGTGGAACGTAGACCCCTCCGAGCCGAGGTACGTGGACGCCCTGCTCGACTACGCCCGCAAGCACACGAAGACCGTCGAGGGTCTCTTCACGAGCCCGTCCGACCCCGAGGTGAAGGAGCACGTCTACGACGTGTGGATGGATCTGGTCGAGCACTACGATCTCGACGGGATCCACTTCGACTACATCCGCTATCCGTCGGCCGACTTCGACTACTCGCGCGGCGCGCTCGAGCGGTTCCGGCGGTGGGTACGCCCCCGGTTGCCTCCGGCGCGCTTCGACGCCCTGGACGACGCGTTCGAGAAGGATCCGTATGCGTTCGTCGACGCGTTGCCCGGACCGTGGGGAGAGTTCCGCAGGGCCCAGATCACCGACCTGGTGGAGCGGGGCTACAACGGGGTGAAGGCGCGGCGCCCGCGTATGGTGGTGTCGGCCGCCGTCTTCGCCGACGCTGAGGACGCCTACCAGAACCGCTTCCAGGATTGGCGGGGATGGCTCGAAGGGGGGATCCTCGACGTGGCCGTTCCGATGGCCTACACACCCGACGACGACCGATTCCGGGCCGAGATCCGCGAGGCCACGGTCTCCGCCGGCCGCCAGGACCGGGTATGGGCCGGAATCGGCGCCTACCTGAACGGCCTGGATGGAACGCTGGACAAGATCGACATCGCCCGGAAGGAGGGCGCGGGCGGAGTGATCCTGTTCTCGTACGACTGGGCGGTGAGCGAGGGTTCCCCCGACGGAGGGACCCCCTTTCTGGAGCGGGTCGGACGCTCGAGGTTCGGGCAGGACTGACAGGGCCTCCCGGGGCGTCGGGGGCTCCATCGGCCCCGGCGGTCCGCGGCCGCGTCCCGAGGCCTCCGAGAGGTCGGGGGGTCGGGCTTCGGAGGGCCGTTGACGGCCCCCCCCGGTCCCTCTAGCTTTTCGCCGCCACAGCGACCCCCGACACCCGGGAACATGAGCGCCAACCGCATCGCCGTGATGGACGAGAACGCCGTCCGCCGGGCCCTGGCCCGGATGGCTCGCGAGATCGTCGAGAGAAACGGCGGCACGCGTGATCTAGCCCTGATGGGCATCCACCGGCGCGGCACCCAGATCACCGACCTCCTCCGCGCAGAGATCGAGCGCGCCGAAGGCGTGCAGGTGCCCATCGGCTCCATCGACATCACGCTGTACCGCGACGACCTCCACGAAATCGGTCCCCGTCCCATCATCGGTGGCTCGGAGCTTCCGCCCGAGGGCGTCGACGGGAAGCGCATCGTGATCGTCGACGACGTCCTCTTCACGGGGCGGACGATCCGCGCCGCGCTCAACGAGCTGATGGATTGGGGAAGGCCCTCCCGTATCACCCTCTGCGTGCTCGCCGACCGCGACGGGCGCGAGCTCCCGATCCAGCCCGACATCGTGGGCCGGCACGTGGAGGTGTTGGACGCGAACCAGAGCGTCGAGGTGCTCGTGCCCGAGCTCGACGGTCGCCTGGGCGTGGACCTCGTACGCAAGCCTTCGGAGGCGGAGTGATCGGCAAGGACCTCGTCGGCCTCGAACCCCTCTCCCGCGAACAGATCGTTTCCATTCTCGACACTGCCGAGCCCTTCAAGGAGATCTCGGAGCGCCGCATCAAGAAGGTCCCGGTGCTGCGCGGGAAGACGATCGTCAACCTCTTCTTCGAGGCGTCGACCCGGACCCGCGTCTCGTTCGAGTTCGCGGAGAAGCGCCTGTCGGCCGACACGGTGAACATCGCGGCGGGAAGCTCCTCGGTCGTCAAGGGCGAGACGCTGGTGGATACCGCCCGCAACCTGGAGGCGATGCGCATCGACATGGTGGTGATGCGCCATGGCGCCTCGGGAGCGGCTCGGTTTCTGGCGGACCGGATCCCGTCGAACGTCATCAATGCGGGTGACGGCGCCCACGAGCACCCCACGCAGGGGCTCCTGGACATGCTCACGATGCGCGACCACATGGGCCGCATCGAGGGCCTCAAGGTGTGCATCGTGGGCGACATCCTGCACTCCCGCGTGGCTCGCTCGAACATCTACGGGCTCCTCAAGCTCGGCGCGGAAGTCGCCGTGTGCGGCCCACCGACGCTCTTGCCCCGGGGCATCGCGGAGCTGGGCGTGCAGGTGTTCCTCCGCGTGGAGGACGCGATCCAGTGGGCCGACGTGCTCAACGTGCTGCGGCTGCAACTCGAGCGGATGCACGGCGGCTACGTGCCCAGCCTGCGCGAGTACAATCGCATCTGGGGCGTGACGGTGCCCCGCCTGGAGCAGGCCCCGAAGGATCTTCTGATTCTGCATCCCGGTCCCATGAACCGGGGGGTGGAGATCGACTCCGACGTGGCCGACGGGCCGCATTCGGTCATTCTCAACCAGGTGACGAACGGCGTGGCCGTGCGCATGGCGGTGCTCTATCTGCTGGCCGGAGGGAACCCCGAGACCGCCGAGGCCGCGAAGAGGGGAGGTGAGGCGTGAGCGCGCAGATCCTGCTCGAGGGTGGGCGTGTCGTCGATCCGTCGCAGAAGCTCGACGACGTGCGCGACGTGCTCCTGGCCGACGGGAAGGTCGCCCAGATCGGGAAGGGGCTCCACGCACCGGAGGGCGCGCGCACGATCGATTGCTCGGGTCTGGTGGTCACGCCCGGACTGATCGACGTACACGTGCACTTCAGGGAGCCGGGAGAGGAGCACAAGGAGACGATCGCCAGCGGCGCTCGCGCGGCGGCCGCCGGTGGTTTCACGGCCGTGTGCGCGATGCCGAACACCGACCCGCCCATCGACGATCCGGCGGCCGTCGGGTTCGTGCTCTCGGAAGGGCGGCGTGCGGGCGCGGCCCGGGTCTATCCGGTCGGCTGCATCTCCGCCGGGCGCCAAGGCAAACAGCTCGCGTTGATCGGCGAGATGGTGGGTGCCGGGGCCGTGGCGGTGAGCGACGACGGCAGCCCCGTGATGGACTCCGGTCTCATGCGCCTCGCGCTCGAGTATGCGACCGCGCTGGACATTCCCGTGGCCGACCATCCCGAAGACCTGACGCTCTCGGGTGTGGGCGCCATGAACGAGGGGCTGGTGTCGACCCGACTAGGGCTCCCGGGCAAGCCGAACGCCTCCGAGGAGGCCCACATCGTGCGCGACCTCCTTCTGGCCGAGCTGACCGGCGGCCGCATCCACCTGCAGCATGTCTCGACCGCCTTCGGCGTGGAGTCGATCCGGCGCGCGAAGGAGCGAGGCGTCCGCGTCACGGCGGAGGCCTCCCCCCACCATTTGATCCTCACCGAGGATGCCGTGGAGGGCTACCGGACCGAGGCGAAGATGAACCCCCCGCTACGCACCCGTACGGACCGCGACGCCGTCCGGGCCGGCCTGGCGGACGGCACGCTGGACATCATCGCCACGGATCATGCGCCGCACCACTACGACGAGAAGGAGGCGGCCTTCCAGGACGCCCCCAACGGCATCGTGGGACTCGAGACGTGCGTCGGGCTGATCCTGACGCACATTGTGAGCGACGGTGTGATCGATCTGTCCACGATGGTGGAGCGCATGAGCTGCACCCCCGCGCGGGCGTTCAAGCTGCCCGGCGGAACGCTCGCCGAGGGAAGCCCGGCCGACGTGACGGTGCTCGACCTCGAGGCGGCGTGGACGGTCGATACGACGCGGTTCCGCTCGCGCAGCCGCAACACGCCCTTCGCGGGCTGGGAGCTGAAGGGTCGGGTACGGTACACGGTGGTGGACGGAACCGTGGTCTGGGAAGGGTAGGGGCGGCTCGCTCGAAGCGAGGGCGAGACGCGAAAACGACCCGGCGAGACGGAAGGTCTCGCCGGGTCGTTTCTTCGGGGCGACGACGCGCGCCGCCCGTGCTCGCAGGTCAGCTCAGGCCGACAGCCCGTTCACATGCTGGGCGAGCTGGCTCTTCACCCGTGCCACACGGTTGGGATGGAAGAGCCGGCGGGTGGCGGCGCGGTCCAGGATGGCCACCGCCTCCTGCAGGCGGGCCTGGCCGTCCTCGGCCGTGGTCGCGGCGCGCACACGCTTGATGGCCGTGCGGATGCGCCCCCGCTCGGAGCGGTTCTTGAGCCGGGCTTCCCGGCTGAGCTCCATGCGCTTCTTGGCGCTCTTGATGTTCGGCATGCGTTCCTCTGTCGTGTATCCCTGACGTACGAGCCCAGAAAGCTAGAAAGGGAGGCGGGAGGGATCAATGGGGGTAGGGGCCGGTCGGTCATGGGTCAGTGACCTATTGCCGGGGCGGTCCGACCGACGTTCGACCGCCGGGCCGGGGCGGCCCCGCGTGTCGGGGGAGGTGTCGGGGGGCCACCCTTCTCCGAGGTCGCCCCACGGCGCCCGCCGCGCGATTCCTCGTCGCACTCCTGCTGCCGGTGCGGTCTGCCGCGTGTGGCGGGGGAGCGGTCCCCAGCGCGTCCGACGCCGCTTGCGCGGTGCCGACCGACGTCGTGCGTCCCGACACCGGAACGGTGGTCGTGACCGGAGACGAGCCGCCCTGCACGATCGCGTTCCGTGAGGTGGTGACGCTCCAGAGCGAGATCGAGGGGAGGGCGGCCCGGTGGCCGGTCGCGCTCGGCCCCGGCGGGACGTACCTGACGTCCACGTACAACCCGGGCGAGGTCGCGGTCTGGTCTCCGTCCCGTGCTGGTGAAGCGTTAGCAGGCTTCCGCTCAGCCTCCTCCCATCTCGGCGTAGGTCACGATCCGCACGGTGGCCGGAATCGTGCCCGCGTGCGCGAAGATCAGCGATGCGGGGAAGGTGCCCCCGGGGCTGAGCTCTTCGCTGAGCCCGTCGAGCATCACGTGCATGCCGCCGGGCTTCAGGCGCACCGTGTCCCCGGGCGGGAGGGCCACCCAGTCGATGGGCACCATCTCTTCGACGCCGTCCTTCCTCTGCGTGGTGTGGAGGCTGGCGGACAGGGCGACACCCGAAAAGACCGAGAGGAGGGTGTCGGGCCGCGCGCCGGTGTTCAGGAGCGTGAGGTACATCGCGGTGTTGTTGCCGCCCGCAGGCTTGGGCGCGTAGGCGTCCAGGACCTGGATGGTCCCGGCCCGCTGGGCCGGCGTCGTCTGACCGGACGCCGCTCCCGTCTGGTCGGCGGGTGATGTGTCCGATGCGCCCGACTCGGGTGGTCCCGCTTCCGACGCGGCGGCGTCCGTGGCCCGGGCCGCCGCCCCGCCGGCCGTGCCTGCCGCTTGGTCGGCCGCGGCCTGCGACCAGTCGTGGCCGGCGATCAGATTCAGGTCGTGCACCCAGATGGCTTTCGTGGTCTCGCTGTCGTACATCCCGCGTCCGAGGTTGTCCGGCGTGAACGCGTACACGAGGGCGGGGTGGCTGACGCTGTAGTTCGGAGGGGAGCCGACGTGCTTCGGAGCGGGGAAGTTGTAGAAGCTCAGGATCTTCGCGATCTGTTCGTCGGTGCCCCGGACGCCGATGAACGTCGTGTCGAACGAGCCGAGCCAGTGCGCCATCCGCTCGGCCGTGTCCCGCTCCGGGTCCACGCTCACGAAGACGACCTCGATGCGGTCGCGCACGGCGGGATCGAGCTCCTTCATGGCGGCGGCGAGTGTCGCCATCTGGAGGGGACAGACGTCGGGGCAGTACGTGTAGCCGAAGTAGAGCAGAGTGATCTTCCCGTTCGTCTCCTTGCGGAAGTCGAACGGGCGGCCGTGGGTGTCGGTCAGGGTGAAATCGACCTTGGGAAGTGGGTTGACCGGAACCGCCCCTCGCAGGGCGAGCCGATTGGGGTCCGTGGTCCGGTCCTTCGACGGTGCGCAGGCGGAGAGCCCGAGGGCTCCCGCGACGAGCAAATGGGCGAAGGTTCGCATGGCTCTAGGATCGCTCCTGGGGTCCTTCTCGTTTCGGGAATGTTGGGGTTCCGAAATATACGCCCTGGACCCTTCCCACCTCCGGGAGGTAGGTTTGGCCGCCTATGGACGCCATTCTCATCGTTGCGGTTCTCATCCTCTCGGTCGTGGCCCACGAGGTCGCGCACGCATGGCAGGCGCGGCGTGAAGGCGACGACACGGCCGAGCGTTTGGGACGCATCACGCTCAACCCGTTACCGCACCTGGACCTGTTCGGATCCATCCTGGTTCCGTTGCTGCTGTACTTCAGCCACAGCGGATTCCTCTTCGGGTGGGCCAAGCCGGTGCCGGTCGACCCCCGCAACTATCGCGATCCGAAGTGGGGCGACATCCGTGTATCCCTTGCCGGCATCGTCGCGAACCTGATCCTCGCGACGCTGTCCATGGTGGCCGCCGCCGCGGTCGTGAAGGTGGAGAGCGTCGTGGGGTCACACGGCGTGGTCCTGGAGGCGCTGCGGAGCATGGCGGTCTACGGGATGCTGATCAATCTGATTCTGGCGTTCTTCAACCTGATCCCGATCCCGCCGCTCGACGGCTCGCACGTGCTCTTCCACCTGCTTCCCCCGGAAGCGGCGGTGAAGTACCGCTCGTTCGGGCGCTACGGGATCCTCGTGCTGGTCGGGATGCTCTTCTTCTTCCCGAAGGCGTTCGACGTGCTCCTCTGGCCGGTCACCGCCCTCATGGGCGTCGCCGACGCGTTCATCCGCTTGTGGATCTGACGCTCACCCAGGATCCGGCGGCGAAGGAGGGATTCCTCCTCGTCGAGATCGATCGCTTCCAGGGCCCTCTCGACCTCCTGCTTCATCTGATCCGCACGCAGGACATCGACGTCTTCGACATCCCGATCCATCGGATCACGGAGCAGTTCCTGCAGGCATTGGCGGGAATCGACGCCACGGCGCTCGACAGCGCCGGCGAATTCCTCGAGATGGCCGCCACCCTGGTCCACATCAAGGCGCAGATGCTCCTGCCGCGCCTGTCGGAGGACGAGGAGGAGGATCCGCGGGCGGAGCTGGTCCGGCGTCTCCTGGAGTACGAGCAGATCCGCGACATCTCGTTGCGCCTCTCGGCGGCCGAGGCCGATCGGGCCCGACGGTTCGGGAAGGGCTACGTCCCACCGCGCCCGAAGCGGGCGATTCAGGACACGCCCCTGGAGACCACCTGGGAGGAGGTCCTCCTGGCCTCGCTCGGGGTGGAGCTGCCGGAGCCGAGGAGGGAGCACCGCGTGACGCCGCGAACCGTGGCGATGGAGGACAAGATCGTGCTGATCCTCGACAGCCTGCGCGAGAGCAGCAGGGTCGAGTTCAGCAAGCTCGTGAGGGGCTTCCGCGACCGGATGCACGGCGTGATGACCTTTCTGGCCGGGCTCGAGCTCACCCGCCGTCGCCTTCTGTTTCTCAGGCAGGCGCGGCCGTTCGCCGAGCTGTGGATCTATCGACGCGAAGACGCGACGGACGCATCCGCCGAGCTGCCCGAGGGCGAGGATACGGCCGACGAACCGGTCCCCGAAGGAGACGACGCTTGAACCCCCATCAGATCGTGGAGGCCGTGCTCTTCGCCTCGGACGCTCCGCTCACCGCGGACGAGCTGGCGCGCGCCGACGAGAGCCTGGACGAAGACCTCGTGGAGGAGGCGCTCCGCCAGCTCAAGGCGGAATACGCCGATGCCGAACGGGCCTTCGACATCGTCGAGGTCGCGGAAGGCTATCAGATCCTCACCCGCTCGGAGTTCGCGCCCTATCTCGAGCGATTCGACACCGTGCCGCGCCCGGCGAGGCTGTCGGGCCCGGCGCTGGAGACCCTGGGGATCATCGCCTACCGGCAGCCGATCGGACGCCTGGAGATCGAGTACATCCGGGGCGTCGGCTCCTCCGGCGTGATCCGCACGCTCCAGGATCGGGAGCTCATCGACGTGGTCGGTCGCGCCGAAGGCCTGGGACGGCCGCTGCTCTACGGCACCACGAAGTTCTTCCTGGAGCACTTCGGGTTCCGGTCGCTCGAGGATCTGCCGAGGCCGGAGGAGCTGCCCGTCGTGCTCCGAGAGCGCCTTCCGCTGGGCCCGGAGAGCGAGGAGGACGAGGGAGAGGGATCGGAGGGCGCGGCGCCGAGCTTGTTCGACGGATCCGAGGCGGCGGCCGGGGAGAAGGCGCCGTCGGACTCCGAGGGCCCGCCCGCGCCGGAAGCGGTGCCGGCAGCGAACGGTAACGAGAAGCCGGCCGGGGCCGTCATCCAGCCCGAGGAGCTCGAGGCGCCCCCGGACAAGGAGCGCGTTCGGATGCAGCAGGCGGGGGACGGCGGAGCGGAGCCCGACCCCGAACCGGCCGCGTCCGACCGTTCAGACCCCGACCTTTCCGACCCACCCGATCCGGATTCCGGGCGAGAGGCCCGGGACTGACGGGGGCCGGTGGCTGAAGGAATCCGCCTTCAGCGATATCTTTCCATGGCCGGTCGTGCGTCCCGGCGCGAGTCCGAGCGCCTCATGGTGGCGGGTCGGGTGCGCGTCAACGGCGAGGTCGTGACCGAGCTGGGCTCGAAGGTCGTGCCCGGCCGGGACCTCGTCGAGCTGGACGGGCGGCCGGTCGTCCTGCCCGAGGTCCGTTGGGTGGCGTTCCACAAGCCGCCGGGGGTGCTCTGTACCCGAGGGGATCCCCACGGAGGAACGACCGTCTACGATGTCCTGCCCGAAGACATGTCCGGTCTGTGGTACGTCGGACGGTTGGATCGGGAGACCGAAGGGCTTCTCCTCCTGACGAACGAAGGGAAGGCGAGCCACGGTCTCCTACATCCGAGCCGGGAAGTCGAGCGCGAGTACGCGGCGCTGGTGAAGGGGGTGCCGACCAAGGACACCCTCTCCCACCTGATGCGCGGTGTGGGGCTCGAAGACGGCCCGGCACGAGCCAGGCGCGCCGAGCTCCTCGAGCGAAGGGAAGGAGGCGCCTGGGTGAGGTTGGTCCTGGTCGAGGGCCGCAAGCGTGAGGTCCGTCGCCTTCTGGAGGCGGTGAGGCACCCGGTCCAGAGGCTGATACGCGTCCGCTTCGGTCCGATCGAGCTGGGAGATCTGGCGCAGGGCGCGTGGCGGACGCTGAGCGAGGAGGAACGCCGCATCCTCGTGGAGCGCTCTCGACAAAGGTAGCGGCGACAAACGAGCGAATGAGATGGATCTTCGAGACAAGACCGTCCTGATTCTAGGTGGCGCGGGCCTCGTGGGGATCGCCGTGGCTCGCCAGATGCTCGAGGGGAAGCCTTCCCGCATCCTGATCGCGTCCTTGCGTCGAGCGGAGGCCGAGGAAGCCATCGCCCTCCTACGCGAGGACAAGCGCGTGGACGACATCGCGCTCGATGCCGTCTGGGGTGATCTCTTCGTCCCGGTCGAGATGAAGGATCGGCCCCGCGCGGAGGTGCTGGCCGACCCCGAGGCTCGCGCACGCCTGGTCGACGATCTGTACGGCGAATTGACCGAAGAGGTGTTCCGGCGCTCCACGCTCGGCTCCATCCTCATGGAGACGCGGCCTCAGATCATCGTCGACTGCGTCAACACCGCCGGCGCCCTCGCGTATCAGAACGTCTTCGCCTCGGCGGCGGCATTGCGCGCCAAGGCCGTCGCGGGACGGGTCGACGCCGCCGCGGTCGACAGCCACCTCACCACGCTGTACCTGCCGCAGCTCATCCGTCACACCCAGATCGCGCTCGAAGGCATGAGGCGCGCCGAGACCGAGGTCTACGTGAAGGTCGGCACGGCCGGGACCGGGGGAATGGGCCTGAACATCCCCTTCACGCATTCCGAGGAGCGACCCTCGCGCGTTCTGCTCGCGAAGTCCGGAATCGCGGGCGCTCAGACCCTCTTCCTCTACCTGATGGCGCGCACGCCGGGAGGCCCTGCGGTCAAGGAGGTCAAGCCCACGGCCGCCATCAGCTGGAAGTCGATCGGCCACGGGCCCGTGCAGCATGCGGGCCGCACCATGCAACGGGCGGACGCGGTCGAGGAGCTCCCCCTGGAGGAGGCGTTCGCAGAGGGCGCCGGCCGCGGCTTCCGGGTCACCGACGAGCCGCTGGAAGGTGTCTACCTGGACGCCGGCGAGAACGGAAAGTTCTCGGTCGGCGAGTTCGAGACGCTCACCGCGCTCGGCCTCATGGAGTTCGTCACCCCCGAGGAGATCGCCGAAGCGGTGGTTCGCGAGATCCTCTCCCATCCGACCGGGCTCGACGTGGTCACGGCGCTCGACGCCGCTACCATGGGGCCCACCTATCGCGCGGGCGTGCTCCGCTCCGCGGCGATCGACCACATGGAGTCGCTCGAGCGCGAGGCAGGCATCCGCTCGGTGGCCTACGAGATGCTGGGCCCGCCGCGACTCTCCAAGCTCCTCTTCGAGGGATCGATCCTCGAGCGGTTGTTCGAGACGCTCGATGTCGCGGCGGAGCTCGATCCGGACGACACGGCGCAGCGAGCCTACGACCTCGTCAAGAGCGACGACGACCTCCGACAGCGCATCGTCTCCATCGGCCTGCCGATCCTCCTGCCCGACGGCGTCCACCTGCTTCGCGGGCCGCAGGTCAAGGTGCCGCCGGAGGAGGACATCCGGGTCGGAGACCCACGCCTGGTCGATCGCGGTTGGGTGGACCTGCGCGCCCGAAACTGGTCGCGGTGGAAGGACCGCTGCCAGCGCCTGCATCAGGAGATCAGCGAGTGCCCGGGCATCGACCGCGGATCCCAGGGAGATCACGAATACGGGGATCTCTCGGGCCGCATCCGGCCGGGTCGGCTGGCAGCGTGGATCTTCCGGTACGAGGACAAGGGGGAGCGGATCAAGCGATAGGCGGGCTCACGCACCTTCCTCGCCGTTCCAGCCCTCGGCGCCCACGAGTGGGACGAATCGGCACGCCAGGAGCTGCTCGGTGACGTAGCTCGTACCCTGCCGCTCGACGCACACGAGCTCCTGATGCTCGTGCTCGCCGATGGGAATGACGAGACGGCCTCCTTCCGGATCGAGCTGCTTCAGGAGGGAAGGAGGGGGCTCCGGAGCTCCGGCGGTCACCACGATCGCCCCGAACGGAGCCGCTTCCGGCCATCCTACCGATCCGTCGCCTACGCGGAAGGAAACGTTGTCCAGCGCGAGGTCCCGAAGGACCGAGCGGGCACCTTCGGAAAGCTCGTCGATCCTCTCGATCGTGTAGACGTGTCGCGCGAGGTGCGCGAGGATCGCGGCCTGGTAGCCCGAGCCCGTGCCGATCTCCAGGACAGAGTCGTCCTCCCCGATCCGGGCCGCCTCGGTCATGGCCGCCACGATGAAGGGCTGGGAGATCGTCTGGCCGTGCGACACGCGCAGGGCGTGGTCCCCGTAGGCATGGCTCCTCAACGCCGCCGGCACGAAGCGCTCCCTCGGGACGCGCGCCATCGCGTCCAGCACCCGCGGGTCCGTGATCCCACGCCTTCGGATCTGGACCTGGAGCATGTGGGCCCGCTCCGCGGCCCAATCGATCTCGCTCATGGTTGATCGCGCCTTTTCGGTTCGGTGTCAGGCGCTATCTTAGCCCTGCCGGGCCCGTAGCTCAGTTGGTTAGAGCAGCCGACTCATAATCGGTAGGTCGCA
>CAZVYM010000069.1:0-21622 GCA_964630935.1 uncultured Gemmatimonadaceae bacterium | reverse complement strand
GCGCTTCCCTCCCTGCTCGTCGAGGTCACCTTCTGCACGCCGCGGACCTGCTGGACGGCGGCCTCCAGCGGGGAGGTGAGGAACGCCTCCACCGTCTCGGGGGACGTGCCTCGCCAGCTCGCGGTCACGTTGAGCTGCGGGAGCTGCGTGTCCGGCAGCATCTCGATGGGGATGTTGCGCCACGCCGCGATCCCCATGAGCGCGACGGCGCCGTACGCCATCGTCACCGCCACGGGCCGCCGGATGCTCGCGCGAATCATGGCCCCCCCTCAGTCCGCGCTCGCCGGCGCGGGCTCGGGCTCGGCGGCCTTCCCTCGCAGCCGGACCCGCACGCCCTCGACCACCTGGTACACCACTGGCACCACGATCAGCGTGAGCGCCGTGGCCACGGAGATACCCCCGATGACCGCGATCGCGAGCGGCGCGCGCAGGTCGGAGCCTCGCCCGATCCCGAGCGCCATCGGCAACAGACCGAAGACCGTCGTCACCGTCGTCATGACGATGGGGCGCAGACGCACGCGTCCCGCTTCCAGGATCGACGCACGCAGGCCCAGACCGCGGGCCCGCGTCTGGTTGATGAAGTCGACCTTCACGATCGCGTCGTTGACCACGATCCCGACCAGGATGACGATGCCGATGAGGCTCATCGTGTTCAGGCCCTCGCCCGTGATCGCGAGCGCGGCGACGGCGCCGACCAGCGCGAGCGGCACCGCCGTGAGGATCGTGAACGGATGGACGAAAGACTCGAACTGGGCCGCCAGGATCATGTAGACGAGGATCATCGCCAGCCCGAACGCGAACGCGAGGTCGCGGAAGGAGCGGCGCATCTCTTCGTTCTCTCCTCCGACGTCCCAGCGCACGTTCTGCGCGGGCGGGAGCGTGACGAGCGCGCTCCGGATCGAGGTGATCGCCTGGTCGAGCCCGCCCTTCACCACGTCGGCGTAGACGGGCACCACGCGCGCCTGATCTTCCCTGCGGATCTCGGAGGGCCCCACCGCCTCGCGCACCTTCGCGAGCTGCAGGATGGGCACGCTGCCCACCCGGAGTCCTTCCAGCGTCGCCATGGAGAAGCGCTCGCTCTCGGGATAGCGCACCATGACGTCGATCTTGCGGTCGAAGTCCACGTACTGGGTCGCCTGAGCACCCTGCATCGCGTTCTGGATGGTCTGGGCCACCGTGCGCGGCTCGACGCCGTACGTCGCGCAGGCCGCCCGATCGATCTCCACCTGTACCTGCGGCTGTCCGCGCTCCGTGCCGATACGCACGTTGCCCAGATCCGGCAACGCCTGCAGTCGTCGCTCGACCTCGCCGGCCACGCCGTAGGCCCGGTCCAGGTCCTCGCTCCGTACGCGCACCGACACGTCCGCCTGCGCGCCCCCGAGCATGGCGCCGAGCGCGGTAGCCTGTCCCGTCTCGACCGTGAGCGCCCCGGCGGGGAATCGGCCCGCCAGCCTTCGCATGCGCTCGGCCACGTCCTCGGTGCGCGCACCCGGCCGCACCCTCACCTGGAAGTTCGCGCTCTGGAGCCCCGTCGCCTGCTCGCCTTCGGCGATCGCACGCTCGTCCCGGCCGATGTTGCTGAAGATCGCCTCGATGTCCGGATCGGCCTCGGCCGCCTTCTCGATGACCGCGGCCGCATCCGCCGTGGTGGAGAGCGGGGTGCCCTCGGCGAGCTCGAGGTGGATCTCGAACGCGCCCTGGTCGACCTGCGGCAGGAGGTCGCGACGGAGCGAGAGCGCGATCAGGACCGCGGCCATGAGCGCCACGCCCGAGCCTGCGAGGATCCGGCCCGGATGGTCGAGCGACCACTCGAGCGCCGCGTGGTAGCGTACCGCGAAGCGCTCGAACCAACGCTCGAACGCACGCAGGAACGGGGAGAAGGTCCGGGACAGGATTCGGCCGATCCCGTGCAGCCAGAACGCCACGAGTTGGCGTGCGAGGCTCCAGGCACCCTTCGCGAGCCGCTGAGGCACACGCACGACGGCGCCGCCCCACCAGCGGACGCCGCCCCAGAATCCCGGCCTCCGATCGCGCGGGAGCGCGGGGGCCGGCGCGACCTTCTCGACCGCAGGGCCCCCGAACCGTGCGGCCATCGACGGCAGCAGCGTGAGCGCTACGACCAGGCTCGCCATGAGCGAGTATGCCACGGCGAGCGAGAGGTCCTTGAAGAGCTCGCCCGCCACCCCTTCCACGTAGACGATCGGGCCGAACACCGCGATGGTGGTGAGCGTGGACGCCGTGATGGCTCCCATCACCTCCTCGGCGCCCTCGGCCGAGGCCTGCAGGCTTCCCTGCCCCAGCTCCTCGCGGTGCCGGAAGATGTTCTCCAGCACCACGATCGAGTTGTCCACCAGCATCCCGACCCCGAGCGCGAGCCCGCCCAGGCTCATGATGTTGAGGCTCACGTCCGAGGCCTCCATGAGCGCGAACGTCCCGACCACGGAGATCGGGATCGACAGCGCGATGGCCACCGGATAGCGCGGGTCCCGCAGGAAGAGGAAGAGCACGAGGAACGCGAGCAGACCTCCGAAGACCAGTGACTGGACCACGTTCGAGATCGAGTCGGCGATGAAGCCCGCCTGGCTGTACGCCACGTCCACGCGGACGGCCGGGTACTCTTTGGCGAGCTGGCCGAGCACCTCGCGGACCTGCCGGGCCACGGTCACCGTGTTCGCGCCCGCGTCCTTGTAGACCAGCAGCCCCACGGCCTCGGCACCGTCGTAGCGGGAGATCGACTGGCGATCGGCGAAGCCGTCCGCGACGGTGGCGACGTCGCGAAGGCGGACTTCGCGGAATCCCTGGCTGGCCGCGCCGCGACCCGCGCCGGAGCCCTGCGCGGAGGACGCGCCGGCGCCGGCACCCTGGCCCGACGCGCCGGACGACCCCGCCGACTGGCGGGCCACGACCACGTCCGCGATCTGCTCGACGCTCTGGAACTCACCGAGCGTCCGGATCGGATAGCGGTAGCGGCCCTGCAGGATCGTGCCGCCCGGCATGCTCACGTTCGCCTGCGCCAGGGCCTGCGAGATCTGCTGGATCGTGAGACCGTAGGCGTCCAGCAGCTGCGGGTCCACGTCGACGTGGATCTCGCGGTCGAGCCCGCCCGTCACCGACGCCTCGGCCACGCCGTCGAGCTGCTCGAGGCGACGGCGGAAGACGGTCTCCGCCATCTCCTTCGTCTGCCACAGATCGCCGCCGCCCGCGACGCTCAGCACCATGATCGGGTCCGACTCGGGATCCACGCGCAGGATCGCCGGCCGCGTCGCCGCATCGGGCAGCTGACCCTTCAGGTTGTCCATCTTCTCGCGGACGTTGAGGACCGCGAAGTCCATGTCCGTGCCCCAGGCGAACCGAAGCGTCACCAGGCTCACGCCGTCGCGCGACACCGAGGTGACCTTCTCCACACCCGGAACCGAGGCGCCCGCCGCCTCGATCCGTGTCGTGACGATCCGCTCGACTTCGGCGGGCGCCACGTTGGGGTACTGCGTGTAGACGATGAGCCGAGGGTAGCTCACGTCCGGGAGGAGGTCGATGGGCAGCCGCACGTAGGCGATGCCGCCGAGGAGGATGACCGCCAGGAAGAGCATCCAGACGGCAACGGGGCGCCGTGTCGAGGTGCCGGGAATCGACATCGTCAGAGCCCTCCCGGAGCGTCACCTCCGTGGGCGGGAGCAGGGGATCCCGGGGCGCCCGGGCTGCCTCCATCCCCCGCCGGCGCCGGCCGCACCGTGGTGCCGACGGCCGCCTCCAGGTCAAGCAGGGCGTCCACGAAGGCGTGGCGGGACTGGATGACCTGACGCCGCGCGTTGGCGTCGTCCTGGAAGCTCTGGCGAAGCTGCTGGAAATCACGCCCGCCGATGCGGTACTCCTGTCGCGCCAGCTCCAGCGCCTTCGCGGCGATCTCCGCGGAGCGCTCGCGCACCTTCAGGAGCTCCCACTGATTGTTCAGGTCGAGGAGCGCTCCCCGGACCTTCTGCTCCACCGTCAGCCGCTGCTGGCGCGCGGCCTCCTTCGCGTTGTCGAGCTGGACCGACGCCTGCACCTGGCTCTGGCGCGTCCGGAAGAAATCGTTGAGCGCCGGGATCGAGAGGTAGACCTGGAATCGCTTGTCGAGGGGCTCGTTCCAGGTCGCGTCGAAGAGCGCCTGGGTCTCGCTCTGGTAGGCCTGTCGGTTGATCTGCAGGTTCGCCGTCAGCCTCGGCCACCACGACGCCCGGCTCTCGCTCACGCCGACCCGGGCCAGGTCCACGTTGGAGCGCGCCCGGCGCAGGTCGGGATTCGCGTCCAGAGCCGCGGACGCGAGCGCGTCGGCGTCGAGAGACGACGGGTCGAAGATGGGCAGCGCGGTGCTGTCGAGGCGGAAGGGCGGAAGCTCCGTATCCCCGAGCTCGGTGCGGAGCGCGAGGAGTGCCTTCTCGAACGTGGCCTGCTGCTGCTGCACCGCCTGCCGCTGCTGCTCGACCGCGAGCTCCGCGCTGAGCACGTCGACCTGCGAGCCGGTGGCCAGCTGGAAGAGCCGCCTGGTCACATCCTCGTCGACCTTTCTCGCTTCCAGCAGCTCCTGCTCGGCCTCCAGGAGAGCCCGCTGGCCGAGCGCGTCCATGTACATTCGGCGCACCTCGATCCGGGCCGTCGTGAGCGCCCCGGACTCGTCGATGTTCCGGCCTCGGTTGGTCACCTTCGAACGGCGCAGCGCGTTGAAGATCGAGGTGCCCTGGATGGACCAGCTCAGGTTCACTCCCTGCTGCGTGTTCGAGAAGTACGCCCACTCCGTGACGGGCTGCTCGATGGGGTTGCCGAAGACGTCCGTGGCGCGACGCGTGAGGTTCCCGGTGTAGCCGGTGGTGAAGAGGGTGAAGCTCGCGCTGGGCAGGATCTGGTCGAACCACGCTTGCCGCGTATCGGGCCCGTTGAGCCGCGTCGAGTTCACGGCCTGCTGGTAGGTCGGGTTGTGCCCCTCCGCGATGCCCAGGGCGTCGTCGAGCGTCAGCGTGATCGTGTCCTGCCGTTGCGCGGTGCCCGCGCTCGCCGTGCCGCCGGCATCCGTGGCGCTGGCTGGTACCGGCGCGATCAGGCCCACCGCGAAGAGGATCGCTCCGAGGCCGGCGACCCACGCACGCAAGCCCAGGAGCTCGCGCCGCGGTCGGCCCGTCCACCCGTCGGCCTTCGACTCCCACGTCCACCCCGTCTCTCTCGGCTCGCGCCGCGGACTCCAACCCATCTTCATCGTCCCGGCCTCCCCCCGGCCGCCTCCACGTTCTCCACCAATCGGATCGGCGTGCCGTGCGCCAGATAGTGGTGTCCTCCCACCAGCACGATCTCCCCGGGCTGGACGTTGTCCTCCGGGCGGTCGCCGGGCAGGATCTCGACCAGGCTGTCGTTCTCCTTGCCGGTGTTCACGTAGCGCCAGTCGGCCGTACCGTCCTTCCCGTCCGGGTTGGGCTTGAAGACGAAGAGCATCGTGCGCCGCGCGATCCCCCCACTCTCTCGCTCGAGGATCGCGGCCCGGGGCACCAGGATCCTGTCCGGGATCGCCTCGGCGTCGAGCGATACGTCGGCGTACATCCCCGGCTTGATGCGACCGTCCCGATTCTGTAGGACGACGGTCACACGGCCCGTGCGCGTGTCGGGGTCCACGACCGGGTTGATGCTCTCGACCCTGCCCGTGAAGCGCTCGTTCGGGTACGCGGCGAAGGTCACGCGCGCCTCCCTGCCCTCCGTGAGCTTGCCGATGTCGGCCTCGAGGACCTGGACCTCCACCTTGATCGGGTCGAGGTCCACCACGGTCATGAGGTCGGCGCCCGCGTTCACGTGTTGGCCTTGAACGACCTGGAGGTTCGCGACGCGTCCGTCGAACGGAGCGCGCACGCTCGTGTGGCCGAGCTTGATCTCGGCCTGGCGGAGCGACACTTCGGCCTGATCCAGGCCGCTCGTGGTTCGGGCGATGCGGGCCCGCTCGTTCCTCACGGCCGTGTCTTCGATCTCGTCGTCGAAGAGCACCGCCTTCTGGTAGGCGGCCTGGGCCTTCAGCAGATCGGCCCTGCTCTGGGCCACGCCGAGCGCGTACTCGGTGGTGTCGAGCTGCAGGACGCGTTGTCCCGATCCGACCCGATCGTTCTCCTGGACCGGCAGAAACACGACCACCCCTTCGACCTGGGCCGTGAGGCTCGCCCGCCGGTACGCCTCGGCCCGGCCGGCCGCCTTGACCCGGATCCACAGCGTGTCGCGAACGACCTTCGCCCCTTCCACCGGCTGGGGCTGGTCCGCCGAGAACTGCGCGGAGCCCGACGTGACGGGGAGGTCGCTCTTCGTCGTGTCGGAGCTCTGCGCCGAGGCGGCGGCGCTCTCCGACGCGTGCGCTCTGAGGCGCCACACGACGCCCGCGCTGAGCGCGACCAGGATCACGAGGATGGTGAGGAAGCTCAGGGTTCGCCTGGAGAGATTCATGACGTACTCTCGCACGGTGGGTGGGACGTGCGTGCTCGCTTCGTCGACGGCGGCGGGAGGGCGCGGGAGCAACCGCCATCGCAGTTGAGACGCGCGAGCGCCATTTTGCGTTGTCGACGACGCGTGTAGAAATAGCCTTGGGGGGCTGACAGCGATAGTACCTACGCAGGACGGCCGCAGCAATGTCGCGGCGGGCCCTCCAGGCCGACGGCCCCGCCCCCCCCTCGTCATCCCTCGGGCGGTTCCGGGCCGGCGGTCTCCTTCATACGTTTGGGACCGTGAACGCTCGACCGCCTTCGCCGAAGCGGCGCGGCCCCCTCGCCGCCGCCCTCCTGGTCCTCGGGACCCTCGTGGGCCTCGGGCTCTGGATGTGGCATGAAGCCGGGGATCGGCAAAGCATCGATCGGGCACTCGAATCCTACGCGTCCGAGGCCCTTCCCGACCCCGGCGCACCGGTGGACACGGCGCTCTCCACCCTCGGGGCGCGCATCTTCAGGAAGCGCTGCTCCGCCTGCCACACGATCACCGGGGAGAGCCGCGCGGGCCCGGATCTGGCCGGGGTCACCCACAGGCGCGAGCTCGCCTGGATCCACCACATGATCCTCGCGCCGGACTCCATGACGGCCCACGACCCGGTCGCCGCGGCCCTCAAGGCACGCTACAAGATCCAGATGATGCTGCCCGGCGGCGCGAGTCCGGCGGAGGCCCGGGCGGTCATCGAGTTCCTCCGAAGGGTGGACGCGGGGCTCGAGGGGTAGGACGCCGCTGCGCTCGAACCTTCCTTTCGCCGGCCATCGACCCTACCCGCTCTGCATCCCGAGAAGATCCGCCGCGTGAAGAACACTCGGCCGACCGACATGGAGCTCCTCGGGCGAGCCGAAGCGCACCCCTCGCACCCGCCGCATGAAGAGCACCACGGTGTGCCAGTCTCCCCAGAAGCCGGACCACCAGCGAAGACCGGAGCCCCCTCGGTCCCATGCGGCACGAGCGAGGGGCTGCGTGCGAACGGTTCCGGTGTCGTCCTCAGCCCTTCCCTTCCCCGTACGTCCGCTCCACGTAATCGCTCAGGATCCCTTTGAACTCCTCCACGAGCCCCTCGCCCTTGAGCGTCATCGCGTGCTCGCCGTCGATGTAGACGGGCGCCTTCGGCTCCTCGAACGTGCCGGGCAGCGAGATGCCGATGTTCGCGTGCTTGGACTCGCCGGGCCCGTTCACGACGCAGCCCATCACCGCGACGTCCATCTGCTCGACGCCCGGATAGGCCTTTCGCCACTCCGGCATGCTCTCCCGGATGAAGGAGGTGATGTCCTCGGCCATCTCCTGGAAGAATGTGCTCGTCGTGCGCCCGCAGCCCGGGCACGAGGTGACCTGCGGCTCGAAGTGCCGGATGTCGAGCGACTGGAGGATCTGCTGGGCGACGCGCACCTCTTCGGCCCGGTCGCCGCCGGGCTTCGGGGTGAGCGAGACACGGATCGTGTCCCCGATGCCCTCGAGCAGGAGGGGTGCGAGCGCCGACGTGGTGGCCACGATCCCCTTCGCCCCGAGGCCCGCCTCGGTGAGCCCCAGGTGGAGCGGATGGTCGGAGCGCGCGGCGAGCATCCGATACACGGCGATCAGGTCGCGTACCGTGGAGACCTTCGTCGACAGGATGATGCGGTCGTGGCCGAGGCCGGTCTCTTCGGCGAGCTCCGCGGAGCGCATCGCGCTCTCGACGAGGGCGTCGCGGAGCACTTCGCCGGCGTCCTTGGGCTCGGCCAGCTTCGCGTTGGCGTCCATCAGCTCGGTGAGCAGGCGCTGGTCGAGCGAGCCCCAGTTGACGCCGATCCGTACGGGCTTGCGGTGCTCCATCGCCACCCGGACGATCTGCTGGAAGTTGTCGTCGCGGTGCTTGGTGCCGACGTTTCCCGGATTGATGCGCAGCTTGGCGAGCGCGGCGGCGGTGTCCGGGAACTTCGTGAGGAGGAGATGGCCGTTGTAGTGGAAGTCTCCGACGATGGGCGTGCGGTAGCCGTCGTCCCGGATGCGGGCGACGATCTCGGGTACGGCGCGCGCGGCGTCTTCGTTGTTGACGGTGACGCGCACGAGCTCGCTCCCGGCGTCGGCCAGGAGCTCGACCTGCGCCACGGTCGAAGCGACGTCGGCCGTGTCGGTATTGGTCATCGACTGGACCACCACGGGGGCGGGTCCGCCGACCGTCACGCCGCCCACGTCGACCGGGACGGTCTTTCTGCGTGCTGCCTGGGTCACGGGATCACTCGGATGCTGCGGATACGGGCCCCCGTCGCGGCGCGATGGCGGCCCCGGCCCGCCGCGGGCCGGAAGGCGCGGGGGCCCCTCGCGGGCCCGAGCGCGAACGCGGTGCAATCTACCCCACCGGGCCCGAGGGATCCAAGGTGAGACGACCTCTGCGTATCGCGGCGCACAACGGGGCCCGGATCTTCGGCGGCGGCGAGAAGTGGGTGATGCTCCTGCTGGCCGAGCTCCAGGCGCGTGGTCATGAGGTGCACCTCTTCGTTCGGGACGAAGGAATGGTCGAGCGCGCCGGCACGTTCGACCTGCCCGCCTCCGTCGGGCGCCTGGGCGGCCAGATCATGGTTCCGCACGCGTGGCGCTTCGCGCGCCGCCTCCGGGCGTTCCGCCCCGACGCGCTCCTCCTCTCCACCTTCAAGAAGGTCTGGCTCGGGGGCATGGCGGCGCGGATCGCCGGCGTGCCGAGGGTCGTGTCGAGGATCGGGCTCGATTCGGACCTCCCCCGACGCAGCTGGATGTACCGCGTCGCCTACCGGCGCTGGATCGACGCCGTGCTCGTGAACGCCGACGGAATCCGGCGGCCCTTTCTCGCCGACCTGCCCGGCTACGACCCGGACCGCGTCGCCACGGTCTACGACGGCGTCCGGCTAGAGGCCGGCGGCCCCACGCACTCGACGCGAGCCGAGGTGCGCGCGCAGCTCGCCATCCCCGAAGACGCCCGGGTCGTCGGGACCATCACGCGGCTCAGCGTCCAGAAGCGCATCGACCGCCTGCTCGACGCCATGGCGCTCGTTCCCGAAGCGCATCTGGTCGTCGCCGGCGAGGGCGAGCTGGAGACGGACATGCACCAGCACGCATCCGATCTCGGCATCCACGACCGCGTCCACTTCCTGGGCTTCCGCTCGGACGTGGCGCGCGTCCTCTCCGCCTTCGACGTCTTCGCCCTCACGTCCGACAAGGAGGGAATGGCCAACGCGATGCTCGAGTCCCTGGCGATGGGGGTGCCCGTGGTGAGCACGGACGTGAGCGGAGCCAGAGAGGCTCTGGGCCCGGATTCGCAGGGACGAGCGGCGGGGCTCGTCGTCGATTCCACACCCCAATCGGTCGCGAGGGGACTCGACCAGGTCCTGGCGAGCGAGGCTCGGCGCGCGGCCATGGCCGAAGAGGCGCTCCGGCGGGCGGGCGGGCGATTCGATTTCGGGAGAATGGTGGACGCGTGGGAAGCGGTGCTCGGCGGAGAGAGCCCGGCGGCGGTGCATCAGGGCGCGTGAGCGCGGGCCAGGCGACGAGCCCGGGAAGCGGCGAGGAGAGCGCTCAGTTGCTCCCCTTCTCGGGCTTCGGCCGGAAGACCTGCGAGCGGATGCGCCAGGTCCAACCATCGCTCTTGTAGATCGTGAGAAGCAGTCCTTCGATGGCAGGTTCCCCGGTTGTGGTCTCGGGCAGGACGAACTGCTCGAGCGTCATGGCCATTCGATCGCTCGCATCGACGTCCAGCAGGTACGTCTCCAGCGCTCCGGTGGCCGCGAACGTTCGCTTCAGATAGGCGGCGATCGAGTCCCGGCCGCGCACCTCGTCGCCTTCGGGCGTGATGATGAAGGCGTCTTCCTCGTAGAGATCGGCGGCCTTCCGGACATCGTCCTTGCGCCACGCGGTGACCCACTTCGTGGCGGTCTCTCGTACCCCCTGAATGACCGCGTCCAGGAACTCCTCGTGGATGGCGCTCCGATTCGGGGGCTTCACACCCGGGATGATCTGTCCGCCGAGGATCCCCGGCGCGAAAACTACGGCCGTAAAGGCCATCACCCAACGACGCATGCCGCACCTTCCCTGCCCTCGACCGGCGAGCGCGGAAGAACCAGAACACTGCAGTTGAACGCACGGTAGCCCCGGGGCCCCGGCACAGCAACCCGCGAACCGGAACGTGTCAGGAAGGATCGCCCGGCAGGTCGGGCTGGAAGATCCCCGGTGTCGGCGGTCCTTCGACGTGGATGACGCCCAGCATGCCTTTGCGCACGACGCGGCTCAGGGCGTGATCGACCAGCTTCACGTCCTCCGCGACCGGAAACTCCATCTCGAAGACGCCGCAGCTCCCCGGCGGAACCGCCATCGTCTGGATGTAGCGTTGCGGGTCGTTCGTGAACGCACCGGCGTACCATGCCTTGGTCCAGACGTTGCCGATCGGGTGGAAGCTGCTGGTCAGGTTCGGTCCTCCGCAGACGAAGAAGACCCGGGCCGTCTCCCCCACCTTGGCCTGCATGGCCCCACGCACGTCCGGGGTGAGCGCGTGCTTCTCGCCGTTGAGCAGGACGTACGTCGGGTCCTCGGCCGCCATGGCTTCGTAGTCGAAATCATGGTGTCCCTTCTGTCCCGTCGGCTGGGTCGTGTAGATCTCGTTCTGGCCCAGGTAGAACTCGCGATCCACCCTCGGAAGACCGTCCGCCGGCTCGACGACGATCATCCCGAACATGCCCGCGCTGATGTGCCAGTCAAGATTCGGCACCGCGCAATGGTAGATGAACGCCCCCGGATACATCGCCTTGAACTCCATCCCGTTCGACTGCCCGGGCGCGGCCGTGGTCGCCACGTTGCCGCCGCCGGTCCCGTAGACCGCGTGCAGGTCCACGTTGTGCACCATCATGTTCGAGGTCGGATTCTTCAGCGTGAGCCGGACCGTGTCGCCCTGCCGCACCCGGATCATCGGCCCAGGCACCTGGCCTTCGAACGTCATGTACTTGAACGTGACGCCGGGCTCGATCTCGGCCGTGAGCTCCCGCGTCTCGAGCACGATGTCGTGATGCCTGGAGCTGCTGCGGTGGATGGGCGGTGGAATCCTGGTCGGGTCGGCGGCGACTCGCTTCGCGTCCACGGGCTTCGCGGGCTCGACCTGCGTAGACACCGTCGTCCCCACGCCCGCCGGGGGGGTGTTCTCCGAGGGACCTCTGCGACGATCCACCAACACCGTGGCACCCACACCCACCGCTCCGCCTGCAACCGCTCCCAGGCCGAGCTGGCGCAAGAACAGGCGTCGGGAAGTGCCCTCTCCTGTATCCGCTCCGTGACTCATCGTATTCCTCCTGCCGGCCGGTCCTGGCCGGGGCATCGCATATTCATGATTTCATCATCTTCACATGATGAATACCATCTCAACTTATGAAAGAGCCTCGGATCCGTCCACCGCTCGGGGCTCGATGGGATCGTCGGAAGCCCGCGGCCTGCCGCATCCCGCGGGCGACATTGCCGACAATCGCGCCAGCGTCTACTCTATTCTCTTCCCTGGCTCGACCATCATCTCTCTCCGAGGTGCCGAATGCTTGGACAGGAGGCGCTCTCCCAGGTCCCGCAGACCAGTCCGCCGGGCCCGTACCCGTACGAGGGGCTGCCCGGGGTTTCGGCGGTCCTCGTGCAACCTGATGGTCACTTCGACCTGTCTCGCTCGCTCGCCACGCTGAACGCGCTCGAAGACGCCAGGCAGTCCGGCCGCGTGCGTGGCCTGGTATGGGACGTGCGAAACAGGCTCGACCATCCCTCGGCCTCCGAGATTCGGGCCCTGGTCTCCTATTTCGACCGTTGGGATCGCGTGGCCGTGCTCACGGGTCCGGACGTGCAGTACGCCATGGCGCGTCTTGCGGCGCTCCTCTCCGATCGTGTCGCGGCTGCGAGGACCGCCGCGGAGGCGGTTTCCTGGATGAGAGGGGCGGCCAAACCCTGACGGCCGGCTCCAGCGAGACGTAACGCCGCTTGGGTGCGCCGCGTATGGCTTCGTGACGACCACGCCTCATGGGAGAGTGCGATGAAGACGAAGCTCGCAGCGCTCATGCTGCCCCTCGCTCTGCTGATCATGCCCGGCCCGGCCAACGCGCAAGCCGGTCAATCGAAGAGCGGGACCGACGAGACGGGAGCCGTCACCACCATCAAGCCCCAGGAGGGCGACCTCTCCATCGCCGACGTCTTGAGGCGGAAGGCGTCCGGACTCGAGGTCCGCACGGACCCGGACGGCAACATCGGGATCCGGATCCGCAATGCAGGCACGATCATGACCGGAAGCACGCCTCTCATCCTGATCGACGGAGTCCGGGCCTCCGGCGACGAGCTCCGGACCCTCAATCCACTGAGTGTCGACAAGGTCCAGGTCCTCCGCGACGTCTCCTCCACCTCGATGTACGGGATGGCGGGTGCGAACGGGGTGGTTCTGATCCACCTGAAGAAATGACTGGCCGCATCACGGCCTCCCACGGCCTCGCGGAGCCGCCGCGATAGGACGAACGCGACGCCGCCTCCCTTCTTGTCATGCGTCCGGCCCGGACGTTGCCGTCCGCCCGCCCGCGGGGTAGGGTCATTCGGTCCGGAGCGATCCTCGCTCGGAGCCCTGCCCGACGACTGGGAGGACAGAGACATGTTCGTCGTAACATCGGAGCACGTGACCGGCCACCGGATCACGGAAACCAAGGGTCAAGTCTTCGGCGTCGTGGTGCGCAGCCGCGGCATCGGCGGCAACATCATGGCGGGCCTGCGGTCGATCGTCGGTGGCGAGATCAAGGAGTACACGGAGCTCCTCGAGGAAGCTCGCCGCCATGCCGTGGATCGGATGGTGGAGAACGCCTCACTCATGGGCGCCAACGCCATCATCATGATGCGCTTCGACTCGTCCGAGATCGGACAGACGATGAGTGAGATCGTGGCGTACGGCACGGGGGTCGTCGTGGAGCGGGCGAGCTGACATGCTCCGCAACGGGCTGCTCGCCGTGGGCGTCGTGGGCCTGTTCGCCGGGGTGGTGCTCATCCTGGCAGGGCAGTACGACGTCGGGTTCCGTGCGTTGATCGGCTCCGGTGTTCTCACGGTCGGCGTCGGCTTCGAGCGCTGGCGCTACGTCCGCTCCCTGACCAGCCCGGAGGGACGCTGGCAGCGCACGGGGGAACGGTTTCTGGACCCGACCACGTACCGGCTCACCGACGTCTACTACAATCCCGATACCGGGGAGAGGGATTATCGGCCCGCCGAGGACGACGACCGGAGGATCGAGCCACCGGGTTAGCGGGGTCCGTCGGCTTGGGTACCCGTCGCACGTCTTCCGGGCGATAGCGGTGGCCCTCGGCTTCGGCCTGTGGACTACGCCTTTCTGGTAAGGCGCTCGCGGATGCTCTGCGGGGAAAGCGAGTAGAAGTCTCGGATCGCCTCCTCGAGCTCGCCCCACGACGCGAGCGTCACCTCACGCTGGAAGACCCCGGAGATGAGGCCGAGGAACGATTTCTTCGTTCCCGGCTTCCGAGGCATCTCGAACCTGTAGGAAATGCTGTCGGACCCGTTCACGCAGATCTCGATGAAGGTGTCGGGGTCGCGCCGGATGCCGAACATCGTGGCGGCCAGCGCCTCCTCCCCCATCTCCCATTTCTTGTCTGCGTTGGCGTAATAGCGCCGTGCGACGGCCAGCGCGCCGTCGAGGTCCACCGGCGGCTGCTCCTCTACACGGAGGTCCTCGTTCAGGGAATACCAGACCAGGTTGTCGCTCCTGCCAGCCTCACAAGCTCGCGATCTGTCGTGCCAGCGCCCGAAAGCTCTGCTCGTACTTCAGCTCGGGAAACAGTACCTGCCATACGTGGGCGTTGACGGCCGAGTAGGACCCGCTCGTGTCGAGTCCGACCTCGACCAGGCTGTTCCAGACGAACTCGACGAGCTGGTCGTGGTATCGCCGTACGAGGTTCTCGACGTCGTCGTAGTAGGCCCCGCCGCCGAGGTCGGCTACGAGGGCCGGGCCGAGCGTTCCGGCCAGGGCACCGCCGAGGGCCGTCAGCGCCTCCGTACCTCGATCCTCGGTCAGATAGGGACTCACGGCCCACGTCAGATTGCCCATGAGCGAGACGAGGGTGGCCTCGTCGCCGTTGGCCCTCTCTTTGGCGACGAGCGCCGCCGCGGCAAACACTCGGTTGACGTGGGATAGGATGATGCCGTTGAGGTGCCAGCGGTCCATGCCCCATCGTACCGCGAGGCGGTTCCTTCCCGCCAGTGGCGGCCTCCAACCAGTCTCCGAGCCGGTGTAGGATTGAGCTCCGGTGCGCCTGCGGCGCATCCTCGCTCGTCTCGCGGACCACCTTGGGTGGCGCTTCGCGAACACCCGCCAGGCCGCTCGGCTCAAACCCACGTTGCGCGCTTCATGGAAGCGCGCGTGGGTTCGAACGCGAGGGCTCTCAGCGCCGAAGTGGAATGGGGGAACACCGGCGATCGGACGAACGGAGGGGGTGGGATTCGAACCCACGAGGGCTTGCGCCCGCCGGTTTTCAAGACCGGTGCATTGAACCGCTCTGCCACCCCTCCAGGCGCAGCGAAAGATGCTCCGGCCAGGGGCACGGTTCAACCGGGCGACGAGGGGAACTCGTTCTCGTCGAGGCCGGCACGACGTTCATGCCCGACCTTCACGTTTGCCTGCAACTCACTATCCATGATCGCGTTACGCTGTATGCTTTCACCTTCCATCTTACAGCCACTGACCCGCGTGGTTGTCCTTCGACGCCAGGCGCCGCCTCCAACACCAACTGACGTTTCAGCTGAAACGTCACCGTCAGCGTCACCCACCCTCACGCCCCGTCACGTCTGCCCTTCCCAAGGCGTGCAAAAACCTGGCACCGCGGGCCACGTCGATGTCTCGAGCGCGCATGGGCCGAAGCATCCGTTTGTGCGGGTCCGGAACGTCGACTCCGTAATCCCCTCCAGCGTCCAAACGGCGACGCCCTCCCGCCTCGACGCCAGGATCGTCTCGCGACGCTCCAGAAGTCGTCGGACGGGATCCCCTGGCCTGCCCCATGGGTTCTGCCTGGTATGAAGAACGATCGGAATCAGAAATTCGACGCTGCGCCGAGGCGACCGATCTTCGTGTGGCTCGAGCGCATCGTCACCTTCGCCCTTCTGGCGTTCGTGGCCGTGCGCCTCGCGCCCCAGCTCGAAGCGCTCACCGGCGTGGGGCCGGACCTGGGAAAGGCCCCCCGGCTCAGCCTCGTCACGCTGGAGGGTGACACCCTCGGACCGGCGGACTTCGCCGACAAGGTGGTGGTGGTCAACTTCTGGGCCACCTGGTGCCGCTGGTGTCGCTTGGAGATGCCTTCGCTGCAGAGGCTCCACGAGGCCCACGCGGGCGACGACGTCGTGGTGCTCGGCCTGGCGACCGACGCGGGCAGCGT
Organism: uncultured Gemmatimonadaceae bacterium; assembly: GCA_964630935.1. Lineage (GTDB taxonomy): Bacteria > Gemmatimonadota > Gemmatimonadetes > Longimicrobiales > Gaopeijiaceae > SZUA-318. The sequence goes on along the minus strand of CAZVYM010000069.1, from coordinate 5,755 downwards.
CGCACCGATCCGCGCCTTCCTTCAGGAGCGCGACATCACCTATCCGGTGGCTCGGGCCACGGCCGCCCTGGAGCGCGCGTTCGGCGGCGTCGGCGGGATCCCGACGACCTTCGTCCTGGATCGGTCGGGAACGGTGCGCTATCGCGTGGTAGGGTACTTCGTTCCGCAGGCGCTGGGGGCCGCGGTGACACGCCTCCTGGGAGAGCACGGGCCCACCCAGGAGGCGCCCACCACGTCCGCGGACTCCGGCTAGAAGACCAGCCAGGTCATGAGGTAGAGCGTGTTGTTGTCGGCCGCGCTACGCCCGGCCCCGTCGTAGTTGGAGCTGGCGCCGTTGAATTTCGTGTAGCCGACGTACTGCAGCCCCAGTCGGGTGTTCAGCCAAGGCATGAACGAGAGCTGGAGCACGTAGCCCTGACTGTTCGGGCTGCCCGTTGCGCTCCCGGTCACGGCATCGGCGGGATAGAGGAGCGGATCCGTGGTACCGCCCGTGGAGAAGAGCCCGGCGCTGAATCCGACCCGCGACGGCGTGTAGTAGGTGCCGTCCAGCCGAACCGTGTGGAGATTGCTGTTGACCTCGGAGGCTCCCCCGTCCGCTTCCGTCGCCGCGAGATGTCGATGCTCGATGATCGCGGTTCCGTGGGCAACCAGGCTCGCGCCGTCCGCGTACTCCCTGTCGAACTGGGCGTCGAAGCCGACGTCCGCATAGCGGTCCCGCGGCCCCTGGAAGCCCGAGGGCACCAGGTTGGCGACCATGCCGTACGTGCCGACCTCGAGCTGCCCGCTCGAAAGCGCGTGCTGGACCGCCACCCGCCAATAGGGCGAGACCCCGTGGATCGCGTTCTCGGCGCTCGCGTCCACCGGCACGGGCCCACCCTGGAAGGCGGACCGATATACGCTCAGCTCGGTGTAGACGAGGTTGTTCCAGAGCGCGTAGCTCCCGATCCCCATCACCTGCTGCCCCAGGTTCTCGTCGATCAGGGTCGACGCCATCGGTGTGGGCGCCACGTCGGAGCCCGTGAAGGGGAAGCTCCAGACCGGGGTGCTGTTCCAGGCGTCCTGGACCGTCGGTGAGTTGTTGATCGTGAAGCCGTAGAGGACATCCTTCCCACCGGCCGTCGTGTGGTCCGCGAACCGGATGTCCGCGTTGTCGATGCTGATTCCGCCCTCGGCGGGATCGTACGTCATCTGCAGGAACGTCCCGATCTTGGGTGTGATCGCCTCCCCGATGAACAGCCCCAGCTCCTGCGGGAATGCCATCGAGTTGTTTTGCTCGCCCGGCACTTGCCTGCTTACGGAGGACATCGACGAGATCACCATCGCGGAAAGCGGCGGGATCAGGTCGAGCCTCAGGGACGGACCGGACGCGCTGTCGCCCTGGGCCTGCACCGTCTGCTGGGCCGTCATCGTGTACCCGTTCAGCTTGAAGAGCCGTCCGAACGGCGTCAGCTGCGGGAAGGTCGTGTGGCACGCGGTGCACGCCAGGCCGGTCTGCCGTGAGAAGCTCGGAATCGGCACGGAAGGCGCAACAGCCTCTTCCCCCGCCGCGTGCGCCAGACGACGCACGTAGGCAGATACAGCAGCGTCGGCGGACCGTGAGGTCATCGCCGACGCAGGGGAGGCTGCGGGGCCAACCGGTGCGACGCTCAGCGCCGCCACCGACAACAATGTCAGGGCGGTCATTCCCCCTCCTTAATTGGAGAGCCGCCACGCACCCGTACGCGGTCATCGATGCGGACACTCGACGACTCATAAGAATTGATGTTACGTCATGATTTTAATATCGAAGCACCGATTACGGAAATGTTGACAGATCCAGTGTCGACCCGTCGACCGGTGTGACGCCGGTCGTTCGGTGCGTGCGGTTGGGGAGCGGGTATCGTGCCCGCTCGGGATCGCCTAGTGCCGGAAGAGGCGGCGACCCGTGAAGACCATCGCCAGTCCCTGCTCGTCGGCGGCAGCGATGACCTCCTCGTCCCGGATCGAGCCTCCGGGCTGCACGATCGCGCGCACGCCCGCCTCGGCGGCGGCGTCCACACCATCCCGGAACGGGAAGAAGGCATCCGACGCGAGCACCGATCCCTGGAGGCTCAGACCCTGGTCGCCGGCTTTGCGCACCGCGATCCGGGCGGAGTCGACACGGCTCATCTGGCCCGCGCCGATCCCCACCGTAGCACCGCCGGCCACGAGGACGATCGCATTCGACTTCACCCCGAAGATGGCCGACCAGGCGAAGTGCAGGTCGTCCATCTCCCGCTCGCTCGGCGCACGCTCCGTCACGACCTCCCAGGCCCCGTTCCCCACTCCGTACAAGGGAGGGACCGCGGGAGTCTGCGCGAGCATGCCACCATAGACGCTCCGGAGCACCCGCCCCGCCGGACGACGGGAGTGCTGGGCGATGAACCGTGCCACCGCCTTCAGCTCTTCGTCCGCGGTCGTCCACCACCCCTCGGTGGGCTCGAGGGGATGGGGTTCCTCCAAGCCGGGAAACGTCAGGAGGCGCACGTTCTTCTTCTCCGCGAGGATCGCCATCGCCTGCTCGGAGAACCCGGGAGCGACGAGGCACTCGATGAAGAGCTCCGACATGGCCCGGGCCGTCATCTCGTCGACCGGACGGTTCACGGCGATGACCGAGCCGAATGCGCTCACGGGATCGCAGCGGAGCGCGCGGTCGTACGCCGCCCCGAGCGTCTCTGCCACGGCCAGACCGCAAGGGGTCGTATGCTTCACGATGCACACCGTCGGCCGCGGAGAGAACGCGAACGGCGAGAGGCTCAGCAGAGCCCCGTCGACGTCGAGGATGTTGTTGTAGGACAGCTCTTTCCCGTGGTGCTGCCGGAGCCCGGCCAGGCCGTCGTCCGTGCCGTATCCGTAGAAGGCGGCATCTTGGTCCGGGTTCTCTCCGTAACGGAGCGTCTGGACCCGTTGCAGGGGAATCTCCAGCGATGCAGGCAGCGGGCCGGCCCCTTCCTCCAGGTACGCCGCTACCGCGGCGTCGTAGCCGCTGATGTGGTGGAACACCTTGGCGGCGAGCGCTCGGCGCAGCTCCGGCTGCTCCGAGCCCTCGTCCACGGCCTCGATCACCCGTCCGTAGTCGGCCGGATCGACCACCACCCACACGTCGCGATGGTTCTTGGCCGCCGCCCGGATCATGGTGGGCCCGCCGATGTCCACGTTCTCCATCGCTTCGTCGAGGCCGACGTCCCCGCGTGCGATCGTCTCCCGGAACGGATAGAGGTTCACGGCCACGAGATCGATCGGGCCGTAGCCACGCTCTTCCAGGGCCGCCATGTCCGCCGGTAGGTGTCGACGGGCCAGCAGTCCCGCGTGAATCGCCGGGTGCAGCGTCTTGACCCGGCCATCCATCATCTCCGGATGGCCGGTGACCTCGGAGGCGTCGCGGACGTCGAGGCCGGCCGCGCGCAGCGCCCGTGCGGTGCCACCCGTCGAGATCAACTCCCAGCCTCGCTCGGCGAGCGCCCGTCCCAGGTCCACGATGCCGGCCTTGTCGGACACGCTCAGCAGCGCCCGCTTCATGATCAGTCCTTTCTCGTTCTATCAAGTCAAGGTGAACGCGTCACCTGCGAATGGGAGCGGTCCCGGCTCACGCCCTTCGGCCAGCTCGCCGCAGACGTGATCGGCCACGAGGGGATAGAGGCGATGCTCCACCTCCAGCACGCGGGCGGCCAGCGCCTCCGGGGTGTCGTCCACCTGAACGGGCACGGGCCATTGTCCCACGATGCGCCCCTGGTCGTACTCCTCGTCGACGAAGTGGACCGTCGGGCCGCTCACCCGGGCGCCCGCCTCCAACACGGCACGATGGACGTTCATGCCGTACATCCCCATCCCCCCGAAGGAGGGCAGAAGCGCGGGATGGATGTTGAGGATGCGTCGCCGATAGGCAGTCACGACCTCCCTGGGCACCAACTTCAGGTAGCCCGCGAGGAAGATGACGTCCACGCCGTGCTCGCGGAGCGCCGCGAGCGTCTCCTCCGCGACTTCGGCGGGAGGCCGACCCTTCGTCCGGATCACCCGCACCGGCACACCGTGCGTCTCGGCGCGCCCGAGCGCCCCGATCCCGTCGCGATCCGACACCAACAGCCGAATGCGCCAAGGCGCGTCGGGACCCTGGTGGTCGAGGAGAGCCTGGAGGTTGCTGCCTCCTCCCGAGGCGAACACCGCCACACCCTGCACGCTCATGCCATCTCACCACGGTATTGGGGGATGAGGAAGGGGTTTCCGACCCGCTCGAAGCCGACCGTGGTGGACGGACCGTGCCCAGGGTGGAGCACCGTCTCGTCCGGGAGCGTCAGCACCTGCTCGCGAATGGAGCGCATGAGCGTGTAGAAGTCCCCTCCGGGCAGATCCGTACGTCCGATCGCGGCCTGGAAGATCACGTCGCCCACCAGCGCGACGCCCGCCCCTCTCTCGCCCACGAGGATCACGTGCCCGGGGCTGTGTCCAGGCGCATGGCGCACCCGGAGCGCGCAATCGCCGAATGGGAACCTCTGGCCGTGCTCGAAGGCGTCGTCGGGCGGGGGGGGAGGTGTGAATTCCAGGCCGAACATGGCCGCCTGATCTCCGAGCGCGTCGTATAGGGCGCGATCCGCGGGGTGGAGCCAGATGGGCGCCTCGGGCGCGACGGCCCGCACGAGATGCACGCCCTCGACGTGGTCGATGTGGGCGTGCGTGATCAGGATGGCCTGTACGTCGAGGGCGTCGGAGGTCGCGATTCGCGCCATCTCGTCGGCGGCGGCCCCGGGATCGACGGCGACGGCCGCCCCGGTGTGCTCGCACACCACCAGATAACCGTTCTCCGCGAATGGGCCGCCCGTGAAGGTGCGGACCTTCATCGCATCAAGCGCACCCGCACCCGCTCGGACGCACCCCGGCGAGCTCGAGCGCCTCTTCTTCCCGGGTCGGGGCAATCCACCCGCCGGAGAGATCCAGCATGCGACGCAGCGCGGCTTCGGCCCGGACCCGGACCTCCTCGTCCATGGTCACGGGGTGGAGAACGTGGTCCAGCGACCACGCCAGCTTCGCCAGCGTGTTCAGCTTCATGTTGCCGCACACCGCCGCGCCCGAGAGCGGAATGAACGTCTTCTCCGGGTAGCGCTGGCGCATCCTGTCCACCAGGCCGCGCTCCGTACCGAAGATCACCACGTCGTGTCGGGCCGCGACGTCCACCATGCCGGACGTCGAGGTCACGACGTCGGCGCGGTCCAGAAGCTCCTGGCGCGCCTCGGGATGCACCACCACGACCGCGCTCGGATGATCGTGCTTCGCGCGATCCAGCTCCTCGAGCACCATGTCGTCGTGGACGTAGCAGTAACCGTCCCAGGCGATGATGTTGTCCCGGCCGGTCCGCTGCTGGACGTAGCGGGCGAGGTTGCGGTCCGGCACGAAGATGATCGGGCGCTCGGCGGGAATCGACTCGACCACGCTCACGGCGTTGGAGGACGTGCAGCAGATGTCCGACTGGGCCTTCACCTCGGCGGTGGAGTTCACGTACGTGACCACCGCGGCCTCGGGGTGCTCGGCCATGAGTCGCTTGAGCGCTCCAGCCGTCACGAAGTCCGCCATGGGGCACCCGGCCTTCGGGTCGGGCATCAGGACGGTCTTCCGGGGCGAGAGGATCTTGGCCGTCTCGGCCATGAAATGGACGCCGCAGAAGACGATGACGTCCGCATCCGTCTCGGCCGCCTCCTGCGAGAGCCCGAGCGAATCACCCAGGTAGTCGCTTACCTCCTGGATC
>CAZVYM010000068.1:233-21883 GCA_964630935.1 uncultured Gemmatimonadaceae bacterium | reverse complement strand
TACTTCGGGATGGCGATGGCCGCCAGGATGCCGATGACGACGACGACGATCAGCAGCTCGATCAGCGTGAAGCCGGCTTTCTTGCTGTCGTTGTTCATCGGGCACCTCGTGGGTTCAACCCGGCAGCGGTTCGGGGTCGTCTGGGGGGAGGAGGCGAGGGGGGTGGGCCGGGCCGTTGTGGCGTCGACCCACCCCCCAGGCGCGGATTACACCCGCGAGGAGCGGGGTGCTACGTGCGTCAGCTCGTGCAGAGCATCTCGCCCGGCATCGTCGGCGCGGTCGGAGCCGACGGAGCCGTAGCCGTGCCGTAGTAGATGGCGCAGCCCTGGGCGCTACCCAGCGCGGAGTGCGTGGCCGAAGCGGCCCAACCCGACGTGCTCACACCGCTGATCGTGACGTTCACGCCCTCGGAGTTCGTGAACGCGAGCTGGGTGGTGTTGCTCGTGTAGCTGTAGGCGTCGGCGTAGTAGATCTCTTCCTGGCTGGCCAGGTTCTTGAGATCGGACTTCATGGCGGCGAAGTACGCCTTCTCCCGCGTCGCCGAGAACTTCGGAATGGCGATCGCCGCCAGGATTCCGATGATCACGACCACGATCAGGAGCTCGATGAGGGTAAAACCCTTGTTGTCCCGCATGGTCCCCACTCCTCGTGGAAATGGAACAGAGCGATTCGACGTGCCACTTTGAAGCAAGCGAAGGTCCAAACGCACGACGAATGATCGTAAAATCATGTAATACTTCGTGTTACAGACTTATCCACACTACCTGGCGGACGGGGGATGACCGCGCCGGGTCTGGGATTCTGCAAGGCATTCCGCCTTTCACAACGGTGGATGGCAGCCGCGACGGATCAGCGCGACGGGGTCTGTGGAGCGCCCAACAACGCTCCCCTCAGCGAGTCCACGCGCTCCACCGCGCTTCGGCCCGTGGCCCGAGCCTTCACCTCGGCCGAGTCGAACGCGGCCCGCGCCGCCGTGGTGTCGCCGCGGTGCCATTCCAGGAAGGCCAGGGATTCCCACTGCTGCCAGTAGTCTCCCTCTCCGCGCGCGATGGCCTGCCTGCGGGCCTCGCTCGCGTCGTCCCAGCGGCCTTCCCGCGCGTACGCCCAGGCCAGCAGGTGATAGCAGAGCGAGTCGTTCTTTCCCAGGGAGATCGCCGTCTTGCACCACCGCTCCGTTTCGTGGGGATCTCCCTGCTCGGACGCGATCACGGCGAGGTTGGCGGGCGCCACGTCGATGTGGGGGTCTTCCCGCCACGCCAGGAGAAGAAGCCCCTTCGCGGAGTGGTAGCGCTCGAGAGCCATCAGCTTGCGTGCGATCGAGTTGATGAGCTGGTAGTGCGTTCCCAGGATGTTGACGGCGATCCGGTACGAGACGAGCGCGCGGTGGACCTGTTTCTTGTTCATGTACAGGTCGCCGATCACCCACTGAGAGCGCCCCGATTGCGGGTAGTCGCCGATCATCGCCCCAAAGACCGTCAGGTTGTCCCTCCACGTGGGCGTGCGCGTCCAGGTGCGCACCGAGAGGAGCGCGACCGCGGTGACGCTCACCGCGACCGCGGTGCGCGGCCGCACGCGGGCCAGGCGCACGATGAGCCACCCGGTGGCGGCAGCCAGGCCGACCGACGGCAGGTACAGGGTTCGCTCCGCCAACATCACGCCCGCCAGGAATACGACATTGGCGACCGGGGAAATCGTGATGATGAACCACACGACGCCGAACGCCGCCGCCCGGCCGGTGTCGCGCCCACGATCCATCGCCGGGCGTCGCCACGCGACGAGCGCCATCGTCAGGATGGCGAGCGTGAGGACGAGCCCCACCAGATTCTGGGCGTTCCAGCCCAGAGAGATCGGAATGACGTTGGGCGAGTAGTCCGACGAGAGGTCGAGCGGGAAGATCCAGAGGCGCACGTAGTTGGACCACACGTCGGCCAACGTCCAGATCCTGGGGATCTGATCGAGGAGGTCCGCGCCCAGAGGGCCGAACGGGTGCGCGATGCTGCCCAGGATCTCGTAGCGGCCCCAGAGAAGCGCGCCCGCGACCACGACGAGCGCTCCATAGAGACGCCACCGATCTCGCACGTACGTCTTCAGCTCCGCGAACCCGAGACGACGACGAACGGCGTCCAGGAGGAAAAGGGCACCCGGCAACGTGACCGCGCTCTCCTTGGCTCCGAACGCGAGAGCGTACAGGAGCGCGATCAGGAGGGCACGAGGCCATCTGGAGGTGGTCGGCCCCCGCACGTGGACCAGGCAAGCCCACAGGAAGAAGACGGCCGACAGGATCTCCGCGATGCCGATGACGTTGGCCACGGCCTCGACGTGCACCGGATGGACGGCGAAGATCAGGCCGCCCAGGAAGGCGGCCGGCAGCGACATCAGCTCGGCGAGCAGCAAGACGACCAGAACGGACACGGCGGCGTGCCCCACCACGTTCGCCACGTGATAGAGCGTCGGGTTCTCGCCGGAGACGGCGTACTGCAGGTCGAGGTACAGGGTCGTGACCGGGCGCCACAGCCCCAGCTGGCGACCGAATTCCCCGGGCCAGTAGGGCTCGGACACCGCCTTCGGAAGCGTCCCGAGCGCGTGGACGTCCGTGTTCTCCGTGATGATGTGGAGGTCGTCGTAGGCGAACTCGTTCAGGATCGAGTTCGCGAACACGACGGCCGCCAGCGCGCCCACGAGGACCGACGCGCTGCGCACGCTCCGGAACGGAGACTCGAAGATCTTCATCGCTCGATGGTCAGCCTGCGGGGGTTCGGAAGGGAGCCGGGTGTGTCCGTTTCACGAGGCAGCGTCTCGGCACGGGCCCTCGCCGCCTCCGCCTGACCGGAACGGTGGAGAGCGGCCAGCAGGTCGGCGAGGCGCTCCCAGTCGTGTCGGGAATCGGGGTCCTGGGCCAACGCCGCACGCCGTGCGCGCACGGCCGCCTCCAGATCGCCCTTGGCGATGTACGCCTCCGAAACCGTCGCCCAGAGGCCTCGGGTCGGGCCCGCCTCGGCGAGGCCGCGGAGCGCCGTGAGGAAGCCGTCGCGCCCACGCCCACGCTTGATGAGCTGTTCGGCGAGGACGCGATACGCCATGGGCTGGGTCGGCTGATCGGCGATCGCCGAGACCAGGAGCTTCTGGGCGCGATCGTACCTACCCATCCGTCCGTAGAAGTCCGCCACCTCGACCTTGAGGGAGTAATTGTGGGGCGCCAGTCGAGTGGCCATCTCGTACTCCTCGGCCGCCTCGTCGAGACGGCCCACGCGCCGGAGGCCGTTCGCCCGCGCCCGGAACGAGAGATAGGACTCGGGATGCTCCGTCGCGAGCGTGTTGAATACGACGTAGGAGCTCATCCAGGTCGGGTTGCGGTCCACGGTTCGAACGAAGAGCGCCAGACCGGCCAACACGCCGACGGCACCGAGGGCCCATCGCTGGCGGGCCGTGGCCGCGGCCGTGACGAGGGTGACCAGCCCGGCGAGCGCGAACGCCGCGCCCACCGACGGCAGATACAGCGTCCTCTCGGCCAGCAGGATCCCCGTCGGCACGATGAGGTCACAGACCGGCGATACCGCGACCGCGAACCAGAGGAGCCCGAGGGACAAGGCCGGCGCCCGTCTGCGCGCCCACCAGGTGGTCGCCGCCGCGACGAGGAGGACCGCGACCCCGAGAAGCACGTCCGAGGACACCGAGGTCGCCGGCAGGAGGACGGCCGGAGCGTAGTCCGCGCTGAGGACGCGCGGGAACACCATCAAGCGCAGGTATTCGGGCCAGAGCGTGAAGGATGTGAGGACGCGATCCGTGCCGCCGAGTCGCAGCAAGGACGGTGCGGGCACCTCGCCTACGACGGTCCCCAACACGGACCAGCGCAAGAGCAGGTAGCCACCCATGACGGCCGAGAGGCCGAGGTAGACGGGGATCTCTCTCACCAGACGCCGGCGAAGCGGCTCGTCGCTCGGGCGGAACGCTTCCAGGACCACGAGCAGGCCGGGCAGCGTCACGGCGATCTCCTTCGCACCGAGGCCCAGCAGGTAGAGCGCCGCCAACCCCCCCAGCCGCAGCGCGTGGGCGATCCCGGTCCACTCCGCCCCGTCCAGATAGAGGAGACAGGCCAGGAGGACCGCGCCGGCGGCCATGAGCTCCGACTGGCCCACCACGTTGGCCACGGCCTCCACGTGGACCGGATGCACGGCGAACAAGAGCGCCCCCGCGAACGCCCCGGGAAGCGAAACGAAGCGCAGGAGAAGGGCCAGCACCAGGAGCGAGACGACGGCGTTCAAAACCACGTTCACCACGTGGAAGCCGACGTGGCCACCCGAGAACACGTGCCACTCCGCCGCGAACGCCGCCAGCGTGAGCGGCCGGTACAGGCCGGTGCCGCTTGCCGCCTCCTGCCAGTACGGACCCAGGAAAGCCTTGCTCCACTCCGCGTGGGTCACCACGGGATTGTGCACGATGATCCCGTTGTCGTCGTACGCGAAGCCGTTGCCCAACGAGTTGAGGAAGGCGGCCACCGCCACGAACAGCACCATCGCTCGCGCACGGGTGCGCGTCATCGGCCCGGCACCTCGTCGTCGCTCGAGTCGCGCCCCGAGGGGTGCCGGTCGGTCATCTTCCTTCCGACCCCTCGGTCAGTCGATCGGGCTCACCCCGTGGCGAGAGCTTCGACGGCTTCCAGAGTGGCGCGGGTTGGGACAGGACGTTGTACCGGACGATCGACCACAGGGCCGAGATCCCGTCTCGCCAGCCGATCTTCTTGCCCTCGGCGTAGGAGCGGCCGTGATAGCTGATCGGAAGCTCGTAGATGCGTGCGCCGCTCTGGGCCAGGCGGGCCGTGAGCTCCGGCTCGATGCCGAAGCGGTCCGCCGACAGCGGAAGGGACTGCAGGAGCTCTCGCCGGACCATCTTGTAGCACGTCTCCATGTCGGTCAGGTTCACGTCGGTGAACATGTTGGACAGGAGCGTGAGGAACCGGTTTCCCACAGAGTGCCAGAAGAAGAGCACTCGGTGGGGTCCCCCGAGGAAGCGCGACCCGTACACGGCGTCGGCCTGACCGGCGAGGATCGGCTCGAGAAGGAGCGGAAGCTCGTGGGGATCGTACTCGAGGTCCGCGTCCTGGACCACCACGACGTCGCCCGTCGCTTCGGCGAACCCCGTACGCAGCGCCGCGCCCTTGCCGGCGTTCTTCTCGTGCATCACGAGTCGGTCGATGAGTCCTTCTCCATCCAGATCTCGCAGGAGCTCTCTCGTTCCGTCCGTGGAGCCGTCGTCCACGACGATCACCTCGAGATGCAGCGGGACCGAGCGCACCCGCTCCAGAAGGGACCGTGCGGTGTCCACCTCGTTGTAGCAGGGGATCACCACCGAGAGAACGACGCGGTCCCAGGGGAGCTCCCGGGACCCGGCGCGCCGGGGACCGTCCGGGCCAGGCTGACGTGACAGAGCGTCGGGCATGATTCGCAGGCTTTCCTTCTCGAGGTTCGGGGCGACGGGCCGGGCTTCGAGCGCTACTCGGCGATTCCGTACCGGTTCAGCTTCCGGTACAAGGTGGACGGATCGATGCCCAGGACCTCGGCGGCCCTGGTCTTGTTGCCGCCCTCGGCCTGGAGGACCCACTGGATGTAGGCCTGCTCGATCAACTCCATCGTCGGGTTGGGCGGAAGCTCGGGGTCCACGAGGCGTGCCGGCAAGGGCTCGCGCACACGCTCGGGGAGCGTCTCCGGAGTCAGGGTGTCTCCGTGGCCGATCACGGCCGCGTGCTCCAGAGCGTTCTCCAACTCCCTCACGTTGCCGGGCCAGTCGTAGCGCGAGAGAATCTCCAGCGTCTCGTCGGAGAGCGTCCGCGGCGTCGCGTCTTCGTGACCCTCGCTCGGTCGCTCCAGGAAGTGCCGCGCCAGAAGGGGGATGTCGTCACGCCGGTCGCGCAGCGGTGGGAGGCGGAGCTGGATCACGTTGAGTCGATAGTACAGATCGCTGCGGAACGTCCCCCGCCGGATCTCGTCCTCGAGATCCCGGTTCGACGCGGCGATGATGCGCACGTCCACCGGCACGGCTTCGGTCGAGCCCACCGGAATGACCTCGCGCTCCTGGATGGCCCGCAGGAGCTTGACCTGGGTCGCCGGGCTCATCTCCGCGATCTCGTCGAGGAAGAAGGTCCCGCCCTTCGCGGCCACGAGCAGTCCTTGCTTGTCCCTCGTCGCGCCGGTGAACGAACCCCTCAGATGCCCGAAGAGCTCACTTTCGAGGAGGCTCTCGGGCAAGGCGCCGCAGTTGATCGAGAAGAAGGACCGCTCTGCGCGCTCGGAGAGTCGGTGGATGTAGCGGGCGACCACTTCCTTCCCCGTTCCGCTCTCGCCGCTGATGAGCACGGTCGAGTCGGTCGGCGCGACGGTCTCCGCGAGCTTGAGCACCTCCAGGAACTGCCGGTTCTTGCCGATCGGTCGGCCGTGGGACGACCGGTCCCTCCGGCGGATCTCCCTCTTCAGGCGCTTGTTCTCCGCCTTGAGCTGCCGCGCCTCGGCTGCTCGTCGGCAGATGGCCAGGAGCTCGTCGTTCGCGAAAGGCTTCTGGAGGTAGTAGTAGGCACCCTCGTTCACCGCGCGTACGGCGGACTGCAGCGAGGCCTGGGCGGTCATCAGAATGACCGCCATCTCCGGATCGACCTCGCGAGCGCGGGCGAGCACGTCGAGGCCGCCCGCCCCCGGCATCCGGATATCGGTCAGCACGATGTCGGGTCGATCCCCTTCCAGCGCTTCCAGTGCGGCTTTCCCGGAGCTCGCGAGCAGCACTTCCCAGCCCTCACCCTTGAACAGGATCTGGAGCGTGTCCAGGATCCCGGTCTCGTCGTCGACGATCAGGATCTTCGCCTTGTCTCCCTTGTCCGTCACGACTCCTCTCCCTCCGCGCTGCCGTTCGGGCCGGGCAGGTAGATCACGAATTCCGCCCCACCGTCCGGCGCCCGATCGACGAAGATCGCTCCCCCGTGCGCCTCGACCGCACGATGCACCACCGCCAGCCCGAGTCCGCTCCCCCCTTCCCTCGTGGTGAAGAACGGATCGAAGATCCTCTCGACGGTATCCGGCTCCACCCCGGGTCCGTCGTCACGCACCGTCAGCGACACGGGCCGAGGGATGCGGGTGCCACGCGGATTCGGGTTCTCCGACAGATCCGCCAACGACACCTCCACCCGGCCGTGGGGTCCGGCGAACTGCACCGCGTTCAGGATCAGGTTGAAGGCGGCCCGGTGAAGCAGGTCGCGGTCCCCCTGGACCGCGGTCGGCCGGTCGAATCCCTCGCACACGACCTCGACGTCTTCCGCTTCGGGATGCTGCCGAACGAGCGACACGCAGTCACGGACCACCTTCGACAGGTCGATCTCCTCCCTGGAGAGGATCTTGAGGCCCGAGTAATCCAGGAACTCCGAGAGGAGCCTGCTCAGACGGTCAGACTCGTTGAGGACGAGGTGCTCCAGCGTGCCGCGGTCCTCGCCGGACAGCGAGGATCGCGCGAGCTGCTCCACGGCGCTCCGGATCGACGCCAGCGGATTCTTGATCTCGTGCGCGAGCGACGCGGACAGCTCGGCCACGGCCTCCAGGCGCTCGGCCCGGCGGTGGAGCGCCTCCCACCGCTCGACGTCCGTGAGGTCCTGGAAGATCGCCGTCGCGGACGGTGGAGCACCCTCCTCGCGATCGAGGACCGTGGTGCTCATGCCGATGGCACGCTCCTGTCCGTCTTTCGTCACGACCGTTCGGAACCGTCCGACCGACTGCCGGTCCTGGATGGATCGTTCGAGCACGGTGCCCATGCCCGGCGCGATGCGGTCCACCTCTTCCACGACCCTCTGCCCCAGCCATTGGGGTATCGGCAGGCCGAGCAGCGTCGCCGCGGCGGGGTTCGCATAGGCGAGACGGCCCTCGCCGTCGACCGTCAGCACGCCGGTCCCGAGGCTCGCCAGAATGTCTCCGGTGTCCAGGCGCAGCTGGCGCAGCTCCGATTCCACCGCGCCCAACGCGAGACCCGCGTGGCGCAGGCGATCGCCGAGGAGACCCGTGATCAGGGCGACCACCGTGAAGAGCCCCAGTTGGAGCGCCACGTCGAGGTGCAGCGTGCCCCCGAAGCCCCAGACCAGATCGGCGAAGTAGACCATGCTGGCCAGCGCCCCCAGGAGAACGCCTCCGGGAAGGGGAAGAAGGAGCGCGCCGGAGCTGATCACGAGAATGTAGACGGGTGCGAAATTGCTGTCCGGGCCACCCGTGACATGGACGATCCCGGTCACCAGCAGGACATCGAGGATCACCTGCCCGTACAGGAAATTCTCGTTCGCCGGGTGCGCCCTCACATGGGTGTACCAGAAAGAGACCGCCGTGAAGACGAGCGCGACGAGGAACATCACCGTCACCAGGAAGGTGTCCTCGGCCTGCAGGTCGAGCCACTTCCGAAGCGCGCCGACCAGAATGCCCGTGACCAGGGTCAGACGGCCCAGATAGAGCCACCGCAGCAGGTCACCCCGGCCGAACAGCTGGCCGGTCCCGAGCGGCTTGGGTGAAGGAGAGGTGTCCACGTGCACCAGGATACCACACCCACCTTGCAGGATGCAATCACCTTCGGGTTGCATAATGCGAACGCGCCTGCGCCGCCGGCGGATGGCGCATGGACCGAGGGTACCGAGTCCTGGGGGCGGGAGGCTGAGCCTCCATGCCCCGCGGGGCCAGGAGGGCATGACGGGATCGAGCGGAGACGCCGATCCCCGGAGGCAAACCGAAAACTAGGTCACGCTCAGGGCTTGGCGGGCCTCAGGTGACCGGTCGACGCGATCAGATCGCGTATGCGGCGAAGCTGGGTCTGCACGACCTCGAGCGCCTCCCGCGCGTCACCCTCCTCGGTGTCCAGCAGAAGCAGCTGGACCTCCGCCAACGCCGACGTGAGAGGGTTGTTGAGATCGTGTCGGACGCGCGACACGTTGGTCAAAACGCGCTGGAGCTCCAGGACCACGCCCGGCGAACCCTCGGGATCGCGTGCGAAGGATGCCACCTCGTCGAGCGCCACCCGTGGAGCCAGCGAGAGAACCCGGACCGAAGGAGGCTCGCCCTTCCCGACCAGCGCGAGCGTCCAGCCGTACGCAGCGGCCGTGATCGGCTCGGCGACGGAGAGGAGCTCGGCGGGATCCAGGCTGGCGCCATCCGCGAGGACGACCCCGGGAGGGAGCACGTCCCAGGTCTTCAGGAACTCCTCCGGCTCCAGGACCGTGGTGTCGTCACCGAGCACACGGAGCAAGCGCTCGTGAGAGGGCCCGGGAGCCGACAGAACGTAGACGGGAAGCGCATTAGCCATGACATGAAATCATGAACCGCGGCCTGTCTGGCCGCAACGTTCATCGGGCTCCACATTGTCTCCATGAACGTCGAAGCGTTGTTGGAGGTAGCCCGGGGCGACCGGCCGGCGGACCTGGTCCTGACGGGCGGTCGCGTGGTGAACGTCTTCTCCGGAGAGATCGAGGAGGTGGACGTGGCCCTGGCCGGCGACCGCATCGCCGGCCTAGGAGCCGGCTATCGGGCCGAGCGCACGGTCGACCTAGACGGCGCCTTGCTGCTCCCGGGACTGGTCGACGCCCACGTGCACATCGAATCGAGTCTGGTGACCCCGCCCGAGTTCGCTCGCGCCGTGCTGCCCCGAGGAACCACGACCGTGGTCTCCGATCCCCACGAGATCGCGAACGTCCACGGGATCGACGGCATCCGCTTCATGCTCGACGCCAGCGAGGGGCTTCCCCTCTCGGTCTTCGTGATGGCCAGCTCGTGTGTGCCGGCGACCGACATGAGCACCTCGGGCGCATCGCTGGACGCCCGCGCTCTGGCCGAGCTCCTCCACCATCCCCGGGTGCTCGGGCTGGCCGAGGTCATGAACTTCCCGGGCGTGATTCAGGCCTTTCCCGACGTGCTCGAGAAGATCGAGGCCTTCGCCGGGCGGCCGGTGGACGGTCACGCGCCCGGCGTGCGCGGCCAGGCCCTCAACGCCTACATCGCCGGGGGGCCCGCCTCCGATCACGAGTCCACCACCGCGGAAGAGGCTCGCGAGAAGCTGCGGCGGGGCATGTGGGTCTTTATCCGGGAGGCGACGAACGCCCGGAATCTGGACGCCCTCTTGTCTCTCGTGACCCAGGCGAATGCGCGTCGCGTCGCGCTCTGCACGGACGACCGTCAGCCCCCGGACCTCCTCGACGAGGGCGGAATCGACACGATGCTCCGCAGAGTGATGGCCGGCGGCGTGGCGCCGATGGAGGCGCTCCGGCTCGCCACGCTCAATCCGTGCGAGTATTTCGGCCTCCGCGACCGGGGAGCGATCGCGCCGGGGCGCCGGGCGGATCTGATCGTCGCCGACGACCTCGAGCGACTGGAGATTCGCGAAGTCTGGGCCGGAGGCACGAAGGTGGCCGAGGGTGGCCGCTCGCTCGCCTGGTCCCCAGCCGGCGCACCCGAGCCGCCCGAGCCCTCCATGGCCGTGCGCCTGGAGCGAGACGTCTTCCGGATTCCGGCTCGCGGGGACGAGGTCCGCGTGATCGAAGCGATCCCCGATCAGCTCGTGACGGGCAGCGGCATCGCCCGTCCGAGGGTCGAGGGAGGCGAGGTGGTCTCCGACCCGTCGCGAGACCTGCTCAAGATCGCCGTCGTGGAGCGCCACACGGGAAGCGGCCGGGTCGGGCTGGGCCTGGTCGTCGGCTTCGGGCTGAGGCGCGGTGCGATGGCCGGCACGGTCGCGCACGACCATCACAACCTGATCGTCGTGGGTGTGGACGACGTCTCCATGCACGCCGCCGCCAGCGCCGTCGCCGAAGCCGGCGGCGGATTGGCGGTGGCCGAAGGGGACGAGGTGCGGGCGCTGCTCCCCCTTCCGGTCGGCGGGCTGATGTCGCCGAGTCCCATCGAGACGGTGCGGAAGGGGCTGGACGACGTGGTGGCCTCCGCGAGATCGCTCGGCTCGACGCTCCACGACCCGTTCATGGCCATGTCGTTCGTGGGCCTCGAGGTCATTCCCCATCTCAAGATCACGGACCACGGTCTGATCGACGTGGATCGTTTCCGGCCGGTCGCGTTGTGGGTGTGAGGGCTCGGCGCGTCCTCGGCGCGACCCTCCTCTGCGCCACCTACCTTCCCTTCCATCTCCTGCTCGATCCTCGATCGACCGGGCTCGCCGGCCGGGTCACGCGAGCCGTCGCGAGCGGCGAATGGAGCTCGGGCGTGTGGGGAACGGTGATCGTCCTGGCCGTGGCCGTGCTCCTGGCCCGCGTGATCCCGGAGCACGCGACCGACCCGGCCGTGGAAGGCGCCGGCTCGCTCCTCGAGCGGCCGTCGTCCCACGCCTTCGCCTTGCTGACCGGTGGTGTGGCGTTCGCGCTCGCCGCGCTCGTAGGCCGGGTCCTTCTCGGTGGACTCCCGTCGTCGGTGGACGAGATGGTCCAGCTCCTCAACGCCCGGGCGATCCTGCACGGGTCCACCGCCCTGCCCCTGCCGGGTCCGGCGGCGGCGTGGATGGTCCAGAACAGCATTCCGACCCCTTCCGGGCTCGTCTCGATCTACCCACCGATGCACACGCTGCTGCTGGCGGCGGGGCTCGCCGTCGGGGCGTCCTGGATCGTCGGCCCGCTCGCCACGGGCGTCACGGTGGCCGCCACCTCGTTGGTCTTCGATCGGCTCTTCGAGGAACGGAGAATGGCTCGCTTCGCCGCGGCACTCACGGCCGTGAGCCCGTTCGTGATCTTCCTCGGCGGGACCCATCTGAGCCACACCACGGCAGCCGCGCTGGCCGCCCTGACGGCATGGGCGGCGCTGCGAGCGCGGGACGGGAGGGCCGGATGGGCGGCCGCCACCGGGGCGATCGTGGGTGCCTTCGTGTGCACCCGGCCGTGGACCGGAATGGTGATCGCGGCCGCCATGCTCGCGGTCCTCTGGCTTCCGGAAGCTCGCCGGCGCCCGGCTCGCTGGGCATTCTCCCGCGCGGTCGCGCTCGGCGCCGGAGGCCTGCCGTTCGCCGGGCTCCTCTTCTGGTGGAACCGTCACCTGTTCGGGAGCGCGCTGCGCCTGGGCTACCTCGCGGCCTTCGGCCCCCTCCACGGCCTCGGCTTCCACACCGACCCGTGGGGTAACGTCTACGGGCCCGTGGCCGCCGTCGGCTACACCGGCGCCGACCTGGTCCAGCTCGGCACCCACCTCCTCGAGTCTCCGCTTCCGGCGCTGGCCGTGATCGGATTCGCGCTCCTCCTGGTCCGGCGCATGCCGTCCGGCACCGGACTCCTCCTCGCCTGGGCGCTCGGCGCCGTGGGCGCCAACGCCGTGTACTGGCACCACGGGATCCACATGGGCCCGAGGCTCCTCTACGAGTCGGCTCCGGCGTGGGTCGGCCTGTGGGTGGTCTCGGTCGTCACCCTGGCCCGGATGTCCTTCCGGCCCGCTTTCCGATGGCGTCCGACGGTGACGTGGACGGCCACGCTCTCCCTGCTCGCCGGCGTTCTTCTGACTCCGGGGCGGGCCGGATCGTACCAGGTCACGGACGCCGAGCGTGTGGCCGCGCGCCTTCCGACACCTCCTGACACGGCCCCCGCCCTGGTCTTCGTGCATGGGAGCTGGCCCTCCCGGGTCTCGGCGAGCCTCGTCGCATCCGGCATGCGTCGCGATTCCGTGGAGACGGCGCTGCGACGCAACGACCTCTGCTCCGTCGATCGATACGCCAGGTGGCGGGATGGGGGTCGGACGGGCACGCCGCCGCGCCTCGACCTGGAGCCTGCTCCGGGCTCACCGGCGCGGCTGGAGCAGCGCGCTCTCTCCCCCGGCGACGTGATCCTCGTGGCCCCCGGGGCGGTGTTCGGCCCGAGGTGCCGGCAGGAGGCCCGGTCCGACCGGGAGGGAACCATCGAGCTCGAGCCGCTTCTCTGGCAGGCCCCACCCTTCCGGGGAGCGAATCTGGTGATCGCGCGTGACCTCGGCCCCGCCGAAGATGCCGCCGTGCGGTCCCGCTGGCCCGGCCGGGGCGCCTACGTGTACGTGGCGGGCGTCGGAGACGGACCTCCGCGACTCCTGCCCTGGGCTCAGGCGATGCACGAGCTGTGGGAATCGGGAGACGAAGCGGAGCGGCTCCCCTGAAGCCCTGGCTGGACGCGTGTGTGTCGGGAGGGCGTGTCAGCGCGCCGCGGGCACCGCCAGCACCTGCCCTGCGTAGATCTTGCTCCCCGACAGACCGTTGATCTCCTTCAACTGCGTGACCGTCGTGCCGTAGCTGCGCGCGATGGTCCAGAGCGAGTCCCCGGAGCGGACCTTGTAGCTCGCGTCTACGAGGACGGCCTGCTCCGTCTCGTCACTCTGCTCGTCCTGGAGCCGGCTGACGTACTGCGCGTACCGCTGGGTGAAGAGGGCCACGTGATAGTGGGGCGGATAACGCTCCCGGGTCGCCTCGAGGATGTGGGCACCTTCCAGGTTGAGCAGCACCTTCTCGAGCCACCGCCGACACGTGCGACTGGAGCTGTGGCGGAGGTCGGCCGCCATGCCCGTCGGGTGCACGGACCTCTTCGACGCGTTGTCGGGCTGACGGGACATGGGCCGGGTGAGGCTCGTGACCACGAGCTTCCTCCCGCAGGCAGCCCGGTACTGAGCGGACAGGCGACGGAGGAAGAGCGCCAGCTCGGGACGAGCATACGGGTACGAGGCTCCGTGGAGCTCCAGGTCCTGGCCGGGCCTGACGCGGACGAGCCAACCCTCCTGTACGAAGCGATGGAGCTGCTTGGCCGTGCGGATGAAGGTGTAGTCGTTGCGCTCCGCTCCGGCATCCTGCCGGTCGAGCGACGCGGGAGAGCCCCGCAGACTCTGACCGAGAGCGGGAAATGCGAACGCGAGCAGAAGGAGGGTCGTAGCCACCCCCACCACGTCCAGGCGCGGGCGGCCGTCGAGGGGTCGGTGTCCCAGGGCTCTCGTCATGGCTTGTCGCGATGGGCGGGGGTCCACACTCTCTCGTCCGCCGGGCTGAAGAATCGTCGGGGACATAAGTAAACATATGATTCCCGAGACACAAGGATCTCGTTGTGGCTCAACGGATTTTCAGGGTATGCGCGAGCCACGGAATCCGGTCGAGGAGTCGCTCCCCCGCCAGCAACAGGCTCCGGTGCCAGCCCCCCGCCACCAGGATCACGACGACGAGCGTCGCCAAGGCGGCGGCGCGCAGGACGAGTCTGAAGATCCTCCCGGGGACCGAGTCGGCGATCGCGGCCGGAGCCAAACCCGCGAAGCGCAGAAGCGCGAAGGGAGCCCGTTCGACGGAGTCGAGCCCCATGTCCAACCAGTACAACGGATTGAGCGTCCGAATCCACGCCGCCGCCGCGTCCTCCTCGTAGGCTCGGATGGCCGCGTCCAACACCTCGAGAACGTCCTCCCTCCGAAGGCTGTAACGGTCCAGCTCGAAGGTGACGGAGAGGAGGTTCACGCGGCGCACGTCCCCGGTTCGCTCACCCGGGGCCAGCCGCACCGGCGACACGCGGCCACTGAATCGGACGATGCGCCGGCCGCGCCTCAGTCGCCCCTCGAGCCCGGCGCGGATGCGCCGGGCCTCGTCGCCCTCGACGGCGCGGAAGGGGAAGGCCTCGTATGTGACGGCCTCGAAGTAGGATTCCAGATCCGACCGGAGCCGAGACAGAAAGCGGCGGCGGCTCCAGTTGGACCACCCCGGAGCCCGCCCGAGCGGCAGCATCCTCCGAGACGCCCCTCAGCGACGCGCACGCGGCACGCCGCCGAAGGGGTCGCCAGAGCTCAGACGGAGCCTACCCACCCACCTTTGGCCGCGGCGTACCGGTCGGCGACCACGTCCCAATTCACGACGTTCCACCAGGCCGTCAGGTAATCGGGCCGACGGTTCTGGTAGTTCAGGTAGTAGGCATGCTCCCAGACGTCGACGCCGAGGATGGGGGTGAATCCCTGCATCAGCGGGCTGTCCTGGTTCGCCGTCGAGAAGCACGCGAGCCCCCCGATGGCATCCACGCACAGCCACCCCCATCCGGAGCCGAACTGGCCCGCGGCCGTGGACTGGAGGGTGGACTTGAAGTCGTCGAAGGAGCCGAACTTGGCGTCGATGGCACCGGCGAGGTCTCCCGACGGAGCCTTCGCTCCTCCGGGCGTCATGATGTCCCAGAACAGGGCGTGGTTGTGGTAGCCGCCCCCGTTGTTGCGGACGGCCGTCTGGATCTCGGCCGGAAGCGAGTGGATGCCGCGCAGGAGCTGCTCGGCCGAGTACCCATGGAGCTTCTTGTGACCCTCCAGGGCGGCGTTGAGCTTGTTCGTGTAGCCCGCGTGGTGCTTGCCATGGTGGATTTCCATGGTGCGGGCGTCGATGTGGGGCTCGAGAGCGTCGTGCGCGTATCCCAACTCGGGCAGTTGGAAGGGATAGGACATGCCGAACTCCTTGCTGTCGAACGGTTTCCAGGATCGCGATCGACGGGCGTTCCCCGGCGCGGGATGGACCTCTACCTTGGGTCGGGGGACGGCCGTATAGGATCTTAGCAGGCCCGTTGCCTGGTGCAAACCCGACGGCGGCCACTCCCTGAGCTTCACCTCCGCCCCGATTGCCCGTGGAAGAGCGACACACACCGCGTCGGATTCTCCTGGTCGACTGCGACGCGTTCTACGTGCAGGTCGCCCGGCTCGAGGACCCTGACGGCGCCGGGAAGGCTCCCCTTCTGATCGTGGGGGGATCCCCGACCGGGCGCGGTGTCGTGACGTCGGCGTCCTACGAGGCCCGGCAGTACGGCGTGCGATCCGCCATGCCCACCGCACAGGCCCTCCGCCTATGCCCGAACGCCACGGTGGCTCCGGTACCCCGACGAGCCTGTGTGGCCCGGAGCCGCGCCGTGCGGCAAGCGCTCGTGGAGCTGTCCCCCGTGGTCCAGGCGGCGTCCATCGACGAGTTCTATCTGGACCTGAGCGGTACGGAGCGCCTCTTCTCCAGCGAGACCCTGGAGCAGACGGCCTGGCGGATCCGCGAAGAGGTCCTACGCCAGACCGAGATCTCGGTGTCGATAGGAGGAGGCACGCGCCGCATGATCGCGAAGTTGGCCACCCGACGAGCCAAGCCGGCCGGCGTACACATCGTGGCCGCGGGGCGAGAGCAGGAGTTCCTGCAGACCCTCGACCTCGCCGATCTGCCCGGCGTGGGCCCCACCCTCGTCGAGGCGCTGCGTGCGCGCGGGCTCGTGAGGGTGGAGGACGCCCTGGGCGTTCAGCTCGAGTGGCTCCAGGAGTGGCTGGGGAGCGGTCGCGGCGCTTGGCTGTACCGGAGGATCCGGGGAATGGACGAGAGCGACGTCGAGCCGGCCGAGCGACGCAAGTCGATCTCGTCGGAGCGCACCTTCTCCCGCGACCTGGACCTGGACGAGACTCTGGAGCGACGGCTTCTCGAGCTCTCGATCTCCGTTGCGTCCACCCTCCGCCGGAAGCGTCTGCGGGCTCGCACCGTCACCGTGAAGCTGCGGGATCGTGACTTCCGGACGCGGACGCGCAGCCTGACCGTTCCGGAGCCCATCGAGTCCGATGCGGCCATTTGCGAGGTGACACGTCGGCTTCTGGTGGACCTGCGCCTCGAGCGGCGGGTGCCCGCGCGCTTGCTCGGTGTCGGACTCGCCGGGCTCTCGGGTCGGGACGAGCCCCGTCAGCTGGGGCTCTTCTCCGACCCCGTGGCGGGAGAGACGGAACGCGACAGGGACGTATCTCGAGCGGTGGATCGCGTACGGGAGCGGTTCGGAGACGGAGCGGTCCGCCGCGGGAGGTTGCTGGACGAGGAGTAGGTTCGGCTGCGACGCAACCGACCCGCTGACCGGGCCGGCCCGCGTCTCTGACGTGGTGGCCCGTCGGGCCCTCATTCCGGCGTCAGCCGCGCGAGGTAGCGCCCGTCCTCCTGTTCGACGAGCACCTCCGTGCGCCAACCGACGCTTGCCGCCAGATCCGACAGCGTGTCCGCGTCCACGAAGAGAAACGGAAACGGAGGTCCCTTCTCTCCCTCGAACTCGAGCTGGTACTGGATCTCTCCCGGATATCGCCCGTCTTCGCTCCCCTCCCAGTCGCGAGGGTCGGTCGAGTCCATGAGGACCCTCCCGTGCGGGCCGAGGTGCGCGCGAAGGCCATCGAGGAACGCGCGAAAACCGGCCAGGGATCCGGCGAGACCCGCCCCGTTCATGAGCACCAGCACGGTGTCGAACCGCTCCTCCCCGGCCAGGGCGTCGAGACCTCCCTCGCGGACGTCCGGGACGCCGCGCTCTCTGAGAATGGCGGCAGCCGCCGGAAGCGGCTCGGCTGCCGTCACCTCGAGGCCCCGCTCGAGCAGCGCGACGGCGTGGGCACCGACGCCCGCGCCCAGGTCGAGCACGCGGCCCCGCGCATCGCTCATGGCGGTCCACTCCACCGCGGGCATCTCGTCGGGTGGACGGAAGAAGACCGCGACCGCCTGTTCCTCCGGCTCGCCGACGTCGGTCCGGATCGTCAGCGTCGCGTGGGTGTCGCCCGCCCGATAGGCCGCCAGCGCCCGGTCCAGCGGACGCCAAGCCTCGACAACGAAGGAGGGGGACGGCGCCCCTGGCGCCGTCCCCCTTTCGCCCCGCGGACCCGACTTCATGAGGCTGGTCCGTGGGCAGCCGTCACGGATTCCGGTCCGGAGGCATCGGTCCCTCGCCCGGAGGCGGCTGCCGCAGCAGCTTCGCGAAGCTCCACACGAGGATGGTGAGCACCACGGCCCAGGCCGTGAGCATGAAGATCAGCGCACCGGTGTTCATATCTCCTCCCCCCGCGCCTCACGGCGCTTCCAGGCGATCCGCGTGAGGATCATCAGGAAGGCGAGAATGAGCAGCATCACGCCGCGCGACGCCCAGCGCGTGGTGCGCTGGGACGGGTCGACGTCGTCCATGAGCAGGACGGGAACGGCCTGCGTGACCGTCCACCACACCATCATCACCGCCAGGAACGTCGGCGTGATGTACGTCATGATGAACTTGTAGAACCTCGGGATCCCCCAAGCCGCCCCGTCGTGCAGCTCCTTCCACATGTTCTCCGGACCGAACACCCAGACGAACAGGATCGTCTCCATCATCGCGAGCACGACGAGACCGAACGTCCCGGCCCAGTAGTCCCATTCATCCAGGAAGCCACCGGTGTAGAAGAGGATGTGCAGGATGCCGATCAGGACGGCGACGCCGCCCACCGTGAAGCCCGCCTTCTTGTGGCTGAAGTTGAAGTTCTCCTCCAGGAACGACGTCGTGGGCGTCGCCATGGACACCGATGACGTGATGCCCGCGAAGAAGAGCAGCCCGAACCACATGAAGCCGGCCGCCGCGCCCATCCACGCTCCACCCGGGAGCTTGTTGAACACGAGCGGCATCGCGACGAAGCCCAGGTCGTAGGCGCCGCCCTTCGCGATGGCCACCGCCCCGGTCACCCCGAAGAACGCCACGATCGCCGGAATGGCCAGGGAGCCGCCGAGGACGACCTCGGCCGTCTCGTTCGTGGCCGCGGTGGCGATCCCGGAGAGTGTCAGGTCGTCGTTGCGCCTCAGGTACGACGCGTAGGCCTGAAGCGTACCCATCCCGACCGAGAGGGTGAAGAAGATCTGGCCGGCCGCAGCCAGCCACACCCGGGCATCGGCCAGCTTCGCCCAGTCCGGCGTGTACATGAAGTTCAGACCCGCGGCCGGGCTCGACATCTCGGTCGTCCCGTCCGCGAGCGTGATGGCCTGCGGGTGCAGCGTCAGCACCCGGACGACCAGGATCGCGGCGAACAGGAAGAGGATCGGCATGCCGATCTTCGCGAGCCGTTCGATGCCTCCGCTCAGCCCCTTCGCCACCACGGCGAAATTCACGACGATCGTGATGAAGAAGAAGATGAACGGCGTCCAGAATCCGTGGACGCTATGGTTCCCGAGGTCCTGGTACGAGTGGAGGAAGGCCCGCATCGCCGGCTCATCCAGTCCCCGGGTGGCTCCGGTCAGGCTGAAGAAGGTCCACGCGAGCGTCCAGGACTCGATGTAGCAGTAGTAGATCAGGACGATGAGCGGCGTGAAGAGCCCCAGCACCCCCAGATACTTCGCCAACGGGTGATCCCACAGCGAGTGGAACATGCCGGGCACCGACCCGAAGCCCTTGAGGCCGCCATGACGACCCACGCCCCATTCGATCCACATCAGCGGGATGCCGACGAGTAGGAAGGCGATGAAGTACGGGATCATGAAGGTCCCGCCTCCGTTCTCGGTCGCCTGCACGGGGAACCGGAGGAAGTTCCCAAGGCCGACGGCGTTGCCCGCCATGGCGAGGATCAGGCCGACGCGGGAACCCCATTGCGCGCGTTCTTTCGTCATTGGTCGCCTGGTTGAGTGATCAGGTCTCGACGCCACAACTCGGATTCACGACAAGCGCCAAGAATGCCTCGGCCCTCCCTTCGAGGCAAGAAGTGGCGCGACGGCGCACCCCGCTCCGACCGTTCGTCCATCCCTCTTGCCATGGACCCGTCATGATATATCTTTCTATCCGGATTTATGAATACATCTCTCGCTTCTCCGATCCTGGACCGGCTCACGACGCTCTCTGACGAGACGCGGACGCGGATTCTCGCGCTCGTCGAGCGCAGCGAGTTCACCGTGACCGAGTTGTGCGCCGTCCTCCAGACCCCGCAGCCGACCGTGAGCCGGCATCTGCGAACGCTCGCCGACGACGGGTGGGTCTCGGTGCGCGCGGAGGGGCGGAACCGTCACTACCGGTTGAGCTCCGAGCTGGACGAGGCGTCCCGGGAGCTGTGGCGTCTGGTGCGCGAGGAGCTGGGCAGCGACGGCATCTACGCGAACGACGCGGAGCGCGCGCGTGAGGTGCTCGCGGACCGCCGGCGGCGTTCGGCCCAGTTCTTCGCGGAGTCGGCCCACCGCTGGGACACCCTGCGGCTGGACCTGTTCGGAGAGCGGGCCGAGGTCCTGCCGCTGTTCGGCCTGTTGGACCCGGATTGGACGGTGGGGGACCTGGGCAGCGGCACCGGCGGCCTGGTGGCTCTGCTCGCCCCTCTGGTGTCGCGTGTGATCGGCGTGGACCGGTCCGCCGAGATGCTCGCGGCGGCCGGGCGGCGGCTCGAGGGCGTCGGCAACGCGGAGCTGCGTGAGGGCACCCTGGAGGCGCTGCCTCTCGGCGACGGGGAGCTCGATGTGGCGATCCTGGCGCTCGCGCTCCACTACGTGGTCGATCCGCCGGAGGTCCTCGCGGAGGTGCGCAGGGTGCTGCGCCCCGGAGGCAGGCTGGTCGTGCTGGACATGCGCTCGCACGAGCGGGGCGCGGAGTACGCGGAGGAGATGGGCCACGTCTGGCCGGGCTTCGAGCCCGACCGGATGGCGGCGTGGATGAGGGACGCACGGTTCGGCCGGGTGAGCGTGCGTGCGCTCCCGCCCGATCCCCGGGCGTTGGGGCCCCCGTTGTTCCTGGCCTCGGGCGTGCGGACGTGACGCCCCGAGGGGGTGCCGCCCCGAGACGATCGAAGGACGAGCGTGAACGAGTGACGAACGAAACGAACGAGGAGACCATGAGCGATACCGCGGTGCTTTCGAAGAACGAAAAGACCACGACCGAGCGTCCTCCCTTCAAGGTGCACGACCTCGGTCTGGCCGAATGGGGTCGAAAGGAGATCCGTCTGGCCGAGCACGAGATGCCGGGCCTCATGGCGGCCCGGGCCGAATACGGACCCCGCCAGCCGCTCGCCGGCCTGAGGGTCATGGGTTCGCTCCACATGACCATCCAGACCGCCGTGCTCATCGAGACGCTCATGGATCTCGGCGCCGACGTGCGTTGGGCTTCGTGCAACATCTTCTCGACCCAGGATCACGCCGCCGCCGCGGTCGTCGTGGGCCGTGACGGGACCCCCGAGCGGCCCGAGGGAGCGGCCGTGTTCGCCTGGAAGGGCGAGACGCTCCAGGAGTACTGGTGGTGCACCGAGCAGGCCCTCGAGTGGCCGGACGGGAGTGGCCCCCACTTGATCGTGGACGACGGTGGAGACGCCACGCTCCTCGTGCACCGCGGTGTGGAGTTCGAGAAGGCGGGCTCGGTGCCGGACTTCGATCCGGATACCGAGCCGGAAGAGTGGGGCGTGATCCTGGACGTGATCCGGCGCTCCATGGCTCGGGACCCGGAGCGGTTCCAACGGTTGGTGAAGAACACCCGCGGGGTCTCGGAAGAGACGACGACCGGCGTGCACCGGCTCTACGAGCGGGAGCAGGCGGGCACGCTGCTCTTCCCGGCGATCAACGTGAACGACTCGGTCACCAAGTCGAAGTTCGACAACACCTACGGGTGCCGGCATTCCGTGGTCGACGGGCTGAACCGGGCCACCGACGTGATGCTCGCCGGCAAGAAGGTCCTCGTGTGCGGTTACGGTGACGTCGGCAAGGGGTGCGCCCAGGCCCTGGACGGTCAGGGTGCCGACGTGATGGTGACCGAGGTCGACCCGATCTGCGCGCTGCAGGCCTACATGGAGGGCTTCACCGTCGTGACGCTCGACGAGGTGGTCGAGACGATCGACATCTTCATCACGGCCACCGGCAACAAAGACATCATCACCGCGGCCGACATGGCGCGCATGAAGGACAAGGCCATCGTGGCCAACATCGGCCACTTCGACAACGAG
>CAZVYM010000068.1:0-223 GCA_964630935.1 uncultured Gemmatimonadaceae bacterium | reverse complement strand
CATGGCCGGGCTCGCGCGGATCGAAGGGATCCGCAGGGAGAACATCAAGCCGCAGTATGACGAGTGGATCTTCCCCGACGGCCACGGGGTGCTGATCCTGGCCGAAGGGCGCCTCATGAACCTCGGTTGCGCCACCGGCCATCCGAGCTTCGTGATGTCGGCGAGCTTCACGAACCAGACGCTGGCCCAGATCGAGCTGGCGACGAACGGCGACGCCTACGAG
>CAZVYM010000067.1:0-22359 GCA_964630935.1 uncultured Gemmatimonadaceae bacterium | reverse complement strand
GACGCACTCCGTCGCCACTTGCCGGGTGCCCGGATGACCCGGAGATTCGCAGGCGGTGACGCTACGGCCCGCGCCGCGGACGTCGCGGCCGCGCCCGAGAGGCGCCGCACACTCCAACCCTCGGATCTTTCACCACCATGGCTACCGTACGCTCGACCTCCCGTCTGCTCGTCGCTCTGGCCGTGTTCGGCGCGGCCGCCTGCTCGTCCTCGTCGTCCGACACGCAGGACCCCTCCTCTCCGGCGCTCATGAAAGCCGCGAACGCCATCACCCCGGAGGGGCTCCTGCAGCACATCGAGGACATCTCGGCCGATTCCATGGAGGGGAGAGGACCCGGCACGATCGGAGCGGAGCGGGCGACGGCCTATCTGCAGCGGCAGTTCGAGGCGTTGGGCCTCCAGCCGGGCAACCCGGATGGAACGTGGTTCCAGGACGTGGACCTGGTCGGCTACCTGTCACATCCGAGCGCGACGATCACGGCCGGCGGGAAGAAGCTCTCGCTGGACTACCCGACGGATTACGTGGCGGATTCCCGCCACGACACGCCCGAGGTGAAGGTCGACGGCTCGGATGTCGTGTTCGTGGGCTACGGGGTGGACGCGCCCGAGTACGGATGGGACGACTACAAGGGCGTGGACGTGCGGGGAAAGACGATCCTCATGCTCGTGAACGATCCCCCGGTTCGGCTGGCCGACGACACGTCGCAGCTCGACACGACGATGTTCAAGGGCCGCGCGATGACCTACTACGGCCGGTGGACGTACAAGTATGAAGAGGCTTCGGCCAAGGGCGCCGCTGCCGCCATCATCATCCACGAGACGGGTCCCGCGGGTTACCCGTACACCGTGGTGAAGAGCAGCTGGACCAACGAGCAGTTCGACGTCCCCTCCGCCGACGCCGAGCACCGCGTGCCCGTGGAGGGCTGGATCACGCTCGACAAGGCCAGGGAGCTGTTCGCGGCGGCGGGCGCCGACTTCGACTCGCTCCACACGGCAGCCAGGACAAAGGATTTCAGGCCGGTGACGTTGGACGCCAAGGCGAGCTTCGACGTGAAGGTGGACGTGCGCCGGATCAAGTCCAAGAACGTGGTGGCCAAGCTCGAAGGGACGTCGAAGAAGGACGAGTACGTCGTCTACACGGCGCACTGGGACCACCTGGGACGGGACACCACCCTCCAGGGCGATCAGATCTACAACGGGGCGCTGGACAACGGGAGCGGCTGCGCCTCGCTGCTGGAGATCGCCAAGGCCTACACGCAGCTTCCGACGCCGCCGGAGCGCTCCATCC
Organism: uncultured Gemmatimonadaceae bacterium; assembly: GCA_964630935.1. Taxonomy (GTDB): domain Bacteria; phylum Gemmatimonadota; class Gemmatimonadetes; order Longimicrobiales; family Gaopeijiaceae; genus SZUA-318. The sequence continues at coordinate 21,072 of CAZVYM010000067.1, read as the reverse complement.
TGTTCCTCTCCGTGACCGCGGAGGAGAAGGGGCTTCTGGGCTCCAAGTACTATGCGACGCATCCGCTGTATCCGCTCACGAAGACCGTGGCCGACATCAACATGGACGCGTTGAACCAGTGGGGCCCGACCAAGGACTTCACGGTGATCGGCCTGGGCAACTCGACGCTGGACGACGTCCTGACGCGCGTGCTCGCGGCGGACGGAAGGGTGGTTCGGCCGGACGCGGAGCCCGAGAAGGGCTTCTACTATCGGTCCGACCACTTCGAATTCGCCAAGGTGGGCGTGCCCGCGCTCGATCCGGGCGGCGGCATCGACTATATCGGCAAGCCCGAGGGTTGGGGGATCCAGAAGCGGGACGAATACACCAACAACGACTACCATAAGGTCTCCGACGAGGTGAAGCCGGACTGGGATCTGTCCGGCATGGCCCAGGACGCGGGCGTTCTGTTCCGTGTCGGGGTGCTCGTGGCGAACGCACCCGGCATTCCGGAATGGAAGACCGGCACGGAGTTCAAGGCCAGACGTGATTCGATGATGGCCAACCAGTAGGGGACGGCCGTGCCGGCGCGAACGGTCGCGCCGCATTCCCGAGCCACTCCGCGGGACACGGCCGGGCGGTAGGGGAGGCTGAGATGCGGACCAGATCCGTTCTTCTGATCCTGGGTGGGATGCTCGTGGCGGCGGGCCCGGTAGCGGGACAGATCGTCCGGGGCGAGATCGTCGACCAACAGACGGCCGCGCCCATCCAGGGGGCGTTCATCCAGCTCCTGGACAGCGCGGGCACGGCGCGGGCGGGCGTGCTCAGCGACGACGCGGGCCGATTCATCCTGACGGCGCCCGGGGCCGGCCGCTACACCCTCCGGGCGGAGCGCATCGGGTACGCCAGCTCCTTCTCGGACACTCTGAACCTGGTCACCGGCAAGCCGCTGACGTACCACTTCGCGGTGCCGGTCCAGGCGATCAGTCTGGAGGGTATCGAGGTCACCGGGAGCAAGCGGTGCAACATTCCCACGAAGGAAGGCGCCGAGACCAGCCTCCTGTGGGACGAGGCCCGCAAGGCGCTGGACGTGGTCGCCTGGATGGAGGCGGATCGGGGGGTCCCCTACCAGAACGCCGTCTGGGAGCGGACCCGGGACATCGTGTCGCTCGATCTCGAGGAGGGAGAGCGGCGCATCAGCTCCGGTTTCGGCAAGTCGGCGTGGTGGAGCCAGTCCGCCGAGAACCTGGCCGAGTACGGCTTCGTGCGTAAGACGGCCCGGGGCGAGGTCGTCTACTACGGCCTGGATGCCGAGACGCTGCTCTCCGACGCGTTCCTCGCCGGGCACTGCTTCCGCGTCGCCGAGCCGCACAAGGATGAAGAGGGCCTCGTCGGTTTGAGCTTCGAGCCGCTGAAGAAAGGGGGCCTGCCCGACATCGAGGGAACGCTCTGGCTCGACCGGAAGAGCTCGGAGCTGCGCTACGTCGAGTTCCAGTACACACGCCACCTGTTCGCGACGATGGTATCCAACGACCATTTCGGGGGTCATCTCGAATTCCGGCGTATGGCCAACGGCGCGTGGGTCGTCGGACGATGGTGGATACGGATGCCCTCGTGGGGGGACCCGCCAGCCCGCCGCTTCATCGGAGCCTCCGAGAGGACACTGGGCGGGAACTTCCGAGAGCGCAGGGCCAAGGCCGACGGGCTGAGGGTCCGCGAACAGGGCGGCGAGATCGTCTTCATGGCCCAACCGCGCTCTCTGGACGAGGGCACCGCGGGGCTCGATGGCACGGTGTGGGACAGCGTTCGCGCCCGGCCGCTCGCCGGGGCGACGGTCTTTCTGGCGGATCTGGGCAGGGCCGTCAGGACGGACGGGCTCGGCCGCTACCGGATGTCCGATCTGCCCGCCGGCCACCACACGTTGGGCTTCTTCCACCCATTCACGGACTCCCTCCAACTCCGGGCCGTCACGCGCCCGGTCGACCTGGTTGCGGGCAAGCACAACACCGCGGACCTGGCCGTTCCAGCGGCCGCCGGATGCCGGCCCGGTCCGAGCACGGCCATGGTGGTGGGATTCGTCGAGAGCGTTCAGAGCGGCGAGCCGGTCGCGAGGGTCAGCGTGGTCGGGACCTGGCGGGATCCCATGGGCGGCGATCCGGCCGAGCACCTGGCCTCCACGGACGCTCGCGGCCGGTATCAATTCTGTGGGGTCCCCGTCGGCGAGCCCCTGAAGCTCGAGACCGCGGTCGGCCGGCCGCTGGATCTCGGTCTCCAGTCGCCCGGGATCTACTCGGAGGATCTGATCTCCGGGAGGCCCCGCTTCTGACGGCTTGCCCGAAGACGGAAGCACGACACGTCGGGCGGGCCAGGAGAGCTCGACGCCGAGGCTCGGAGGGCAGCCTGCGCCGTTGGCCCGCCACGCCACCCGCCGTGCGCCGGCCCTTCACAGAAGTGGCCCGATGTGTGTACATAGAGGCTTCGAATCTGCCCATTCAGCGGAGCTTGGCGAAGTTGGTCGAGACACCCGAGTCGTTTCCCCCCCGCATTCTCCTGCTCGAACGCATCCACTCTGTGGCCGCGGAGCGTTTCCGTGAGCGGGGCTACGAGGTGGAGGAGGTGCCCGCATCGCTCTCGACCGACGAGCTGAAGGACCGGCTCGGAGAGGTCACGGTCCTCGGGATGCGATCCAAGACGAATCTGACCGAGGAGGTCCTGGATGCAGCGCCGAGGCTGGCGGTCGTCGGAGCCTTCTGCATCGGCACGAATCAGATCGATCTGAATGCGTCCCTGGACCGTGGGATCGCGGTCTTCAACGCCCCGTTCTCCAACACGCGCAGCGTGGTGGAGATGGCCCTCGGCGAGATGATCGCGCTGGTGCGGGACATTCCCCGCAAGAGCACGCTGCTTCACCAGGGATCGTGGCAGAAGAAGGCGCCCGGCTCGAGAGAGCTCCGGGGCAAGCGCCTCGGGATCGTGGGCTACGGGAACATCGGCGCGCAACTCTCCGTCCTGGCCGAGGGGTTGGGAATGGAGGTCCGGTACTACGACATCACCGAGAAGCTGGCGTTGGGCAACGCACGCGGATGTCGCACCCTGGACGAGCTCCTGGAGGGATCGGACGTGATCTCCGTCCACGTGGACGGGCGGCCGGAGAACGAGAACATCATCGGCGCCCGGGAATTCGCGCGCATGAAGGACGGCGTGGTCTTCATCAATCTGAGCCGTGGCTTCGTCGTGGACCTCGAGGCGCTGGGTGACGCCCTGGACTCGGGCAAGGTCCGCGGCGCCGCCGTCGACGTCTATCCGAAGGAGCCCGCCCAGGACGGCGACCCGTTCGAGTCGGTGCTCCAGGGCCATCCCAACGTGCTCCTGACGCCCCACATCGGCGGAAGCACGGAAGAGGCGCAGGAGAACATCGCGCGCTTCGTCCCGGACCGGATTCTCGACTTTCTCGAGACCGGGACCACGAACCTGTCGGTGAACTTCCCCAACCTGCAGCTACCCGAGTTCAACGAGTCCCACCGGGTCGTGCACGTGCACCGAAACGTCCCCGGGATCCTCGCGCGCATCGACCACGTCCTCGCCGCCCGCGAGATCAACATCAGCGGGCAGTACCTGAAGACCAACGAGCGGATCGGCTACGTGATCGTCGACATCCAGCGCGACTACGATTCCGACGTGGTGGAGGAGCTCGCCGCCATCCCGGAGACGATCCGCGTGCGGGTACTCTACTGACCGTGGGCGCCGGTGGGAGCGGCGCCGCCGCGCGCGAAGTGGTCGCGGAGCGCACCGTGGGCTCGAACCTCGCGGCCATCTTCCGGGCGCTTCTCGGTTTGGGGTTGATGGCGGTCGCCGTGGGCGTCGTCCTCGGGTTCGTAAGACACGGAGCGCTCTCCACCGCGACCTTGAAGCCGGCCGCGCTTCCCGCCGGCCTGGTCAGGCTGGATCCGGCCGCGTGGCTGACCACCGGCGTCCTGGTCTTCCTCGCGACCCCACCCCTCGCGATCGCCTATCTGACCGTCGCGTTCGCACGCGACCGCGATCGACTGCATGCGCTCATGGCGTTGGGCGTTCTGGCCCTGCTCGTGTCGGGCCTCGCGGCGGCGTTGCTGAAGCATACCGGCTCCACGGAGACCTTCCTGCCCCGGCTCCCTCTCCTTCCGGAGGCAGGCGTGCTCGTTGCCGCGACGGTCGCCGGGGGGCTCGGAGCGACCCTCGGGATGGGTGGCGGCGTGTTCATCGTGCCGATTCTCTCGGTCTTTTTCGGCGTCCCGCTGAAGACGAGCATCGCCGCGAGCGCCGTATCGGTCGTCGTGAACTCGCTGGGCAGCACGAGCGTCTACCTGCGCCATCGGATGACGAACGTGCGCCTGGCGCTGTTCATGGAGCTGACGACCGTCGTCGGGGCGGTGGCGGGAGGGATGGTCGTGGTGCTCATCGCGCCCGAGCTCCTTCGCGCCGCGCTCGGGGTCGCCTTGATCGGGCTGGCAGCGGCGATGTTGGGTAGCCCGACGCGAAGCGCCGAGGTGGCGGACGCCCCGGATCCGCTACGTCTCAAGGGCTCATTTCACGACCCGGCGACCGCGTCCGACGTCGAGTACGTGCCCCAGCATCTCGCCTTGGGGGTCGCGACCAGCACGCTGGCCGGAGTGACGTCGGGCCTGTTCGGGATCGGCGGAGGCGTGATGAAGATGCCGCTGCTGCACACCATCATGCGGGTTCCCGTAAAGGCGGCGGCCGCCACGAGCGTGTTCATGGTCGGCATCACGGTTTCGGCCAGCGCATACGTCTACTACGCACACGACCTCGTCGACCTCTCGGTCGTGATCCCGGCCGTCGTGGGCATCCAGTTCGGATCGCGCCTGGGAGCCGACTGGGCCCGGAAGATCCGGGGCGTGACCCTCGTCCGCATCCTCGTGGTCATCCTCGTCTACCTGGGCGTGGTCCTCCTCCTCCAGGCGTTCGGGATCCACGTGCCGGGCGCGGCCAACCGAGCCCCTTCTGCGGTCTAGGGGGGTCACGTCCGGCCGCTTCGGCGGGCCGTTCGCCACCGCCCGTCCGCTTATGCGGCGACCGGGTCGTCGAAGGCTGGCCCGTCGGCGGCAGGCGTCCGCTACATGGCGGGGATCAGCTCCAGGGACCGGGCCTTCGCCGTCAACGCGGCGAGCCGGGCGGCCTCGAGCCTCGCCACCTTCTGCCCGAGAGCCGTCAGGCGGTAGTAGCGGCGCCGCTCCTCGGCGGGACGCTCCTCTTCCGTCTCGTCCGCCTCCTCCAGAAGGCCGATGGATCTCAGGCGCTTGAGGGAGCGGTAGAGGTTCCCTTGATCGATCTTCACCTGCCCGTGGCTCTCTTGCTCGATTTGCTTGGCTATGCCGTAGCCATGCCTCTCTTCGGGCACGAGGGCGAAGAGCGTCAGGTAGTCCCTGGGCTGAAGAGGGATCAAAGAGACCGGATCGACGGCTTGATGCATTGCACCCATGGCGAAACCTCCGCTGTGAGTCGGTTGCCGAGGCCGCTCGTCTGCCCGCGCGCTACGGGCGAAGCGGACGCGGCGTGCTCCGAGTTCGAACGACGGGGATCCATCCCCACTCCACACATTCACCGCCCCTTCTGGATCTACCGGGTCACCCGAACCGTGGGTGCCAGCAGGGAGCCGGCCCAGGGCCGGCGAGCGACGTCATATGTATATAGACGTACAACGACCCCTGTTGGTTGCAGACGCCGCCTCCGGAGCGGAGGCGAGGGTCGTCCGCGCGGGGGAATCCGCGCGGGGGAAAAGGTCGCCCGTGACTAGCCGCGCGTCTTTACGAGGATCGCGCCGTGCACGTGTCCAGAGCCGAAGCGTACCGTGGCCTGGCGTGCATCGAGAAAGCGGAGCGATTCGATGTCGGTCGAGTTGAGATCCTTCAACGAGTCGGGCCCGCCCAGGCGGGTGCCGTCCAGGTAGATGACGACGTCACTCGGCTGAAAGAAGCTCCCCTCTCCGCGTTTGGTGAGCCAGATCGGCCGGAGCTTCTGGATCAGATCGTACGCGTTCGAGACGCCGGCGCTGGCGATCTCGTCCCGGGTGATGAGATCCGGATTCGCCGGCCGTGGCGTTCCCGGCTTCGCCGAGGAGCACGCCCCGAGGAGGACGATCGCGGTGAGCAGGAGGTAGAGCGGTTTTTTCATTGTCGGCACGTTCCGTTCGGGTCGGGCTTCGGGTGGTCCACCACGACCCGATGATCCAAATCGGCGACATGCTCCGCCACGTCCTCGATGAAGCTCACGACCTTCGCCATGTGGGTGTAGTCGATGTATTCGGGCTCGTCGGTCACCTGGTGATAGTCCCGATGGAGGCCGGTCGTGAAAAAGACGATGGGGATGCCGTAGCGCGCGTATTCGTAATGATCGCTCCGACAGTAGATGTTCGCCGGATGGCCGTCCGCGTCGAACGAGTAGTCGAAACGCAGGTCGTGGTGATCTTCCGTGTTGACGGTCTCCACCAGATCGCCAAGCTCCGTGGAAAGGCGGCGTGACCCCACGAGCATCAGGTAGTTCGGGCCGCCGTGGACGGGCTCTCCATCCTTGGTCCGTCCGGTTTCGTCTTCGGCGTCACCCCTCCCGATCATGTCCATATTGAGCTGGGTCACGATCGAGTCACGGGGCACCGTAGGATGGTCGGTGAAATACCTCGAGCCGAGCAGCCCCTTCTCTTCGCCGACGTGCCAGACGAAGAGCATGGACCGCCGGGGCTTCGGATCGAGTGACATCATCTTCTGAGCGATCTCCAGGAGCGCGACCGACCCCGACCCGTCGTCGTCGGCTCCGTTCGAGATCGAATCCAGGCGCGCGCTGCCCGGGTGGGCTGCGCGATAGGCCGCCAGCATCGAGTCCACCCGGGCCTGCTGGGCCGGTGTGGCCTGATTCGCCGCATCGTCCGCGCCCTCCGGCCTCACGACCCGGTTCCAGATTCGGATCGAGTCGGCCGCCACCGGCTGATGGCTGAAGCCGATGTGGTCGTTGTGGGCCCCAAGGGCGACGTACTCACCGCGAAGCTGGGGGTCGCTGCCGGGGATGACCGCCACGACGTTGCGGGACGGGTAGGGCATGGGCCGGATGTCCCACCGGAGATGCAGCGCCGCCGTCGCGCCCGCGTCCCCGACGTGGAGCTGATCCAGGGGGGAGGCGAACATCTTCGCTGCTGCCGCCCCCGAGACGAGCAGGATCGTCTGGTCACCGCCGGCCTGAGGAGCGTCGGGGTCGTCGACGAATCCCTGAGGTCGCGTGAAGTAGCGCCGGAACTGAGGCGGAAGCTGATCCAGCCCGACCACGGCCAACGCGGCGGCGCCTTCGACGGAAGGCGCGGACCGCAGGGCCATGATGCCGCCTCCTCGGGCAACGCTCAGGACGACGAGCTTGCCCTTGGCCTGCTCGGCCGTGAGTGTCGCCGTGTCCCCGATGGCGCCCCCGTAGACGATCGGCATCTCGTCGACGCTCACCGCATCGCGTCCGAGCGGCAGGTAGTCCTCGCCCAGCGCCAGCCGCGAGCCTCCGACGGACAACACGGACGCCGTGTCCAGCGTTCGGGTCTTGTAGGGTACGGTCTGAAAGTACGATCCGTCGTCGCCGGCCGGCGTCAGCCCGATGCGACGGGCCTCCGCGGCGATGTAGTCGGTTCCCTTCACATTACCGATCGTACCGGCCTCACGACCCTGCATCGAGTCGTCCGCGAAGATGTAGAGGCGCGTCATGAGGTCGCCCGGGGTAATGGCGGCGCTCGTGGGTCGGGGCGCGTGCGTCCTGGGAAGCGTGGTCTGCGCGACGCCCGTCACCGGGCTCGACGCGAAGAACAAGGATCCCGCCAGGACGAGCTGGATGGGGTGGCGCATGGTGGACTTCCCCTACTGCCGCTGGGTCATGATGATGGCTCCCCCCACGTGGCCGGAGCCGAACCGGAGGGTCGCCTGGCGCGCGTCGAGGTAGCGAATGCTCTCCAGCTGGGACCCGATGAAGTTCCTCAGCTCCGACGCGTCTCCAAGACGGCTGCTGCCCAGGTAGACCGACACTTCGCTGTGTCCGGGGTTGGTCAGACTCGTCTCGCCGCGAAAGATGAGCCACTGCGGATGGAGGCGCTGAACGATCTCGTACGCAGTCGAGGAAGCGTTCTGATCGAGCTGGTCCCGCGTGATGATGGTGGAGGTGCCGCTCCGGGTGGACCCCGAGCCCGCCGCGCTCGCGCATCCCGCGAGGGCGACGGCGAGGGTAAGGCCGAGGGCGAGCACCGTGGAGAGCTTTCGCATGATCCCCTCCCGAGGAGAGTGACGTCGGACATGCCGGCGGGAGGACCCGTCAAGCAATCGTATCACGGCCCGACGAAGGCAGCCAGTCCAGGGGTCCCCCGAGTCAGTTCAGGTCCCGAGAGAGGATCAGCTTGAGCGTCAAGGGATCCGACTGGCTCGTCAGCCCGACGCCCACCCCGGCCTCGACCTCCAACGCATGGCCGTCATGATCCAGTACGCCGTACAGCTGATGGGATTGCCTCCCGACCGGATCGAAGTGGTGGAGCGGTCCGAGATCGGCATACTCCTCCAAGCCGACAGCCCACGCTGGCGAGACGTTGAGCGCGAGCCGTGAGGACGGCGCGAAATCGAGGTTCCCGAAGCCGTCCCAGGAGGTGTCGAGGATGGGGTTCAGCACCAGATCCACGAGCCCGAGGTGCCAGGCCAGGATCGGCCGGATCTCGGAGGTGAAGCGCTCGGGGTCCCAACGCTTCGCGTTGTAGCTGAACTCGAAGTTGACTCCGTAGACGAACGTCCGCCGATCGGCGTGCGGCACCGCGAAGAGTGTGCGGAGCTTGAAGCCGTCCAGCGATCCGCCCCGTTGTCGGTCGATGCTGTAGAGAGGGAGATAGAGGCCCGCCTCGAACCAATCCGTCACTCCGTACGCCCATTCCGGGACCCCGAAGAGGGAGCCGTTCGTCGCGATGCCCCCGGGGAATGCGGGCTGCTTCAGTCCGTCCGGCGTGAAGTTGTCGTGGAGCGTGAGATTGAAGACGCCGGGGGGCGCGAGGCCACCGTCGTAGACCTGGATCTCGTCCGATTGGGCCCGCGCCACCCCGGACGTGAACGCGAGGGCGACCAGCATCGCCCCCATCCAATGTGTCAACTTCATGATGCCCCTCCACGATGCGCATGGCGACGCCCACCACGTCGTCGCGCCCGTGGAGTCAAATAGCGGACCGGGGCCGGGCGGGCAAGCGCCGTGATCCCGAGCGGGTGGAGTGTCGCACGCATCGGACGCCACCGGGGCCGGTCCCTTGGTGTCGATATGGATTCGCCGTATCCTCACGGACGCGCGGATGCGCGCAGTACGCCTATCCAGGAGCGGACATGAACACGAGATGGCTGTGGGCGGTGGGGTTGATCATGAGCACCGCGATCCTCGCGGATTCGGCATCGGCGCAAACCGCGTCGGCGGTGCCCGAGCGGGCCGTGCGTCGGGACATCCCGATCACGGACATGATTCGCCGGGCCTACGAAGCCGGCACGCGCGATTCTCTCGGGACGCCCGGGCCGGCCTACTGGCAGCTCTGGATGGACTACACGATCCACGCGAGGCTCGACACGCAGAGCTCGACCGTCACCGGTCGTGAGACCACGGTCATCCACAACAACAGTGACTCGGCCATGACGGCCATCCAGCTGCGGCTCGATCAGAACCTCTTCCGGGCCAACGTGCCCCGGACGGACGTGGTGCCGCAGATCACCGGCGGCATGAAGCTGAGCAGCCTCACGTTCGACGGACAGGCCGTGGACCTCGACCCGCCTCCGATGCGGAGAAGGCGGGGCGGGCAGGGGGCGCAGGTCAGCCTGGCGGCCTACGGAACCGAGACGACGACCGCCCGCGTGACGCTCCCGAATCCGATCCCGGCGCACGGCACGGGCACCTTGCAGGCGGAGTGGAGCTTCGAGGTTCCGCTCGTGGCCTCGGGGCGGGGGGAGCGGATGGGTCGCTGGGCCGACTCGCTCTTCCAGGTCGCCCAGTGGTATCCCCGTGTGGCGGTGTTCGACGACCTGCGGCAGGGCGGCTGGGATACGGATCCGTACCTCGGCTCCTCCGAGTTCTACAACAACTTCGGTCACTTCGACGTCACGCTGGACGTGCCGGCCGGATGGCTCGTGGGTGCCACGGGCGTGCTCCAGAATCCCGACCAGGTGCTCACGCCGACGGCCAGGGAGCGGCTCTCGCACGTGCTCGATTCCGACTCCACCCGGACCATCGTCGGAATCGACGAGCGTGGGCCTGGGAAGGCCACCGCCGCGGGCGATCGGCTGACCTGGCATTTCGTGGCCGATACCGTCGGCGACTTCGCCTGGGCCGCGTCCAGCCACTACGTGTGGGAGGCGACGCGGGCGACGATCCCCGATCGTGGGCCGATTCCCGTCAACATCTTCTACGTGCCGGGCGACGCCCGGCGCTACGAGGATATCGGTCCCACCACGCGTCACGCCCTCGAGTTCTACTCCAAGCTCTGGATGCCGTACGCGTTTCCGCAGCTCACGGTGGCGGACGGTCCCGAGACGGGCATGGAGTATCCGATGTTCATCATGTCCGCCGTGGGCGCCGCGGACCACGAGGCGGGCCACGAGTGGTGGCCCATGATGGTGGGCACCAACGAGACCTGGTACGGGTTCATGGACGAGGGATTCAACCAGTACATGAACATCCTGTCTGCGGACGACCGGCGCGGCCAGCCGGCGGACCTGGACGGACTCGGCCAGCGGTACGGGGAGGTCAGCGGCGACGAGCGTGAGGCCCCGCTCATGTGGGACGCCAACTACGGCGGACCGATGTACTCGTTCCAGGCCTACGGAAAGGCGCCGATGATGCTGTCGATGCTGGGCGGCGTCGTCGGCGACACGGCGGTCTGGAAGGCGATGAGCGGATACGCCAAGGCGTGGCGCTTCAAGCATCCGTCTCCGTGGGACTACGCCTTCTTCATGGATCACGCGCTCGGCCGCGACCTCGGATGGTTCTGGTACTACTGGCTCTTCACGACGGAGTCGGTGGACGGATCGATCCAGAACGTGACGACCCACGGCTCGCGGACGACGGTCACCGTGCGTCAGGACGGACAGATGCCGTCTCCTGTGGTGCTCCAGGTGGAGCTCGCTCCCGACGGTCCGCCGATCCGCATGATGGACAACGCCACCAAGGTGGACGACCACACGGTCATCGTGCGCTGGCCGGCGAGCGTCTGGTTCTCCGGGAGCCGGACCTTCCAGGCCGACCTCGACCTGGGGCCGCGCCCGATCGAGAAGATCACCTTCGACCCGCACTGCCGCTTCCCGGACGACAACCCCTCCGACAACATCTGGCCGCGCTCGGCGGGCCCGGAGGGTCAGGGCGGAAATCCGTATGCCGCGATGTTCGGTGGGGCGGGGAGGTGCTACGGGCAGTAGGTCGAGTCGCGCTCGGTGAGGGGGGCCGCCTCCGACGGCGGTTCCCTCTCGCCGCGCCTCCGCCGAATCGTGGTCGTCGGGGGCTTATGGGGTCCGGCCTCTCTAGCTGAGCTCGGGGGGGATTCGCCGCGTTCGCCCTCCCCCTTCCCGACCGCCGCCTCGGCGTCGCTGGTGCGTGGGTGGCGGCTCCGCGCTATGAGAGGGAACCGCCGCCGGAGGCTCCCGGCGTCGCGGTCGCTCCGCCCCACTGATCCGCAGGCACTCGGGGGCTGTGAGGGCCTTCGGCCCTCCGGGGGTGGCGTCCGACACTACCGCCCGGCGCCCCAACTGATATATTACATATCAGAACGCCTCTGAACGCCCGCCTCCCCGGGCGTCGGATCTGTTTTCCGATGCGCAGGGAGAGCGGGCGTGGCCATTTCAGGGACCTTGGAACCCCCCACGAAGAAGCCGATCCTCCAGGTTCGGTCTCTTCGTCTCCAGGTCTACGAGCACCTGAAGGAGCTGATGAACGAGGGTCAGCTCCGGCCCGGCGCGTTCCTCGACCTCCGCAGCCTCGAGGGTGACCTCGGCATCAGCCGCACCCCCCTGCGCGACGCGCTGCTCCGTCTCGAGTCCGAGGGTTTCGTCGAGATTCTGCCCCGGCGCGGCGTCCGCATCGTCGAGCTCACCCTCGAGCGCATCCGCGACATCTACCAGATCATCGGAGCCCTGGAGGGCTCGGTGCTGCGCACGCGTCCGGCGGACGTGGCGGTCGGGCTGGCTCCCCGGATGGAACGGCTGAACGAGGGCATGGCCCATGCGTTGGACCTGTTCGACTACGACCGGTTCTACGAGCGGAACACCGAGTTCCACGATGCCTTCCTGAGCCTCTCGAGCAACACCGAGCTCGTCGATCACGTCCGCATCCTCAAGCAGCGCCTCTACGACTTCCCCCGCAAGCACGAGGTGATTCGGGAGTGGGAGGAGCGCTCCACGCACGAGCACGAGGCGATCGTCCATCTCCTGTCCCAGGGCGACGTCGGGGCGGCCGCTGACTTCATGCGGGACGTCCACTGGTCGTTCGATGTCCAGAGCCCGTTCATCCGTCGCTACTACGGCGTGGCGGAAGGAGGCACCCGTGCAGCTCGTTGAGGGAGCGGTGGGCCTCCAGGGCCTGATCTTCGACATTCGCCGGTACTCGGTGCACGACGGCCCCGGCATCCGGACGACCGTGTTCTTCAAGGGGTGCCCCCTGAGCTGCTGGTGGTGCCACAACCCGGAGAGCCAGGGTCGGGAGCCGTTCGTCTACTACAACCCCGACCGCTGCCTCGGCTGCCAGACGTGCATCCAGGCCTGCCCCGAAGGGGCGCTCTCGATGACGCCCGACGGGGTGGCGACGGATGCGTCCCGCTGCACCCTCGGCGGAGTCTGTGTCCAGGTCTGCCCCGCGGAGGCACGCCAGATGGTGGGGAGGCGCTACTCGGTGGCCGAGGTGGTGGCCGAGATCGAGCGCGACCGGCTCTTCCACGAGCAGTCGGGGGGTGGCGTGACGTTCTCGGGCGGTGAGCCGCTCCAGCAGTGGCGGTTCCTGAACCAGGTCCTCGACGCGTGCGGAGAGAGGGGGATCCACCGGGCCGTGGACACGACCGGCTTCGCCTCGCCCAAGGTGCTTCTCGGCGTGGCGGAGCGGACCGACCTGTTCCTGTACGACATCAAGACCATGGACGCCGAGCTCCACCGCGAGGCGACCGGGGTCCCGCTGCAGCCCATCCTGGACAATCTGGTCCGGCTCGCGTCGGCGAGGGCGCGGATCCGGATCCGCATTCCGTTGATCCCCGGAATCAACGACAACGACGAGAACATCGAGCGCACCGGCGCCTTCTTGGCGGACCTGCCGGGCATCGATGCCGTGCACCTCCTGCCCTTCCATCGACCGGCCAAGAGCAAGCACGCCAGGTTCGGCATTCCCTGGCGTCTGGAGGACGATCGCGAGATTCCCGACGAGCGCGTGCAGGAGCTGACCGCGCGTCTGGAACGCTTCGGCCTCTCCGTCACCATCGGAGGTTGACACCCGTGAACGAACGCATCGCCTGCCTCAAAGAGCAGAGCTTCAACGCCCAGCCCGCCATCTCCACCGAGCGGGCCGAGATCATCACCCGCTTCTACCGGGAGAACGAGGGCAAGCACCCGGTGCCCGTGCTGCGGGCCATGGCGTTCAAGGAGCTCTGCGAGAAGAAGACGATCCACATCGGCAAGGGCGAGCTGATCGTCGGAGAGCGCGGACCGGCCCCCAAGGTGGTGCCGACCTTCCCGGAGCTTACCTGCCACTCGGTCGAGGATCTGCGCACGCTGAACGACCGTGACAAGACGAGCTATGCGGTCGAAGAGGAGGGCATCCACGTCTACGAGCGGGACGTGATCCCCTACTGGCGTGGCCGCTCGATGCGCGACCGGGTGTTCGCGCACGTGCCCCAGCGCTGGCTCGATGCCTACGAGGCGGGGGTGTACACCGAGTTCATGGAGCAGCGCGCCCCGGGTCACACCGCGCTCGACGGCGAGATCTATCGGAAGGGCATGCTCGACTACAAGGCCCAGATCGCCGACCGCATCGCACGGCTCGACTGGCTGGGCGACGCGGACGCGACCCGCAAGCTCGAGCAGCTGAAGGCGATGGACATCGCGTGCGACGCGGCCATCGTCTTCGCGGAGCGCCACGCCGACATGGCGGAGCGGATGGCCGCCGAGGAGGAGGACCCGATCCGGCGCGAAGAGCTCGAGCGCATCGCGGAGGTGTGCCGATGGGTGCCGGCCCACGCGCCCAGGAACTTCTGGGAGGCGATCCAGATGTATTGGTTCGTCCACCTGGGGACCGTCACGGAGCTCAACGGCTGGGACGCCATGAATCCCGGCCACATCGACCAGCACCTGCAGCCGTTCTACGAGCAGGGGCTCGCCGACGGCACGCTGGACCGGGACTCCGCCAAGGAGCTTCTCGAGTGCCTCTGGATCAAGTTCAACAACCATCCGGCTCCGCCCAAGGTGGGCGTGACCGCGAAGGAGAGCGGCACCTACAACGATTTCACCAACATCAACTTCGGTGGTCTGCGGGCCGACGGGTCGGACGGCGTGAGCGACCTCTCGTACGTCCTGCTGGAAGTCGTCGACGAGATCAGCCTCCTGCAGCCCCAGGCCAACCTACAGGTGAGCGCCAAGACGCCCGACCGGTTCCTCAAGGCCGCGGCCAAGGTGATCCGGAAGGGCTACGGCTATCCTTCGCTCTTCAACGCCGACGAGGTGATCGACGAGCAGGTGCGCGCGGGCAAGACCATCGAAGACGCGCGGGAGGGAGGGACGAGCGGGTGCATCGAGACCGGATCGTTCGGTAAGGAAGCGTACATCCTCACGGGGTACCTGAACGTGCCGAAGATCCTCGAGATCGCCCTGAACGACGGCGTGGATCCGGCCTCGGGCAAGCAGATCGGGCCGAAGACGGGCTCGCCCGAAAGCTTCGAGAGCTTCGAGGAGGTCTACGAGGCCTTCCAGAAGCAGCTCGACTACTTCGTCGACGTGAAGGTCGAGGTCAACCAGTACATCGAGTCGATGTACGCGCGCTACGCTCCGGCACCGTTCCTGTCGGTCGTCATCCGCGACTGCATCGAGAACGCGCGTGACTACAACGACGGCGGGGCGCGCTACAACACGACCTACATCCAGTGCTGCGGGATCGGCACCATCACCGACAGCCTCTCGGCCATCCGCACGCACGTGTTCGAGGACGGCACCGTGAAGATGGGCGAGCTCCTCGGGGCCCTGGTCGACGATTTCGAGGGCGACGAGCCCCTCCGTCAGCGGCTGCTGAACAAGACCCCCAAGTTCGGCAACGACGACGACAAGGCCGACACGCTCATGCAGCGGATCTACGATTCGCTCTTCCGGGCCATCGACGATCGTCCCAACACGAGGGGGGGCAGGTACCACCTCAACATGCTCTCCACCACCTGCCACGTGTATTTCGGCACGCGGGTGGGGGCGACGCCCGACGGGCGCAAGGCGTGCCTGCCGATCTCGGACGGGACATCACCGGCGCACGGTGCGGACCGGCACGGGCCGACGGCCGTATGCAAGTCGCTCGGGAAGATGGACCAGGTGAAATCGGGCGGAACGCTGCTCAACCAGCGGTTTCTGCCGCAGGTGCTCGAGGGCGAAACGGGCATCGACCGGTTGGCCGACCTGGTGAGAACGTACTTCCGCCTCGGCGGTCACCACATCCAGTTCAACGTGGTGGATACGGATACGCTGCGCGACGCCCAGGCGCATCCGGACCAGTACCGCGATCTGCTCGTTCGGGTGGCCGGGTACAGCGACTACTTCGTGGATATCGGGCGTGATCTCCAGGAGGAGATCATCGCGCGGACCGCACAGGAAGGGTTCTAGGGAAGGGGGCCGCCGCCGACGGCGGCCTCCAGACTTCGTGGGCGGCCCCGCGCGCGCCTGCCGGGCCGTTTTGGGGCTCGCCGGCCGGGGCGGTGGGACGGTAGCTTGACGGGCGCGTCGGTCTCGGCCGGCGCGCCCGTCGCCGCTTCCATCCAGGAGCCGTCCGTGAAGAAGCTGCACTTTCCCGAGCCGTTCGCTCACCGTCACCCTCCGGTCCGGGACGTCAATATCCTGGTCGAGGAGCGCCTGACCTTCGGCCAGAGAGCCGCCGACGGCGTGGCCAGGGTGATGGGGTCGTGGCACTTCATCATCATCCAGTCCATGGTGCTGATCGCCTGGACGGTTCTGAACGTGGTCGCGTGGGTGCGGCATTGGGACCCGTATCCCTTCATCCTCATGAACCTCGTGCTCTCGCTCCAGGCGGCGTACGCCGCGCCGATCATCATGATGAGCCAGAACCGACAGGCGACGCGGGATCGGGTCGAAGCCCACAACGACTTCCTCATCAACCAGAAGGCCGAGGAGGAGATCCGCGTGGTCATGGAGCATCTCGAGGCGCAGAACCAGGCGTTGGCCCGCATTCACGAGACCGTCATCGCGCTCGGCGGGGCCACGCCGGGCGACGGGGAGCCGCCCACCCCGGCGTGAGCGGAGCCTTTCGCTCAGGGTTCGGGACGGCCATCATCAGAGCCTGTCCCTCTCGCCCCAAGGAGGTCTCCATGTCACGCAGCACGGCCATCGTCTCCGTCTTCCTCGTCGGTCTCGCGACCGCGGCGTGCGGCAGCGGGTCCAATCAGGAGCAGGTGCCGCAGTCCGCGGCGCAGACCCCCGAAGCGACCGGTGCCGCGGCGGCGACGCCCAGCGTGGAGATCACCCAGCCCATGGACGGCGACACCGTTCAGGGACCGCAGGTCGCGGTGCATCTGGTGGCGCACGGATTCAGCGTCGTGCCGGCAGGAGACGCCACCCCGAACAGCGGGCACTTCCATCTCTTCCTGGATCGTGACATCGGCCCGCTGGATCAGCCCATCGGGAAGGAGCCCGGCCACATCGTCCACATGGGTGACGGCTCGAGCGAGTTCACCTTCGACAGCGTGGCGCCCGGCACGCACCGACTGATCGCGTTGGTCGGCGACTCCATCCACGTCCCCGTGCAGCCGCTCATCAGCGACACGGTGACCTTCACGGTTCGGTAGACTGCTCCGTCCGCGGCGCGATCGCGTGATCGCAGGACGGGCCGGTGCCCGGATGAACCGGCCGGCGAGGGTCTCGTCAGCCTCCCCGGCCGGCCGCCCGAAGATACCGGCGGGCGAGCTGCTCCAGGCGCAGGTTGTCCTGCTCGTGTGCTTGCTCGAGGATCTTCTCGACGTGCGGCACGAGCCGGGCTTCACCCCAATGGCACCCGGTCGCGTGCTCCGCACCCCGGGTGTCACCGAGATTGGCACCCTCGATGAGCGCCCACGCCGCCGCCTCGTCGAAATAGGGGGAGTCCGGCTCGGGCAGATCGTACTTGGGCTCCGGGCCCTGAGCGGCGTCCTCGTTGACGAAGGCTCTGGACATCAGCCGTCTCCTCTTCTTCGGTCGCTCGTTCCGGGTCGCTCGATGCCGTCGTCCGACCCCGGCGTGCTGCGAGGGGTAGGACTTCCATCCGAGGACGGCTAAATTGCACCCTCTCCCTTTTCAAGGATAACGGATCGTGCGTGTTACACATGGGTTGGCGCTCCTATGCGCCGTGGCGACGGTGACCGCGTGTCAGTCTTCGTCGAAGGCCTCTCTGAAGACGGACAACGAGAAGGCGGGCTACGCGCTGGGCGTGAGCATCGGCACGCAGCTCAAGCCGTCGTCCGAGCGCGTGGACCTCGCGGCGTTTCGAAGGGGTCTCGAAGACGCGATGGCCGGCCGCGACCCCGCCATCCCGGTGGACAGCCTCCAGAAGATCCTGCAGGACTTCTCGAAGAAGGCCCAGGACGACCGCATCAAGGCGCGTGTCGACGAGGGGAACAAGAACCTCAAGGCGGGCAAGGCGTTCATGGAAGAGAACGCCAAGAAGCCGGGCGTGAAGACGACCGCCAGCGGTCTGCAGTACGAGGTGCTCCAGGAAGGTGACGGCCCCCGGCCGGATTCCACGGACCGCGTGACCGTCAACTACACGGGCACGCTCGTCGATGGGACCGTCTTCGACAGCTCGGAGAAGCACGGCGGGCCGGCGACGTTCAACGTGGGTGGGGTGATCAAGGGCTTCTCCGAGGGGCTCCAGCTGATGCCCGTCGGAAGCAAGTACCGCTTCGTCATTCCCCAGAACCTGGCGTATGGCCCCGGGGGCAGCGGCACCATCGGGCCCGACGCGACGCTGATCTTCGAGGTGGATCTGCTCAAGATCGACTCCGCCGGCAAGAACCCGTCGGGCTCTTGAGCCTACGGGGGCTCGGCCGCGGGCAGGCCCCCGGCTGAGCCTCACGTCCGTGGACCGAAGACACCGGCCTCGCCGGCCCGGCAGGGGTGCCAGAAGCACCCGACCGGGGCGGCGAGGCCGGCGTTCAACGGCGATCGACGTGGCGTCGATCACCGTCGGTCCGTCGAGGATTCCGCTACATCCCGGATGACTCCACGCCGAAGCGGAAGATGGTCCGGGTCTGGTAGGTGTCGCCCGGCCTGAGGACCGTCGACGGGAAGTCGGGGTGGTTCGGGGAATCCGGGTAGTGCTGGGTCTCGAGCGCGAACGCGGCCCGATGTCCGTAGGTGATCCCGTACTTCCCGGTGATGGTTCCGTCCAGGAAGTTCCCCGAGTAGAACTGGATTCCGGGCTGGTCGGTCAGCACCTCGAGCGTGCGACCCGACTTGGGACCGACCACCTTCGCCGCGAGTAGCAGCCCCGTCTGCGGGTCCAGCGGAGTGTCGTTCAGCACCCAGTTGTGGTCGTAGCCGCCGGCCAGCTTGAGCTGTCGGTTGTCCGCGTTGATCCGCTCCCCGATGGTATGCGGAGTCCGGAAGTCGAACGGGGTGCCCTCCACGGGACGCATCTCGCCCGTGGGGATGAGCGTGGAGTCCACCGGCGTGAACGTGTCGGCCGCGATCATCATGCTGTGATCCAGGATGCTCGTCCTGCCGTCGTCGTCCAGGTTCCAGTACGAGTGCTGGCTCAGGTTCACCACCGTGGGCTTGTCCGTCGTCGCATGGTAGTCGACCACGAGCTCGTTCGAGTTCGTGAGCGTGTAGGTCACGTCGACCGACAGCGTGCCGGGGTAGCCTTCCTGACCGTCGGGGCTCGTGTAGCTGAGCACCACGCCCGACGACGTGTCATTCTGGAACGATCTGCCGCTCCAGACACGCTGATCGAAGCCCTTGGTGCCGCCGTGCAGCGAGTTCGGGCCGTCGTTGGTGGGGAGCTGATACTCGGCTCCGTCGATCGAGAACTTGCCACCCGCGATGCGGTTCGCGTAGCGGCCGACGATGGCGCCGAAGTACGGCAGGTGCGCGAGGTAGGCCGGAGAGGTGTATCCTCCGAGGCTATCGAACCCCAGGACGATGTCGCCGAGGTTCCCGTCCTTGTCGTAGGTCTTGATGGAGGTGATGATGGCTCCGTAGGTCATGGCCTGGACCTCGAGCCCGTTGGAGTTCTTCATCGTGAAGATCTCCACCGAATCACCTTCCGGCGTCGTTCCGAACAGAGCGCTCGTGACGCTCGGCATCGTTGTCACCTTCATCGAATTGCAGCTCGCTATGCCCAGCAGGGCCAGGACAGGCACCGTCAGGGCCAAGATGCGCGTGGGCTTCGCCATGGGATCCGCCCTTCTCAAGGGAAATCTGTAGTCGCCCCCCCGGGGCGCGGGATCGTCGAGCCACCAAGATTAGGGTGCCGGGCCCCCCTGGGACAAGCGAGATCCGGCGGGGCGTCCGCGCTCGATAAGGCGCACCCGCCACCCCTCCGATGGACGAGATTGGCGTTTGGTCAGCCCTTCCTCACCGCGTCGATCTCCGCGACGGTCTGCGGCTTGCGCGGCCCGAGCCGGCGGGCGCCGTCCTTCGTGATCAGGTAGTCCTCCTCGTTCCGCATCCCGCCGAAGTCCCGCCACTTGTCGAGCTCGTCGTAGTCGATGAACTCGGTCAGATGGCCCTCGGAGCGCCAGCGGTCCATGAGTTGGGGAATGAAGTACACGCCGGGCTCGATCGTGAGGACGAATCCCGGCTCGAGCGCGCGCACCAGGCGCAGCGACTTGAGTCCGAACTGCGTGCTGCGGGGCTCACCGGTATAGCCGACGTACCGTTCTCCGAGGTTCTCCATGTCGTGTACGTCCATGCCCATCATGTGGCCGATCCCGTGGGGCATGACCATCGCGTGGGCGCCGGCCTCCAGAGCCTCCTCGGTGTCGCCCTTCATGATTCCGAGGCTCTTCATGCCCTCGAAGATCACGCGGCACGCCGTGAAATGGATGTCGCGGTTCGGCACGCCCGGGGCGAGCGCGTCGACGGACGCCTCGTAGGCCGACAGCACCAGGTCCCAGATCGTCTTCTGTCGGTCGTCGAAGGTCGGGCTCACGGGGAACGTCGAGGTGAGGTCGCCGGCGTACCCCGAGGCCGTCTCCGCTCCGGAGTCCAGAAGGAACAGATCTCCGGCCGACAGCGTGTTGTGGTGCGCGTGGTTGTGAAGCGTCTGCCCGTTGATGGTGGCGATCACGGGGAAGGCGACACGCCCACCCCGTCTCAGGGCCAGGCCCTCCACCTCGCCTGCGATCTCGGCCTCCGTCACCCCCGGGCGGGCCAGGCGCATGGCCGCTTCATGCATGGATACGGACATCGCGACGGCCTTCTCGATCTCGGCCACTTCCTCGTCGCTCTTGTAGTTGCGCTGAGCGACCACGGCCTTGATGAGCTCTTCGGAGGCTCCTTTGCCGACCTCGGACGGATAGACGTCCAGGAGCTTCGCGAGCCGCACGACGATCTGCGCCCGGTAGGGCGGGAGGTAGTGGATCGGCCGGTCCGCCGAGCGGGCCTTCAGCACGACCTCGGCCAGAGCGTCGCCGGGCCGGGTGTCCTCCACGCCGACCCGGGCTGCCCGTTCTGCCAGGGTGGGCAGGTCACCCATCCAGACGATGTCGTCGATCGTCAGCTCGTGCCCGAAGATGGTCGTGGTGCCGGCGTCGACGTCGACGACCGCCGCCAGGTCGGGTTGATCGAGCCCGAAGTAGTACAGGAAGGTGCTGTCCTGCCGGAAGGTGTAGCAGTTATCCGCGAA
>CAZVYM010000066.1:1573-22723 GCA_964630935.1 uncultured Gemmatimonadaceae bacterium | reverse complement strand
CCTATTTGATCCGCACCACCCACAGCCGAGGCTGGAGCTCCGTGCCCAGGGTCGCACCGGCCGCGTCGCGCACGCTGAGGGCGAGCGGACCGTGGCCGCCGCCGGCCGCGATGCGCGCGTAGTCGGTGCCGCCCCCCACCACGCTTCCGCTGCGTTTGAAGCTCGTGAACGTGTACGCCGCCGGGACCAGCTGCTGGTCGGCCGGGAGCGCGCCGAAGATGTCGGCCAGGTTCCAGCTCGTCATTTGAAGCTGCGGCGCGGCGGCGGCTGAAACGCGCCCGTCCGCGTACAGCGCCATCGCCCAGTCCACGACGAGATCGCTCACGTCCGAGCCGGTGAGCGCGGCGAGCGCCTGCGTGCCGTCGGTCGTCGAGTCGGTGCCGATGAGCGCGCTCTGGAAGGCGGCCTCGCCGCCCGAGAAGCGCTGGGCGATCTGATCGCTCACGTACCGGAGGAACGACCACTCGGCGCCCCCGGCGTATTCCGGAACGCAGGGCACCGAGAGCCCCGTAAAGCCGTAGAGCGAGCACCGGTCGGGCGCGCCCGCCACCGTCCCGCTCCCGCCATCCCAACCGAAGAACGTCGAGAGACGGTCGAACTCCGGCTCGTACCATGCGCGCGACGTCGTGTCGGCGTTCACGACGGACCAGCCGTAGTCCATCTGCGGCGCGTCGCCGCGAATCGCGAGGCCCGCCACCTCGGTGCCGAGCTCCGCCTGCGCCTCGGCGAGCCATGGCGCGAGCGGCACGCCGCCGGTGGCGATCCGGCGCGCGAACTGGATGAGGTTCGTGAGATCGTGCGCGAGCCGAGGTGGCGCCTGGGCGAACACCGCCTGGAGATCCGACGCGGTCGGCGTCGCGGGGACGGCGACATAGATGATCTCTCCGCCGTTGCTCGCGGGGCAGGTCGACGGAGCGGTGAAGTCCACCGCCGTGACGAAGGTCGCCACGCCGAGCGGCTGCACCGCGCTGCTGAGGAGGAGGGTGATTGCTCCGTTCCCGTCGTGGTCGGTCGGCACGCCGAAGAACCCCGTCGCCGTGCCGTAGATCGTTCCGCCGAAGACCGCGGCGAGACTGTCGAGCTCGGGTGCGATGGCGGTCTGAAGCGTGGAGCTGATGGTGGCGTCGGAGGCGATCACGACGTTCGGCGCGACGTCCAGGACGGTCGCGAGCGTGGACGTGTAGTCGTTGCAGGGATCCGTCGTGATGTTCGGGACACGATAGGTCATCGTGTCGCCCACGCTCGGCGGGGCCGGCGCGAGGGAGAAGCCGGTCCGGGTGTCGGAGACCGGCTGCGCGAGCGCGGGCCGTTTCTGGAAGAACGTCGACTCCCAGCTTCGTAGACCCAGGTCGCCGGACGTCGGCGCCGCGTCCGCCGAGGGCGCGGCCGACGCGCTTGGGGCGGGCACGCTCACCCCGGCCGGCGCGGGCGGCGGATTCACGCCGTCGTCCCCGGTCATGCCGAACGCGAGGGATCCGTACACGGGCGCCGTCGCCGTGAGCCCCACGAGGTAGTCGTCGGTGCCACTGCTGTCGGCGAGGAACTGGAGACAGAAGTCGGCCGGATCGCTCACCACGGCCGTCCCGCCCACCGCGAGGTCGAGCGCGCCCTCGGGGCGCACGCTCGAGGTCGTGGACAGGCTATCCGCGCCGCGTGTCACCGCAATGGTGCGATCCTGCTCCGGGGTGCACCCGAACGAGGGGACGACGACGGTGAGACTCGTCTGGGTACCGCCGGTGATCCTAGCGGCGACGCCGCCGATCGTGACCGTGTTCTCCGACGAGTCGGGCGCGAAGCCCATCCCGTAGAGCGTGACCGGCATGCCGACCACCGGGGGCGTCGGCGCCACGCTGTCGAACGCGAAGGCCACGGCCTGCGCATCGAAGGTCACCGGCGATCCCTTCAGGTTCGTGACGTCACCCACCGACGAGTCGGGCAGGGCCGCCGTGACGCTCTCCGCGCCGACGCCGGACCCGAGCGTCCACACGGCGCTCGCGACGCCGTCGAGATCCGTGGGGATCTCGCTGGTATCGGGCGAGAGCGACCCGCCCCCGGTTACCGTGAAGACGATGGGCGCGTCCGACACGCCGTTGCCGTACCGATCCACCACCTTCACCTGGATCGGTCGCGGCAGCGGCATGCCCGGCAGCTCGAACTGATGGTCGCCCGCGAGAAGAAACATACTGTCGGGGAGATCGGCATAGGCGACCGCCGTGACGGTCGCCGAGATCGCGGTATCGCCACTTACCCGCACTTCGAGCGACTGCTCGCCCGCGACGGTCCCGAGGGTCCAGGTGGCGGAAGCCCGGCCCTGATCGTCGGTCAGCGCGGAGGTGGGGGTGACCGATCCGGCCTCGGCCGCAAACGTGAGGGAGACGCCACCCACTGGGCTCCCGCTCGAGCTACGCGCGGTCACCACGATGTCGCTGTCGAGCGGCATGGCGACGGTCTGCCCCTGGGCGCCCCCTTGGGTGACGTCGAGCGACGCGACACTCACGACCGTGTTCTTCGGCGCCGTCGGCCCCCTGCACCCGATCGCCCAGACCGCGACCGTAACGAAGGCAGCGATGCGTCCCCGGGCGCTCATGGCTGCGGCCCCCGAATGAGCCCGAAGGCCGTGGGCGTCACCGCATCCCCGGCCGCCGAGCCGGTCACCCAGACCAGCGCTCCCACGTCCGCGGCCAGGTCCGGGGGCGCGTCGACCAGCTTCACGGCCGTTCGACCGAAGAGCCACAGGTCCGACCCGCGCGGCTCGACGATACCCACCCATCGGGGCTCCTCGAGCGTCGAGACCAGATCGTAGCCGTACGCGTCGAGCGTCGTCCCCGTCCGCACGCCCCACACGCGGACGCTCATTCCGGCGAGCTGCGCGAGTTCCTCGGCAACGCCGCCCGAGAGCGCGAGGACGGTGCCGTCGCTCGAGCGCAGCGCGACCGATGGGGAGGGATAGCCCGCGGACTCGATCGTGCCGGTGAGCGAGTCGACGGCTGCGTCGGTGCAGGTCACGGCGAACGGCACCGTGATCGGATCGGCTGCGCTGTCGAGCGCCACGACGAACGGATTGGGCGTGCCGGGCCGGCAGTTCCCGGCGATGTCCGTCACCTGGATCACCGACGGTACGAGCGCCGGGACGTTCTCCAGCTTCCCTTCCCCGTTGTCCGGCGTCGAAGCGCTCGCGACGCCGTCCAGATCCAGCAGGTATCCGCTCGGATCGCCGCCGGCACCGGTGGTCGTGGCCGCCACGGCCACCTCACCAGGCGGCGGCGTGCTGCCGGAGACCTGGCAGATGGGCTGCGCGCGCACCGTGTCCGTTCCGGCGGCCGGAATCGTCACGACCAGCGAATCGAGCACGATGCAGTTGGTCGGCCCGCCTGCGAAGTGAAGCGTGTGCGAGCCGGCGAGCAGGCCCGTCACGCTCACGGTGGTGTCGGGGCCGAGCAGGCCCCAGGGTAGGCTGTCTACCCGGAGGACATAGTCGGCGGCGTAGTCGGGCGTCGTCGCGGCCGCCGTCGTGAGCCGGAGGTCGCCCGTCGGGGCGGTCCCGTCGCACGTGACGTTGAAGGCCACGGTGGTGGTGTCCGAGCGGCCGATCGAGCGCTTCCTGGAGTCGAGCCAGACGCTGTCTCGTACGGCGCCGCCGGCCACGGTGCAATTGCCCGGGACGTTGCCGAGCGTCACCCGGTAGCGCGCGATGAGCAGATCGCAGAAGGACGGCGTGGCATAATTCGGAATGCCCACGCCCTCTGCCCGCAGCCCATGCACGACGGCCCCGGCCACCGGAGTGTTCGCGATCGTGGCATCCGAGTAATACACCTTGCACGGCTCAATGCCGCTGGCGAGCAGTGCGGAGCCGTTGGGCACGACCGTCATCTGGAGCGGTGGGCCGTGGTCGGTCTCGGACCCCTTGCGCCGGGCCTGGGCGGGGCTCGCGATCACGACCGGGAAGGTGTCGGCCCGACTCACCGTGACGACATAGGGGTCGGTCCTCGCGCCGGCGCCCGTGGTGGTCGTCTCGACCCGCACGTTGCCCCGTCCCCACAGGTCCTCCACGTGGACCGTGTCGAAGGTGAGCTCCTTCTTCCAGTCGGTCGGCACCGCCGGAGCGACGAACCTCTTCCCCGGAATCGAGAGGCCGGCGTTGAGCGGGATCTTGTAGGCATCGTCGACCGCCACGTGCCAGTCGTCGATCGCGGTGTCCGTGGGGTCCACGGACTTCCGCGACCACGTCAGCGTGGTCGGCTTCTCGAGCGCCGCGCCGGCATCGGCCTCGATCTTGAGCAGCTGGAGAAGCTTGCGGCCGACGAAGCTCGTCGTGTCGGCCGCCGTCGTGTCCGCTTTCGTGGTATCACTGCCGCCACAGACGAGCAGGCAGAGCTTCGCCCCGGCCTTGACCTCCGGCTGCAGGACGAACACCGCCGAATCCGGCGGGATGGACGTGAGCTGGGCGTTGCGCTCCGACAGGACACGGGTGTACCCGCCGTCCCAGCCGCCGCCCTCCGTCCACTGCTGTGCCACCACCCCCGAGTCGTTGAATTCCGTATGCACGACGGCCCCGGCGTTCTTGAGCGTGAACGACAGGTAGAGGAAGACGCCGGCCTTCGCCTCGGCGGTGAGCTGGAGCGCGGTCGAGGTCGAGTCGGACCGCGCGCTGTACTTGGCGCTCACGGCCATCTCGGGAATCGGGATCTCGAACGAGAGCGAGCCGTTGGCGGTGGCCTTGAACGTGAGGCTCCCCTGGATGTGCGGGTCGATGTGCGACTGGACGTTCGTGATCGACGGGTAGGTGATCGTCGGTAGCACCCCGACGTCCGTGACGCTGCACGCCGCGTAGACGGCCGGGTGGTAGGTCGGCGTGAGGCCGCTCCGGGTCCAGTAGGCCCGGCGCACCCGAATGGGCGATTTCGGGACGCAGACCCGGACCGGCGGGAGCGCCGAGTCGGGGACGGTCGGCGCGTACTGGTGAAAGAAGTCGATCAACGCGGCCCCGGTCGGCGTCGTGAGGCAGCCCGGGTAGGCGGCGCGGTCGCACGGATAGAACACCGGCGCGTGTCCGCCGCTGATACCCCCGGCGTCGAGCGTCATGGTCATGTCCACGCCGCCGTTCACGGCGATGGACCCGCCCAGGATCAGGAGGGAGTCGATCGTGCCGCCTACGGTGACGGTCACGACGTCCGGAACGCTCTTGCTGAAGGTCTTCTCGGTGCCGCACAGTGGCCCGGTGTTGCTCCCGGGGACCTTCGCCAGCGCGCTGTCGATCCACGCGCAGACATCGGTTCGGTGGAAGGTCTTCTCCATCGGGGGGATCGGCTGCGATTCGGGACCGACCTGGAGCGACTGGGCGTCCGTCGTCATCGCGCGGCTCGCGCCGGGCACGAGGGGAAGATGCACGCCGTAGGTCCCGCTCCGAAGCACGTCGCTCCAGCGCGCCGGGCCGGTCTCGACGGTCAGCACGCCGTCGCGCACGACGCTCGCGAGCACCAGCCGGACGATGGGCTCCGGGTCTGCGGTGACGAGGTAGTCGTCGCGCGAGACGGCTCCGGGCGACCCGCCGTTCAGTTGAAAGCGATAGCGTCCAGCCGCCAGATCCGCCGGGGTGGAGACCAACGGGAACTCGGCCGGATCGACGAACCGCGCGCGATCGGAGAGCGGACGAGCGGAACCGTCGTCCGTGGGGAGGTGCGACGGCTTGGACGTACCCGGAGGGGCGTCCGTAGCGGTCGGTGCGGTGGTCTGATCGCAGGCTCCAAGGAGTCCGACGATGAGCGCCGCGACGAGCGACCACCGCATTCTTTGGGCAGGCTGCATTGTGCGGTCCTTGAACGTCACCAAGCGTCCAGGAGACCGCCAACGAGACCCGACGCACGGGGCCGCTCCAGCAAGCGACCCGACGATATGTATAGTTTGAAATATCGGAAGTCAAATCAAATCGGCTCGAGGGCTGGACCCGACCATGGCGAGCCTTGAAGAGGCAGTGACGTCATCGTAGGGTATCTGCCTCTGGCACGGCCAACGCGTATCCGTCCGGCTCCCGGACGACACCGTCAGTCCGTACGGTCCGAGGGGGAGGAGAATCGTCACGTGAAGAGGATGATTCGCAGCACGTTGTTCGGCGTCGCCTTCCTGCTGTCGGCCTCGCTGGCCGTGGCGCAGCAGGCGGACGGGACGCTCAGTTTCGTGGTGACGATGCCGGATCCGGCCTCGCAGACCTATCACGTGGTCATGCAGTACGACAGCCTGACCGGCCCGTCGATGGACTTCAAGATGCCGGTCTGGTCGCCGGGCTACTACGGCATCATGGACTTCGCGCGCAACGTGCAGGGGTTCGAGGCTACCGACGGCGCGGGCCGCCCTCTCGACTGGAAGCAGGTGTCGATCAACGACCGCGTCTCGCCCAACGAGTGGCGCGTGCAGACGAACCATGCCTCGAAGGTCACGTTGACGTACGACGTGCTGGCCACCTTGCCGTTCGTGGCCAGTCCCTATCTCGACGGCTCGCACGGCTTCCTGATCGGCACGGGCGTCTTCGTCTATCCCGCGGGCCTGGTCGATCATCCGGTGACGGTGGCCATCGAGCCGGCGGCGGGCTGGAAGGACGTGGCCACGGGCCTGGATCCCGTCTCGCCCGACAGGCCCCACGTCTACCTCGCGCCGAACTACGACGCACTGTACGACAGCCCGATTCTGATCGGAAACCTGGACTCCCTGCCGTCGTTCCAGGTGGGCGGCGTGCGCCACGAGTTCATCGGCTACGACATGGGCGCGCAGAACTTCGACGGCGCCAAGTTCATGAGCGAGATGAAGGCGATCGTGCAGGTCGCCACCGACATGATCGGCGACATCCCATACTCCCACTATGTGTTTCTGGGCTACGGCGCCGGCGCCGGGGGCGTCGAGCATCTGAACTCCGCGGCGATCCCCTTCAAGGCCAACCCCGCCTACGACGAGCCGGGCCCGGCGCGCGATCGCGAGCTCGGCTTCCTGGCGCACGAGTACTTCCACACCTACAACGTCAAGCGCATCCGCCCGATCGCGCTCGGCCCGTTCGACTACGACCGGGAGAACCGCACGCACATGCTGTGGGTCTCGGAGGGCTTCACGGTCTACTATCAGTACCTGCTCGTGGCGCGCGCGGGGCTCATGACCCAGGACGAGCTCCTGGGGAGCTTCACGAACCAGATGCGGACGGTCGAGAACGGCACCGGCCATCTCTATCAGTCGCCCACCATGGCGAGCTGGGACACCTGGAGCGAGTACGGTCTCCGCGGGCGAAACGGTCCGGGCCGGGGCGCGGCGGGGGGCAACCGCGGAGCCGCCGGCGGGCGCGGAGCCGGCGCCGGTCGTAGTGGCGGCGCGAGTCGCGGGGGCGCGGGCGGCGGCGGCGCACGCGGCGGGCGGGAGCAGGTCGGCATCCCCCCGACGGGTCCGATCTCCAAGACGGTCTCGTACTACAACACGGGGCCCCTCCTGGGACTCGTCCTCGACTTCAAGATCCGCCACGAGACGCGCAACCGGAAGTCGCTCGACACGGTGATGCGCAATCTCTATCAGAAGTACTACAGGGAGCTCAAGCGCGGCTGGACCGACGAGGAGTTCCAGAAGGAATGCGAGGCCGTGGCCGGCGTGCCGCTGGACGAGATCTTCGAGTACGCGAGCACCACCAAGGAGATCGACTATCCGAAATACCTCGCCTACGCCGGGCTGAAGCTCGATCCGCCGGTCGAGACGGACGATCCCTTCCTGGGCGCGATCGACGAGGACGTGGACGGCAAGGTGACGATCACCGCCGTCATGGAGAAGTCACCCGCCGAGCGTGCCGGCCTGCGCGTGGGTGACGAGGTCCGATCGATCGACGGCACCACGACTCCGGGCGGCACCTTGCGCGCCTACATCGTGACCAAGAAGCCCGGCGACGAGATCGCGGTCGGCATCGTCCGCGACGGTCAGAAGAGGACGATCGACGTGACGTTGGCGCACCGCATGGACGAGAGCTATCACATGACGCCGATCGCCGACCCCGACCCGCTGCAGGCCGAAATCCTGAAATCGTGGCAGGGCGACACGGCCGAGCGGAGAGGATGATGACGACTTCCGGTCGGAACGCCCGGTGAGCGACGCGACGGAAGGCCGCGGCCTTTCGGCACGGCTCTGGCTCCTGCTCGGCGTCGGGCTGCTGGCGATCCTCGTGGCCGCCTCGTTCTGGCATGTGGGCCATGGTCTCCTTGTCGTGTTCTCCGCCATCTTGTTCGCGGTCGTGCTGGACGGGCTCACCGGACTGATCTGTCGCTACACCCGCCTGTCTCGCGGCGTGGCGCTCGCTCTCTCGATCGCGGTCATCGTAGTCGCCCTCGGAGCCTTGTTCTGGAGCAGCGGCGTCAGGGCAGCGAATCAGGCACCCGCGCTGCGCCGCGCTCTCCAGGAGGCCATGGGACAGCTCGGACATCTGCTGCACCGGTTGGGCGTCAGCCCTGAAGTGCTGAGCGCGCAGGCCGCCGGGAAAGGCATGATCCAGAGCGCGATCACGGGCCTGCTGACCTCGCAGGCGTCGATCACCCAGACGGTGAGCTTCGCCGGCGACCAGATGGTGATTCTCGTGGCCGGCATCTATTTCGCGGTCAATCCGGAGGTCTACACGGAGACCGTCATCAAGCTGTTTCCGCCCGCCCGACGGGCACGCCTGCGGGAAGTGCGGGCGGTCCTCGCCAACGCGCTGCACCGCTGGGTGGCTGGACGCTTCGCCGCCATGCTCGCGGTAGGCGTCGTGGTCACGGTGGGTTTGCTGCTGCTGAACGTGCGTCTCGCGCTGATCCTGGGCTTCATCGCCGGCGCCTTCACCTTCTTGCCGTACCTCGGCACGGTCATCTCGGTTGTCCCTGCGGCGCTCATCGGTCTGCTGAATGGGGCGCCGACGGCGCTGTACGTCATCATCCTCTTCTTCGGTGCCCACCTCCTGGAGGGGTACGTGCTCACGCCTCTCATCCAACGGGAGACGGTGCACCTGCCTCCGAGCTGGCTGATCGTGGCCCAGCTGTTCGGCCTGCTGCTGGCCGGCATCCTCGGGATGGCCTTGGCGACCCCGCTCGTCGTCGTGATCACCATCCTCGTACAGATGCTCTACGTACAGGACGTGCTCGGCGACGACGTGCGTGTGCTGGGAGGATCTCGAGATGTCCCCGTTCCAGCCGAGGGCGCGGGCGGCGCCGGGCCCCCGCCCCCTCCCGTCAGCGGTTGAGATTCAGCGTAGCCGCCTCGTTGCTCTGACCGGTGCATCCACGGCGGTCGATGACGATGGGTCCCGACAGGGAGCTTCCGTCGAGGGTCAACGTGCCGCCCCAGATCTCGCAGTTGCGGGGAGCGAGGAAGGAGAAGCGCCCCGACGCATCGACCGTTCCCGTGACCGCGATGTTGGCGAAGGCGCCGGCCACGGAGAAGGTGCCCGTGACCGAGGTTCCGGATTGGGAGAGGGACATGCTGCTGGACCGACCCTGGGTCGCGAAGGAGGTGATCCCCGACCAGTCTCCGGAGACGGAGGGCGTCTTGGGGCCGGTGGAGCTGCTGCAAGCGGCCGAAAAGCAGAGGGCGGCAACCGCACCGAGGCGGAGGAGCATGGGGCTGTTTGGCATCGTCAACTCCCTGGTTGGCCGGCGAACAAGCACAGGTGGACCGCCGGGTTCGTGAGTTGACGCGGAATCCGGGCGCGAATCGTGTCATGGAGAGAAGGGGCGTCGCCGCCTCAGCCTGCGTCCGCCTTGTCCAGCAGCGCCCGCGCGCGCTCGATCTTCCAGTGTCCCGGGGGAAGCGACTTCTGCCAGATGGCCATGGCTTCACCGATCCGACGCTTCCCCTCGACGCTGCGGCCGCGCTCCAGGTCGAGAACGCCGAGCTCGAAGCGAGGGTCCGCCCGGCCCGGATGGCCGGGGGGAAGCCAGGCGTCGGCCTCCTCGACGGCTTGCTCGAGCTTCGCTCGGGCCTCCGCCCACTCACCCGCGGCACGGAGCCCCACACCCAGCGCCATCGTCCCCTGGTAGGTGAGGGGGTGCTTCGCTCCGGCTTCGGCCCGGAAAAGGCTGTCCCCCTGCCGCAGCGAAGCGAGTCCCTCCGCGGTGCGACCCAGCGCCACCAACAGGCTTCCCCTCTGCTCCAGGCTGAGCGCGACGTCGCTCCGGTCCTCGTCGATGACGCTCCTACGGATGGCGAGGGCGCTGTCCGCGAGCGCCAGGGCAGCGGGAAGTTCTTCACGGATCCGCCGGATCTCGGCCTGCGTGTAGAGGTCCTCGGCCGTGACCCGATCCCCGTCGGGATACGCTCGCCACATGATCGGGATGGCTTCATTCAGGAGGGAGTCCGCGGCCCCCAGGTCCCCCAGCTCGAACCGCGCCCGGGCATCGTTGCCCAGCGCGATGGCCCGGTACTCGCTCTTCGGGCCGAGGAGCTTGGTATAGACGTCGACGGCCTCGGCCAGGAGAGGAGCGGCTTCGGTGTACCGACCCATGCGCGTCAGGTGTTTGGCGAGATTGTTCAGCGCGAACGCCACCGCGTACCCGTTGAACTCGGGGTACTTTCTGGAGGCATCGACCGCCTGTCGAAAGAAGGATTCCGCTTCATCGTATCGGCCCAGGGCGGCCAGCGTGGTCCCCATCCCGGAAAGTTCCTGGACGAGCTGGTCGTCCACGCTGTCTCCCATGAGCGTGCGCTTGATTTCCAGGGCGTGGCGCAGGATGGGCACCGCCTTCGCGTAGTCGCCCCGCTGGCGCAAGACGAACGCCACGTCGCCGAGGACTTTCGAGAGAGCGTCCGGGTATTCCGCGAGAGACTTCTCGGCTAGCGCCGGAGCGCTCTCGAGCATGTCCGAGACCGTGGCTTCCTTCGTTTCGGTGACCTCGGGCGTGGCCTGCGTGAAAACCTGCGAGAAGAAGCTGGCGACGGCCTGGAACTTCTGGGCCTCGAGCTCGGCCCGATCCCGCTCCTCCTGGAGCCGGAGGGTATAGACCGATACCGTGCTGCCCACGGCCAGGAGCGCCGCTGCCACGCCCACGACGCCGACCCGGTTGCGTCCGATGAACCTTCGGGTGCGATACGCGAGCGAATCCCGCGTGGCCCGGACGGGCTGACCCGACAGGTAGCGCCGAACGTCGTCGGCGAGCGCCCCCGCCGAAGGGTACCGGCGAGCCGGCTCCTTCCGTAGTGCCATCAGGGCGATGTTGTCGAGGTCGCTCGAGAGCCTCGCCTGGCCGCGCCCGAGCTTCGAGCTCGGCCGCGGAGGTTGCTCGGACACGATGGCGACCTCGAGATCGGTGGCACCGAGGTTCTCCCCATACGGCGGTTTGCCGGCCAGGAGCTTGTACAGGATCACGCCGAGCGAATAGACGTCCGTCGCGGTGGTGACCGGCTCGCCTCGGACCTGCTCCGGCGCCGCGTATTCCGGCGTCATGGGACGGACGCCCGTTCGTGTCAGCCCGACGTCGGCATCGTCTCCCCCGAGGACCTTGGCGATCCCGAAATCCAGGAGCTTCGCGGTCCCGTCCTCGGTGACCATGATGTTGCTCGGCTTCAGGTCCCTGTGGACCACCAGGTTGGAGTGCGCGAACTGCACCGCCTCGCACACCGACGCGAACAGGGCGAGTCGCTCCCGCAGCGGGACGTCGTTCGCCTCGCAGTATGTGTCGATGGGCTTTCCTTCCACGTACTCCATGGAGAACCAGGGGAGGCCGTCCTCGGTCACCCCGCCGCCCAGAAGTCGGCCGATGTTCGGGTGCTCCATACGCGCCAGGATGACACGCTCGGCCCTGAAGCGCCGGACGATCTCTTCGCTGTCCATCCCGCGCTTGATGAGCTTCAAGGCGACCGTCCGCTCGAGCTCCTCGTTCGTCGCCAGGTAGACGGAGCCCATCCCGCCTTCGGCGATCCGCTCGCGGATGATGTAGGGGCCCACCCACGTTCCTTCCAGGTCGCCCGAATCGGCCTCCCCTTCCGTCGAGCCGAGGGCCGAGAGATCCTCGGCCTCCGGTCCTGCGGAGTCCACGAGGAGCCACTCGGCGGATGCGTCGAGGATGGTGGCCGGATCCTCGTCCGCGTCGAGGAGCTTCTGCACCTGCTGCCGGATCTCGGGATCGGATTCGGCCCGCTCGAGATAGGCGGAGCGACCCTCCGCCGGATGCTCCAGGGCAGCGAGAAAGAGCGCCTGGATGCGGGCCCACGAATCGCGATCCATGCCAAGCTCCGATTCGCCGATGAATGAAGCCCTGGCGTCGCCTCTCGCCGCGAATCA
The DNA here is from genome assembly GCA_964630935.1 of uncultured Gemmatimonadaceae bacterium. Lineage (GTDB taxonomy): Bacteria > Gemmatimonadota > Gemmatimonadetes > Longimicrobiales > Gaopeijiaceae > SZUA-318. Next base: position 10,458 of record CAZVYM010000066.1, on the reverse strand, counting down.
TCTGGCCGAGCTGCTCGGCGCGAGCGCAGAGCCCTCGGCTGACCGGGGCGAGAGGGTCTCAGCGGGCAGATCGACTGCCCGACGGTAGGACCTGGCCGGGCCGCGTGCAAATGCGACGCTGTCTCGTTCTCGCAGGGGATGTGGAAGTAGGGAGGGCGCCTTCCCCGCGAAAGACCCGCGCGCCTCGAGTCCGTCGTGGTGCTGGACGACCGGCGGACCTTCGAGGCGCGCGGGCGGCTGAGCGCCTCCGGCCTCAGTGAACCGTGAGTGCGACGCCGAACTGGAAGGCGTTGGGAGAGAGGGGCACCGGGCTCTCAACGCCGTCGGCCCAGGTCTGAGTCGCGAAGGTACGGATATAGGTTCCGTAGGGCGTCAGCTTTACGCGCTCGCCGACGGGAATGTCGTACCCCAGCCCGATGGACGACATGAGCGCGTCGCTCCGCACGACCGCCAGGTCGTTCTCTCCGATGGCTCGGAGCACCCCGAAGCCAGCCTTCATGAAGAAGCCCGCCGTGGGGCTCGGATACCCGAGCAGGACAACACTGAGCGCCGCGATACGGCGGTTCAGCGTCTGGTCGTTCTTGATCCACCCCAGGAACTCCCCGGCGATGACGAGTTGGGGCGTGACCGCTGCCCCCAGCTGGAGCCGCCCCGAGAAGCCGTTGATGCGGTCCTGGAAGAAGTCGATGTTGCAGCCGCTGCACGTGGCCGAGACGGATGCCGTGCCCAGGCCGACCGAGAAATGGAAGCCGTGTCGGGCCGCCGGGACCCCACCACCGGTCGCCTGCGCCGCGGCCGGGACGGCGAGAAGAGTGGAGCACACGGCAACGGTCAGGAGTGACACGAGATGCCGGAGATCGGGTCGACGCAGCAAGCGCTTCATGGGGTCCGCCTTGTTGAGGTCCGTTCGTCGTTCCGTTCGTCGTTCCGTGTGTTGACGCGGAAGGCGGGCCGATTTCGTGTCACGGCGGTCGCACACGACGCTGCCATGGCAACGCGACACGACCCGGGCCTATCTTCGAAGAGGGTTCGGGAACGGGAGCCCGGCACACCAACCACGGACGAGACGGGTATGGTGCGAGAGCGGGACATCACCGAGTTGCTCCTGCGGGTCGACGGCACCAGCCGCGACGCGATGGACCGGATCCTCCCGCTCGTATACGACGAGCTGAAGGCAATCGCCCGCGCGCGGCTGCGCACCGAGCGTGCCGGCCACACGCTGAGCGCTACCGCGCTGGTCCATGAGGCCTACTTGAAGCTCGTGGACCAGGACAGGGTGCAGTGGCGCAACCGAGCCCATTTCTTCGCCATCGCGGCTCGGGCCATGCGCCGGATCCTCGTCGATCACGCCGTGGCCCGGAACGCCCAGAAGCGTGGTGGAGGGGAGCCCCTCGTCACGCTCCTCGAGGATTCGGCCGGTGAGGAAACCAGCGCGGACGAGCTCCTCGCCATCGACCAGGCGCTCTCCCGTCTGGGAACCATGGACGAGCGTCAGGAGCGCGTGGTCGAGCTCCGGTTCTTCGCCGGCCTGAAGCTCGACGAAATCGCCGAGGTGCTGAAGGTGTCGCTGGCCAGCGTCAACCGGGACTGGCGTACCGCTCGTGCGTTCCTCACCACGCAGCTCGCGGGCTGACGGGACCGCGGGAAGGGCCGCGGCGCCCGCCGGCCAGCGAATCTGATTCCGTGGGCGCTCAGCTCACCTGGACCTGGCGTTGCCGGGCTGTGACGTCGTAGTAGAGCGTGAGGCCGCACGTGGACTTGCCCACGCCCAGCGCGCGACCGGTCTTGGTCCCGCCGGTGGGCAGAAGGGAGCTCGGGTCCAGGCTCAGGCTCCCGCTGCGGTTGTTCATGTAGTCGTCCTTGACGGTCCCGTCCCACTCCGTGACGTACAGCGTCAGGTCGACCGCGTCCCCCGCCTTCATGTTGTCGAAGGTCCAGGTCTGGTCGGCGAAGTCCCATATCTCGTCGTTCTTCAGGGCCTTCGACGTCCCGCCGACCGTACCGTATCCCTTCGACTCCGTGCTCTTCGTGATCGAGCCGTATTTCGCCGTGATGCGGTACTGGAATTCGCCGGGGTTCACGAAGCCCAGGAGATCCAGGCCGTCGCAAGTCCGATCCGAGGACGAATGCAGGTACCGGACGGTGATGTCCATGTCCCAGCGGCTCTCGGTCGCGGGATCGACGGGTTGGGGGCCGGTAGCGTCGGCGGCGCAGGCCGTCGCCAGGGCGGCGACCACCAGGGTCAGGACGCTTCGCGTGCTTCTCACGTGCCTCATGGGAAGGTCTCCGTGCTTCGGGGGCTGGTCGGAACCGCTCACACCCCCCTGACGCGGAATTCGGGCGCGAATCGTATCAGGGCACCGATCGCCGCAAACGGAGAACCCGAGGACCAGGGCGTCCCCGCCCGAGGCGGACGCGACGGCGCGGCGCAGGCGCATCCCGGCCACGGCATCGCGGCGGAATCAGGGCATCCAACCGAGCCGCAGTGAAAGCCCCAAGCCCCCGAACGTCGCCTTGGGGTTGATGTCACCGAAGGCCTGGAGCGCGAGCCCGATGACCTGGCTCTCCAGCCGCGCCTCGGCCACCAACGGCACCCCGATGGTGGTGCATGACTTCTCATACGTCCCGTCGCACCCGTCGACGGTCACCACGGAGAGACCGGCGGCGACGGACGCATGCCCCCAGGAGGTGGTGGTCACCCGCCCGTACAGCGCGCCCACCTCCCGCACGCGATCGCTCCCCAGCTCCGGCAGGTGGCTCAGATCCGCCAACCACGTCATGCGAATCGCGTAGTGGACCGGCGCGCGCTCGACCCCGAGCTCGGCGCTCCATCCGGCGTTTGCGTCCACGTTGCGAACGCCGGCGGTGGCGATGCCCAGGCCCAGCCACACGCGGGCCGCCGGCTCGGTCTGGGCGTCCACCGGACGAGGCGCCGTCGCGGCCGCCAGACCGGCGAGCAGAAGCGCCAGCGCGCCCCGGACTCCGGCCCTCGATTTCTTTTCGTTCTCAGCCCTCATCGTCCCCTCCCTTCCGTTCCTTCCGTTCCTTCCGGTGCAGCGACGTTGGAGACCTTCTTCGCCCGGGCTCGTTCCAGACGCCGAGCTTCGATCCCGCCGATCCCGAGCCCGTCCCTCGCCTCCGGCTCCCACCGCCCATCATCCAGGGACGGAGGCGGCTTGGGGAGCGAGAGCACCCATTGGCCCGCTCGTAGTATATGGCTCAGTCATTCGTCCTGGACGCCGCATTGGCTCCGTTCTTCAAAGACATCGCTTCTGGTGGGTAAGGTCCGAGGCGCCGCGACGGCTTGGCTGGGAGCCGTCCTTCCGGCTTGCCACTCATTGACCCGGTCCCTACCGTGCTCCTCGCGCCCACGCGGCGGTTGGACCTTTCCTCGAGGGAGCCGAATGCCCAAGGGAGTCGAAGACTGGCCGATCCTCGGCATCGTCGCGATCCTCGAGGGAATCAGGCTCGTACGTCCAGAGAGGACCCGCCATGCTGATTGACGTCTCCTTCGCGACGAAGGTCTTCGCCGCGCTGTTCGCCATCATGAATCCGCTGGCGAACATCCCGATCTTCCTCTCGCTCACCGAAGGCCAGTCCGACGCCCAACGACGGAAGGTCGCGATCACCGCCTCGATCGGCGTCACCGTGGGCTGCATCGTCTCCGCGGTGGCCGGCGCGCCGATTCTCCACGCGTTCGGCCTCACCGTGAACGATTTCCGCCTCGCGGGCGGTCTGCTCGTGCTGCTCATCGCGATCGCCATGCTCCACGGCTCACCGAGCCACCAGCATGGACAAACCGATTCGGAGCGCTCGGACACGACCGACGCCGAGAGCGTCGCGATCTATCCGCTCACGATTCCGCTGCTCGTGGGCCCTGGAACCATCGCGACACTGATCGTTTTCGGCCATGACGCCGCGACGCACGGGACGGAGCCCGCGCTGGCGGTAGGGCTCGCGGTGTTCCTCGTGGTGATCTCCCTGGCGCTGCTCTTGGCTCCGGTCATCGGTCACTACCTTTCGCCTCAGGTGACCGCCATCGCCAAGCGCCTGATGGGGATGATTCTCGCCGCGATCGCCATGCAGATGATCATCGTGAGCCTACAGGCGTTCTTCCCCGGGATCGCCGGGCGCTCACCGTTACACTGACGCTGCCGAGCGGCGCACCAGGAAGCCGAAGCCCCATCCGCGGAGATGGCCATAGGGCTGGAAACGGCGACCGATACGCGCCGATCTGCGGCCGACTCCGTTGGGGGTCCGTGCCGGTTCGGTGTGTTACCGATTCTGTTACCGGCCTCGTCGCTGGCCACCGGAATGAGAGGTTCTTGAGTTTCCCACGGGCGATGTTTACAATTACGACACCGCAAGTAGACAATTGCGACACCGGGACGGTAGGGGCGGTATGGCGAAGGACTACGTGGGTGAGCTGGAGCAGATGATCCTCCTGGCGGTGCTCCGCTTGGAGGAGGAGGCCTACGCGCTCTCCGTCATGCGCGAGTTGGACAGGGCGGTGGGACGGAAGGTCTCTCGGGGCGCCCTCTACAAGACCCTGGACCGCCTGCGCGAGAAGGGCCTGGTTACGTGGCGCACTGAGGACGGCACGCCGGAGAGAGGGGGGAAGCCCCGGCGGATCTTCACGGTGACGACGGAGGGCGTGGAAGTGCTGAGAGAGTCTCGGGAGGCTCTTCTCACGCTCTGGGACGGGGTGGTGACGACGTTGGGAGCGGTGGGAGATGAGCGAGAAAGGGCGTGATAGGGCACCTCCGCGGTCGGCGGAGCGACTCCTGGAGTGGTGCGCCCCACGGGGGCGCACGGGGCAGAGCGTGGTGGGTGACGCCAGAGAGGAGTTCGAGGCGCACCTGAATTCCGGGTCACGGATTCCCCCTGCCCTTTGGTATTGGCTGTACGTGCTTCCCATCGTTGTCCACGGGCTCCTGTTCGGCCTGAGCTCAGCCCCTGGAGCGATCCCAGGGGCGATTGGGGCCGTAGCTCGTGACCTGAGGCTCGCCTTCAGAACCCTTGCGCGGAGGCCCGGGTTCACGCTGGCCGTAGTCGCCACTCTGGGTGTGGGCATGGGGGGGCTCACCGCGGCACTGAGCGTCGTCAACGCGGTTCTGCTCGACCCCGTCCCGTACACCGCACCCGAGCGCCTCGTGGGGATCTACCGCTTCCAGACGACGCTTCCCACAGGACCGCCCTCGGCGAGCCGCGCGGCGGGGAGCTACTCGGTTCCGCCGGCCACGTTCGAGGATTGGCAGGAGGGAGCGAAGTCCTTCGAGGCCATGGGGGCCTACGAGGGGGGCAGCTACGCCTTCGGGACACCCGACGGGCCGGTGCGCATCTCTGCGGTCAACACCTCATCCGGGACTTTCCGCGCCCTTGGCGTGCGACCCCTGATGGGCAGGGTGATCACCCAGGAGGAGGACGAGATCGGAGGGCCGAGGGTCGCGGTCGTGAGCCAGGGCTTCTGGGAGCGGATGCTCGGCGCGGACCCCGACATCCTGGGAACCGATATCTCCCTGAATGGAGTCCCCTACACGGTGGTGGGTGTCATGCCCACCGGCTTTTCCTTTCCCTACGACGGGGTGGACGTGTGGGCTCCCCTCCCCGATTCCCGCCGGGGCTGGCCCAGCCGTGCCGGCGGTTTTCTCCAGGTTGTAGGCCGCCTGGCAGATGGGGTGAGCCTGGAAGCGGCGCAACGGGAGATGGCGACGCTGCAGACGCGGCTGGCCGAGAGCCACAGCGATGAGCGGAACCGCGGCGTCCAGCTCTACCCTCTCCGTGAGCTGGAGGTGGCCGGGAGCCGACCGGGAGTCCTGCTGCTTCTGGGCGCCGCCGCCCTCGTGCTCCTCATCGCTTGCACCAACGTGGCGAACCTGCTCCTGGTGCGCGCGATGGAGCGACACAGGGAGCTGGCCGTACGCACCGCCCTCGGTGGAGGACGACTCCACCTCGTCGCCCAGCTCGCCTCCGAAGGGATGGTCCTGGCCGTGCTGGGGGGCGTGGTCGCCGTGCTGGTAGCGGCGCTGGGCGTAAGGCCACTCGTCTCGGTTCTCCCTGTGGATTTGAGGAATGCGGACGCGGTCCGGGTCGATCCCACGGTCCTGGGCCTCGCGGCGTTGATGACGTTCGCCGTGGCGGGCCTCACCTCGGTCGTTCCTGCCCTGCGAGTCGTGGCGACGGAGGTGGGCTCGGCTCTGCGTGACGGGAGCCGCGGCGTGGTGGCCACGGGCAGAAGCCGGTCCCACACGGTCCTGGCCGTATCCGAGCTGGCCTTTGCGTTTGTTCTTCTCTCCGGGGCCGGCCTGGCCCTCAGGGGCTTCCACCAGGCGGCAGACCTGGACCCGGGCTTCGAGTCCCGAGACCGGCTCACCATGCGGGTCGTTCTCCCCGAGGCGTACCGAAACGACGGTGAAGCTGTGACCCGGTTCTTCCGCGATCTCACCGGCCGTCTTGCGGCCAGAGCCGACGTGCGCGCGGTGGGGTCGGCGAGCCAGATGCCGTACTCAGGAGGGGTATCCTACCCGCCGGCCTCGGTCGAGACCGGAGACGGCATCGTGAGCGGCAATATCCACAACAGCGCTGTGACCGCCGGGTACTTCGACGTGGCGGGCATGCGTCTCGTCTCGGGACGCCTGCTCACCCCCGAGGATCAGGCCAATACCCTCCCGGTGGCGGTGGTCAACGAGACGGTGGCCCGGACGTACTGGCGTGACGAGGACCCTCTCGGGCACCGTCTCCGGCTGGACCTTCCGGGCGACTCGATCTGGCGGACCGTGGTCGGCGTGGTGGAGAACGTCCGGTACGGATTCGGGTGGCAGCCTTTCCCCGAGTTCTACACGACTGTTGCCCAGCGGCCGTTGTATTTCCAGAACGTCGTGGTCCACCCTCGAGGCGATCCGGCCGCCGTCGCCCAGGCCATGAGGGAGACCCTCTGGTCCATGGAGCCCAACATTCCCGTGACCGTGCGCACTTGGGATGAGCTCATGGGTCGCTCCCGGGGCTACAGCTTTGCTCGCTTCGGCTCGGCGGCCATGGCTTTCATGGCCGGGTTGGCGGCGCTGCTCGCGGTAGTGGGCGTCTACGGAGTCGTGGCTTTCACGGTTCGTATGCGGGCCCACGAGTTCGGCATTCGTGTGGCCCTCGGGGGCGGTCAGCCAAGGATCCTCAAAGCCGTGCTCCTGGGAGGTCTCCGGATGGCGGTGGCTGGCATCGCCTTGGGCTTGGCGGTTGTCTGGGCGTCGAACCGCTTCCTGGATCCGACACTCTTCCCCACCGGAAGCAGGGATCCCCTTGTCCTGAGCCTGGTTTCTCTGCTGATGGTAGCGACGGGAGTGGGTGCCAGCGTCCTGCCGGCCTACCGCGCGACCCGGGTAGATGCGGTGGCCACGTTGCGGGCACCGTAGGGAAGGAGACTCCCCGATGGAAGGAGAATGGATCAGAAGAGTCAAGAAACCCATGCTGGGTGCTGCGGCCCTCGTCCTGGCATGGGGCGTCCTGGGCGGCATTCAGATGCGATCGACCGGACAGGGCGGGTATTCCACGGGATTGGCCGCCACAGTGATGTGGCTGGAGGAGAAGGGGCCTGGAGAGAGAGGTGGCCTGGTGGTAGGAGACCGCATCACAGCGGTGGACGGCGTGCCGGTGAAGAATCCCTGGTCCAGACCCGACCGGCATGGCCTGGAAAGCGGTGAGCAGCAGTCTTTGTCTGTCGACCGAGCTGGAACAACCCAGACGGCGCACGTGACCTGGGGGCTTCGTTCGCCGGCACAGTGGCGATCTCTGCTCCTGGACTTCGTGGTGACGGCTTCCTTCCTGGGCTTCGGCCTTTGGGCCTATCTGGCGTCCGGCACGATGCCTGGGTTCCTCCTGGCGGTCTTCGGGCTCTGTTACGGCGTGGTGAACTTCAGGGGGCTCAACGTCGGCTTTCTGGATTCCGGGATGGGCTTCATTCAGCAGAACCTCGGCGTCTTCTACACCGGGATTCTGGCCCATTTTCTCATGGTATACCCCAGACCGAAGAGGATTCGGGGAAGATCGATCCCGGGCTGGGCGGTCTATGCGGCCTTCCTTCCCCTCTTGGCGTTCGGAGTTGCGGAGTGGGTGATCTTCCCCGCCTTCCTTGGGCAATACCGGGTAGTGCGCGGCTACACGGACCTGCTCTACATGGTCCTGTGTCTCGCTGCCCTCGTGCACACGTGGATTGTCCTTCCCCGGAGCGAGCGCCGAAGCTCTGGCTTCAATCGAGTCCTCTGGGGTCTGGCCATAGCCTTCGGGCCGTTCCTGATTCTGGCGCTTCTGGGCGCAGTGCTCCCGAGTTTCGTCCTTCCGGGCAGTGAATACCTCGTCCTTCTTGGCGGTGTGATTCCCGGCTCCATGGCCATGGCTGTGGTGATGGGGCATCGGTCCCGGTGGCAGGACCAATCACCCGCCTCATAAGGGTGCCTGTGGGTAGCGGAAATAAGCGACAGGCAATGCCGGTCGGAGGGGAGGTCAGGATGTAGGCCGAAACTCTGATGAGTCGTCCTGTGGGTGCGAGCCCCACCCAGAAGGCCCGGGGCCTGTGGCCCCGGGCCCTATGCGCCCGACAGGATGGGGCTGCGGTCGCTTCGCGATCCTCGCCCGTCTCGCGGAGGATCGGGTGGGTCTTCGGCCGCTATCAGGGCCGCTCGGCTCGAACCTGTGACCTCGTGCTCCGGAGGTACTCAGAGGTTAGGCGCAATCACGGCAAGGAACCGTATAAACCACTACTGGACTGCACGATCTGCCGTCCTTGCCGACATCGCATGCCGGAACCTGCCGCCTCCAAAGAGCGGGAATAACGGGTCGAACAGCGGGAAGAAGAGCGGGAATCGGACCTCATGCCCCTGGGGCATCCGCCCCCC
>CAZVYM010000066.1:0-1473 GCA_964630935.1 uncultured Gemmatimonadaceae bacterium | reverse complement strand
ACAGCGGGAAGAAGAGCGGGAATCGGACCTCATGCCCCTGGGGCATCCGCCCCCCTTCGGCTGTTCATTCTCGGGGCGCGCCGCCCTCACGAGGCACACCTTGCGGCAGAGACGATGCCGGCGCTGAGGAAGCGGGGCCTTTGCTACTGTTTCCGCTGGTGTCCTTTCTGCTCGAGTCCCGTGTGATGATGAGTCTGTTGTGACCGGCGTTCCCTGGCCCTCGCACGTCGGGAGTTGATGAACCACGTCCCCGCGCCGGCTACAGGCCCTACCGTCAAGGATGGCAAGATCACTGCCAACAGCCAGGCGTCCAACGGGCCTGTCAGCCCGTGCGCAAAGATCTCATTAAGGACGTAATAGGGTGCAAGGATCAGGAAGCCCAAGACGGCGGAGCCCAACGGGAAACGCGTGAGGGGTCGGAGTAATCCAAGAACCAGCCCCGCTACTGGGGCGTCTGCCAGGCACGCAAGCATCTCGGGTTGCACTGGCACGCCGCCACTGTCGATACCTGAAGCACCCCCGCTGAGCCATGCCACAAAGGCCATGACGATCCCTGCCCCAAGTCCGATCTTCATCCCCCATGCCAAGTCCTGCTTCGTCATGATCTCCTCAACTCCTGAGAACTCAGCGGCAGATTTCGGCGCGCCGCCGGTGTAGCGCCCATATGTGGCTTGGGCTGGCTCAGAGGTGCCGCACCACCGCGACTAGTTCTCCGACAGCAACTCCAGCCGCCTCTTGGCCTCGCGCTTTCCGAGTCCCCTGAGGGACACCAAAGTGGCCAAGTGTTTGTCGCCTGGCTTCGTGGTGCCGCTTTCCCAGTTGTACAGCGTCGAGGCACTGACCCCGACCAGCTTCGCGTAGTCGGCTTGAGACAAACCGGCCTTGGTGCGTTGAGCCTTCAATGAGCGAACCGAGAACCTTGTCCCTCTCGGAGGCTTCGCCTTGGCGGGGCCAGCCTTCAGGCGCTTGGTCTCACGGGCCTCCAGGTAGCTTACCTTCCGCTCCAAGTCTGCATTCTTTCGCTTCAGCTCGGCGATGTCACTGCGCTGTCTGGAAACCGCCTTCTTCGTTGCCTCCAATTCAGAGCGAACCTCGCTGCGGGCGATTCTGCGGATCTCATGCCGTAGGACAGCCTGTAGGTTGGGCACCGATGCCTCCTTGAAGGCTCTGGGGGGATGAGCGTGCAACTTCCCATTGCCTTCGTGGGTCGCGCAAGCCTTGTATGAGTCGCAGCTCGAAACGCTCCTCAGCCCGGAGACGCCGGCGCCTCATGGCATTCTCCTGGATGGGGGGTGGGCCTTCCGCCGAGGATGCGCGCCGGCGCGAATCCGCGTACGTTGCGCTCCGACGATTGTAGTCTGAGGCAAGCTGCGCCTTTGGCCTCTCCCCCCAAGGCTCCGCGCGGCGCGGCGCGGCACGGCTTCCGAATCGGCCCCGCATCGGTGCCACGCGTGCGGGCAGCTGTGAACGGGA